>CAZDHR010000475.1:0-5054 GCA_964505295.1 uncultured Planctomycetaceae bacterium
ATGGCCTCCTCCAGCTTTGGAATTGCTCGCTTTCCGTTTTCCCTCTTTTCCATTTTCCCTCTTCTTACATCTACTTCAGATGGCTGAGCAGATACGAATTGTCGAATCGTGCAGCGCCGGGGCGGCGCGCTAGGCGACCGTCCCGACGTTCGCCACGGTCCATGCTCGGTTGCTCTACTTCTGTGCCCCTTGGGCTTCCAGCTCCTCGATCCGCCTCCTGATCTCGTCCAGCGTGCCGGCGAAACCTTCCGCCTGACGCCTGAGCAGATCAAGCTCCTGGTCGCGGGTCATGGCCGACGGGGCGACCACCGGGGCGCTCGGGGCGCCGACGCCCCCCGCGAAGCCATAGGAAGGCCAACCCCAAGCCGCCCGCTGCCAACCCGGCACGCCGGTCGCGTAAAACCAGTTCCGCCGGCCACGGCCTCGCCCGCGTCCGCCGCCCCAGAAACCGAATCCCGGCCCGCGATTGGCGAACCCCGGCGTCGCGTAACCCGCGCAATAGCCTGCTCCACGCCCCGTCATCGGGCCCATACCCATCGGGCCGCTTCCATCTCCACCTGGCATCGTAGTGCTCCTTTGTCGAAAAAAGGGTTCTCTCTGGGCATTTCGTCACGTTTCTCAAAGTGCTCGCGATCGCGCAACGCGAACCACAGTCCGCGCTCGGCGAAGGTCTCCCGACCTCGCCGAAATCGCCGACCGCAGGTCTCCTTCCTCTAGCGGCGCCGCCCCCTGCGGCGACCGCCTCGAAACCGGCGGCGGCGACCGCAGCAACCCGGCATCACGAAGGCATCGCCCACGAGCTGGCCGGACAGGAACGTCCGAAGCACCTCGTCCACTTGCCCGCAGGTCTGCGGAATCACTTCCACCCCCGCCGAGACCAGCATCGATTCGAGTGGTCGGGAGATCGCCCCGCAGATGAGCACGTTCACACTTAGCTCGGCGATGCGCCGGGCCCGAAGCTCGGGCGACTGTTCTTCCAGGGCCTCCTCGGTCCGGCTTGCCACCACGCCTTGCTCGGCATCCGCCACGAGCAGTCGCCTGGCCACGTCGAAGACCGGGGAAATCCTGTCGTCGGCGATTGGGATGGCGATCCTCATGGTCCGACGCAAATGCAACCGGTGTGCCCAACACACGACGGAAACGAATCCCAGGCCGCAAACCGTGTTGAGTAAATCACTTGTATCACAAGGGTCCGGAATCGACCCGCCACCGCATCGTTGCGATATGCAATACATGCTTTCGACGCATAGGCGCGTAATGCACTGGTGCGGCCGCTTGTGGATCGCCTGGAGGGGCGGCAATCGGGACGCGACGAGGGGTCGCGGTGCCCGGCCGGGGAACGGTGACCTGGACGGCCACGAGGGCCGTGTAGCTCGTCAGGCCGATCATCAGCGCCAGCCTGGCGCGCGGGGGGCTGAGGAATTCGGCCCCGTCTCTAATCCGGATTCTCTGTCTCGGTCTCTTCGGCCGAAGGTGCAAGCGGCGCTACGCCGAAATCGCGGAAGGGGGCGATCTGGCCGCCCTCGTCCGTCTTGTTGGTGCCGACCGAATAGATGAGCCACCCTTCGGACAGCTTCTTCACGCGGAGGCAGCGGACCTGGGCCCTCGTGCGTTCCATCGGGTTCCGGGCTGCCCGGAGCGTGGGAAGCCAATCCCGGGCCGCCGGCGAAAGGCTCAGCGCGCTCTCGGCCCGTTTGAATTCCGAGTAGGTGCCTGAAGCCCGCGAGAGCAATTCTTCGAAGTCCTCGATGTAGGCACTTGCCTCCTGGCTTCGCCGGGCTTTTCCAAGCCATCCGTCCGCGGGACGGCCGATTATCTTCTGTAGCCCGTCGGCCCGCGCGGTCTTCAACATCGCCCCGTATCCCTCGGCGCCTTCCTGACGCGCCAGCTCCGCGTCGAGCGATTGGCGCGCGTCGGGCGAGACCGGCCCGCTCCGCAGCACGAGGTTGGCGCTTTCCACGGCCAGGCCGCGGCAGGCCAGCGCCACCAAGTAGCCGGCGACCGTGGGCCTCTTCTCAAGAAGCCGCGCGAGCCGGAACATGGCCACGCAGTCACCGAGCGACTCGTCCCGCCTGCCTTGACCCAAAAGCGTCACAATCCGGGCTTGGAGCGCCCGTATCGCGGCACGGCTGGCCTCGTGGTCTCCGCGCGGAACGTAGTCGTCACAGGCCGTTGCCTGCTCGACAAGCGAAACCGCCTCGGCGTGGGCTTTCAGGGCCGCTTGAATCGCTTTCACTTCCGGCTCGGTGGGCCGGCCCTGCTGGTACGTCTCGCTTCGGCGGACCTTGTCCAACGCTTCGACAATGGCGAGGAGCCCCTTCCGGGCGCGAGCCAGAAACTCGCCGGCGTCTTCCTCCGGCGGAATGGACCGGTTCCGCAGCGCCGCCAGAGAAGTCGGGTCGCTCGCCGCCCGAATCGCCGCGATCTGCTTCTGGAGCGTCGATTCGGAGATGGCACTCAGAAGCGCGATCAGGCCCAGGAAGATCGTGCCCGCCGCAACCGCGAGAATCACGATCCACGCGAGAGCCCACAAGAGCCGTCTTACGACGTCGGGCATGGCGCGTCCCCGGCAAACGGTCGTCCCACCACGGCTGCACCCTACCAGAAAACGGCCCGCCACGCCAAGCCCCGGCACGTTCTCTCACGCCCGGGGGTGAAACTTCCGGTGCACGGCCTTGAGTCGCGTGGGGTCGACGTGGGTGTAGATCTGCGTGGTGGCGATGCTGGCGTGGCCGAGCATCTCCTGCACCTGGCGCAAGTCAGCGCCGCCGGCCAAGAGATGCGTGGCGAAGCTGTGCCGCATGGTGTGCGGGCTGACGGCCGTCGGGGCGCCGACGCGCCGGGCGTACTTCTTCAACAGCTCCCAGATCCGCTCCCGGCGGAGCCTTCGCCCTCGATAGGACAGAAACGCCCAGGCCGGGTCGGCCTCCACCCGAGCGGCCAACCCCGGGCGCTCCTCGTCCAGGTAGAAGCGAAAGGCCTCGGCGGCCCGACCGCCGAGCGGGACCAGCCGCTCCTTGTTCCCCTTGCCGCGGCACATGGCGAAGCCGTCGTCCAGGTGCACGTCGCGAAGCTTGAGGTTCGACACCTCGCTCGCCCGGCAGCCGGTCGCGTAGAGCATCTCCAGAAGGGCCCGGTCGCGCCGCCAGCACGGGTCGCTTTTGCGCGGGCTTTCAAACAGCCCGTTGATCTGTTGCGGGCTGAGCACCACGGGCACCCGCTGCCAGAGCTTCTGGCTCCCCAAGAGCTCGGCCAGATTGTCCTTCAGTACGCCTTCCAACTGGAGGTAGCGGAAGAAGACGCGGAGCGAGACGAGGTGGCGCGCCAGGGTGGCCGGGCCGAGCTCCTTCTGGTGGAGCCACGTGGCGTAGTCGGCCAGGTCGCGGATCGTGAGCTGCGGGATGCTCCGGCCGTCGAGCCACTCGAGGAACCGCCGCAGGTCGCGCCGATACGCGGCCACCGTATTGTCGGCCAGATGGCACTCCCCGGCCGCGTACTCGACGAACCCATCGACCCACACCCGGGCGAGGCTCCGTGCCCCAAGCGGCTTCGGACGACGTGGCTTGCGCGACTTACCGAGCATCCTGGATTCCACCCTGCGTTCCGGCGATACACCGCCCCGTATCTGGTTTCGGGCGGGAGAGTGGGCAGTCTTGATAAGAAAGGCCGAGCCGGGCGGTTTTGCGCCCGTTGCCTTGCCGGGTGGAGGGGCTGTGTCTTCCGCGGCCGGGCGGTGGAGTCGACACCCCTGCCCTGTTGACACCCCGCTTGTGTGGAAGCTATGTTGTCATCGGCTCGCAACTCCTTCTTGTCCAATAGGAAACCGGCCTCATGTCGCCCAAATCGATGCCGATCGTTGCGTTGTCGAAAATGGTCCACGGCCAGGAGGCCGACCTGTTCGTGCTGATGACCGCCAAGGAGGAGCTGACCACGCGGGACGGGAAGCCGTATCTCAAGGTGGCGTTCCGCGACGCCGGGCGCGAGGTGAGCTTTCCCGTCTGGAGCGATTCGCCCTGGGCCGCCGAGTGCCGCGAGCGCTGGACGCCCGGCACCTTCTACAAGCTCCGGGCCCTGTATCGCGAGACGACCTACGGGCCACAGCTCGACATCCGCAAGATCCGCGAGACGGTCCAGGCCGACGCCGACGACGGGTTCGACCCCCGGATGTGTCTCCCCAGCTCGCGGTTCGACCCGGAGGCCATGTTCGACGAGCTCGTCAAGCTGGCCGAGCGCTACGTCGAAGACGCCGGGCTGCGCGGGCTGGTCGTGTCGATCCTGAGCGGCAACCGCGAGAAGCTGCTGGTGTGCCCGGCCGCCCGGCGCCACCATCACGCCTTCTGCGGCGGACTGTTGGAGCACACGCTCAGCGTCGCCCGAAACGCCGCCTTCCTGGCCGACAAGTACGCCGACGACTACCCCGACATGCAACCGCCGTTGGACAAGGGCCTGGTCGTGGCCGGGGCGATCCTGCACGACGTGGGCAAGGTCCGCGAGCTCGACTGCGAGCCGGCCGGCACCTCGTACACGCCCGAGGGCGAGCTGGTGGGCCACCTCCTGATGGGCCGCGACATGGTCCGCGAGGCGGGCGCCGGCGCGGCGGTCGACGCCGACGTGCTCCTCCGGCTGGAGCACATCATGATTTCGCACCAGCGCCTGCCGGAATGGGGCTCGCCCAAGCCGCCGATGACCCCCGAGGCCCTGCTCGTCCACTACGCCGACGACGTCGACGCGAAGTACCACATGATCTACACCATCCTCCGCGACGACGCCACGCCCGGTCCGCTCACGTCGAACAAGAACCTGCTCCGCCAGAAGCTCTACCGCGGCCCGGAAAAAGGGTGAGGCAAGCGGATGCAAGAAGACGATCGACCGTGTCGGGACCAACGCGTGGCGCGGGCGGGTGGCACTGCTGGCTTGCCCAGCAGTGCGTGATTGCGAAATGGTGGATTCCTTGATGCTCGCCGATGAACCGCCCGCCACACCAAAACGTGAAGAAGGCAGGCATTCGCCCCATGCGCCGCCGCACTGCTGGGCAAGCCAGCAGTGGCACCCGG
>CAZDHR010000476.1:0-5052 GCA_964505295.1 uncultured Planctomycetaceae bacterium
ATCCGCCCCTTACGCCCCAACAACTTACGTCGCGCTACACCAAACATGGGCTAGCTGTGACAAAGGATGCAAAATGCACAAGCGATCGGGTTAGTGTCACAGTCTTTCTGGAGCGGGCCATGTGCCAGGCGGCTCAGCTCTGACCGGCAGGTACCTCTGCCCAGATCGATTCGATCTGGACGCCGTCGTGCCGGAGCACGCAGTTGCGGCCTTCCGTCTTGGCCGCATAGAGGGCGGCGTCGGCTCGCTCGAGAAGCGAGTCGGAGGTGTCGCCGTCCAGTGCCGAGGCCACTCCGGCGCTCGCGGTGATGGCGAGGTCCGTCTCGATCCTCGCCCGAAAGCGATCCGCGAAAACCGAGGCGCCTTCCAGGTCGGTTTCCGGCATGACGACGACGAACTCGTCGCCGCCGTAGCGGGCAACGACGTCGGTCTGGCGGGCCGTGTCGTCCAGCAGCCGCGCCACCTGCTGGAGCAGCCGGTCGCCCTCGAGATGGCCTCGCTTGTCGTTGATCCGCTTGAAGTGGTCGAGGTCGAGGATCGCCACGGAGAACTTGATCTCGTAGCGCTCCTGCATGGCGAACTGCGTGGCCAACGCGTCGTCCAGTCCGCGGCGGTTGCAGACGCCGGTGAGCGGGTCGGTCCGCACTTCGGTGAACGTCATCAGATGATTGGTCTGCTGGCGGATCATGTCGTAGGCGTTGGAGATCTGGTTGGCCAGGCGGAGCGTCGGCGCAAGCATCTCCTCCGCCTCCCGGCACAGCTCCATCCATGCCGCTTCCCGGCCCTGAGCGTCGAGCTCGCCCACCCGCTGCTTGAACTTGCTCACACTGGCGTGGTGTCGGGCCAGGCTCTTACGGACCATCCCCGCAATTCTCTCCAGCTCGCGCGCGACGGCCCAGGCACGATCGAGCTCGCGCCTGGATCGGACCGCGACGTCGTCGCGGGCGTGGTTCGAGCGTCGTCCGACCAGGTAGCCCAACGTGGCCACCGCGGCCAGAGCGACGGTCAGCGGGATTTCGAGGCCCAAGAGATCCACGAGTTGCGACCACTCCCAAGAAGATGCTTGCTACCAGTGCAAACTCTAGTAGTCCGACCGCGAGCCGAACCCCCGCATGCAGAAAAGGCCCACCACCACCACGGCCAACAGCGCCAGCAGCCAATGCTGGGCGTCCATTCGGTCGATGAACCGCATCACTTCACGAGAGAACTGGTCCAAGGGGGCGCTCCTTGTGTCGGGTCGATCTGATGCCCCTACGCTTGTTCAAGTGTAGATCACGGATTCGCGGCCCACGGGGGGAGGGCGCGGAGAACGGCGTGGCCGGACGGCACGGCCCCCGGCACCCCCTCCTCGGCGGGGTGTGATTATTCTCGGTGACTCGCGATCGGCCAGCCTCCTCTGTACTACTAATCTGGGCCTTAGCACCTACACCGGTCGCCCCATGTCGAAAGCAACCGAGAACAGACCCAAAACCTGGAAGGAAAAATGGACAAGCCGCCGAGAATTTAGCGAGACTCTGGCTTTGGTGGGCTAACGATTCCGGACTCGCGGCACTACACTGTCGGCGACTCACGCCACCATTCCAGGCGAGCAGACCGTTCCTTCACCCGAATCCTGTGCCAGATCCGGGGCAACAGAACCACCGAACCTCCAAGCCGAGCGCATGCCGCTGCCTGTTCCGCGTCAGTCGCAACGGAATAATTCCAATCAGCCGTTGACCGGTCGGGCCCCCACACTAAAATAACGGGTGCAGACTCGTTTCTACGTACTGGAAAACAAGGGTTTCTTTGACGGGCACCGCCCTCGGAGATGCAAAACACGTGTGGTTTCGGGGGTATTCCAGTCAGATTGTCGAGCAAATTTCCTGAAAACTGGAAGCGTGGGGGCTTTGCGTGGGCTGGCGAACGTAGAAACGAGCCCGCACCCAAAATAACGAATCATCCACCCCACCCGGGGCGTAGCTCAGCCTGGCTAGAGCGCTGCGTTCGGGACGCAGAGGTCGCTGGTTCAAATCCAGTCGCCCCGACTCTTTCTGGATTTCGGCCCTTCGGCGAGAACGTCGAAGGGCTTTCTCTTTGTGGCGTAAAGGTTTACGTCGCTCAAAGTGCGGTTCAAACAGACGAAATCCAGGATCTCCCGCTGAACGGCGTTGTTTGAACCGCGCCAAGATTCGGCGGCGTCTTGGGCCCAATCGAACGTCGCCAGGGCCGCCTCGCCACGATTCGGGCCCAGTTCCCCAAGCTGATCGAGCGACTCCTGCACGTTCGCCTCCTCGCGCTTCAATTCCTCCGATTTGCCCCGGAACGCCTCCTCGTCAACCGTCCCGGCCAGATAGGCGTTGAGTAGCCGGTCCTGCATCCTCTTCAGCTCAGTCCGCCGCTTCGAGAGCGTGGCAACCTGACGCCGCCGGTGATCGGTGATGTCCGCGAAGGCGGCCGTCAAGGCCGTGCGGAACCAGTCCCGGATCTCCGGCGACGGCAGCCGGAGCCGCGCGAGATCCTCGACGATCGCCGTTTCCAGGTCCTCGGCTCGCCAGCGGACTATGGGGTGGTCCGGCCCCGGATTGTTGTTCGCACACCGGTAGTACACGTGCTCTCGTACGCCCCCGCCCCGCAGCCGGCGCCGGATCCGTTCGCCAGTGATGGATTGCCCGCAGTACGCGCACCGGAAGAGCCCACCCGCCCAGGGCAGGCCCGACGTGCCGGTCCGCCGATTGCGGCCGTGGAGCACCGCCTGGCAGGCGTCAAACGTCGCCCGGTCGATCAACAGGCGATATCTGCCCTGGAAGACCTGGCCGTTCCGCCGCAGCTCGCCGATGTAGAAGCGGTTGTTCAGAATGTACGAGAGAACCGTGCGTGAGAATCGCGGCGTGCTGGGGGTGTACCGGTGGCCCTCGTCGTACAGCCGGTCGGCCAATTCCTTGAATGTCACGTTGCCTCGGGCGTACAACTCGAATATGCGCACCAGCGTCTTGCTCCGCTCCGGATCCGGCTGAACGGGTTCCTCTCGGTTGTCTTGCACGTTCATGTATCCAAACGGCGCCGAGCCCGTCGGCCACCCTTGCCGCACCTTCTCGTCCATGCCCTTGAGCACTTCGGACCGCAGGTTGTCGCTGTAGTACTGGGCGACGGCGGCCATCACGTTGAACGACAGCGCCCCGGCTGCGCCCGGGCCAAACTGGTGTTCCACGAAGGCCAACTGGACCCCGCAGCTGTCTTCGAGATCCTGCAGGCGTACCGCGTCTCGCATGTTGCGGCATACGCGGTCCAGCTTATGGCTGAGAATGGCCCTGATCTGCCGTCTCTTCGCGTTCGCCTTCACCCATTTGAACATCTCGTTGAAGGCGGTGCGTTCCGCGCCCCGCTTGGCGGACTCCGCAACCACGAACTCCTGGACCACGTTCCAACCGGCCTTCAGTGCTTTCTCTCGATCGGCCCGAAGCTGCGCGTCAATCGAGTAGCCTTCCTTCTGTTCTCGCGACGACACTCGTGCCCAGATGACGACATTCATTCTTCTCGCCCTTCGCGCTTTGCTCGCATCAGAACCTCTGCCAGTCGCTTGACGTTCACTAGAATCTCAACGGCTTCATCGTCCGAAATCACGCGGCCGTAGATCGGGGACCAGGTGCGCCGGGTCTCGGCAATCAGTTCGTCCGTGATCCAGGCTTGCGAAAGCGGACGCTTCGGCACCCGACCAGTTTGCTCAGATGGGTCAAAAAGTCCAGGCCTTGCCAGAAAGTTTTCCATGACGTATCGAACCGGGGCAAAGGTACTCAACCGCAGATCCAGCCGTTCAGGCCGATGCGTTCGAAGTGTTGGCGGATGTCGTCGATCCGGCGTTTGATGGTGTGCCAACTGCAACTCCGCGTGCGGGCAATCTCGTCGATCGACTCACCCGCGGCCAGCGCGGTGCAGATTTCGCGATCCTGCGATGGAAGCCGGCCGAGTGCTTCACGGACGTCCGAGACAAGAGCGGCGCCATCCTGCGGAATAACGTGCCCCGGCGCGATGCATTCGTCGTGGTGGGGATCGACGGGCTGGGACGCCACATTCCGTTCCCGCCGCAACTTGGCTCGACAGAGCGTGCTGAGCTGCCGGTCGATCAACGCCGTCAGGACGGTCTTCTCGTTGGCCCCGTTCGCCTTCGCAGGGTCGAACCGGAAATCGGACATCGCCAACACGATCTGCTGCTCGACGTCGGCCATTTCGTCGCGACGGAAGCCCCTTTTCTTCGCCCGGCGACGGATCAATGCGACCTTCCAGGGCTCGACTGCCGTGCCGTAGTCGTTTTCGTACATGCCCGCGTTCTCCTGGGAAGACCTGTGGTTCGCTCGCCTAGGCCCCGATTCTCCGCGCGGATTGCGGCCATGTATCTAGGAAATCATCTGTGTCAGACCAACTCATATGAGTTGCCATCTGTGTCGGTTTGGCCGCGATATGTGTTTCTTGTGAGTGAGTTGGCCGCCATCTGTGTTTCTTGTGAGTCACTTGGCCGCGATCGATGGCACAAAAATGGGGTTAATGGGGGACCGTTTGGCCGCGATCTTGTCCGGGATCAATGGGGGGTGCGTAACGCGAATTCCCCGAGAAAAACGGGAGTTCTCGTCGACGCGGCCACAGTCGTGCCAACTGTGACTCATCTGTTTTCCCATATGAGTGGCCGTGGCCGCGAAACCGGGCCATTTCGGACAAATCCGGGCCAATTTGGAAGAACTTTGGCCGCGATTGTGTCCGGGATCATTGGGGGATGCGTAACGCGAATTCCCCGGGGAAAACTGGGGTTTTTGTTGATCGCGGCCACGGTCTTACAAGCGGCCACTCATCTACCACTCATATGAGTTGGCGTGGCCACAGCGGATTCGGAGGGCGAGCGGCTAATAAGTCTTATAGAGGCGGGCGACACGCGACCAACGCAAGAAGAAGCCGCCAGCCCGAGACCAAGGGAGAGCCGCATGACCGCCACTACAGACGTCGTAATCCGCGAGCCGTTCGAGCTCTACCGCGAGCGGGCCAAGGAGTACCTCAGCAGCCACGCGCTGGCCGATTTCCGAAAGT
>CAZDHR010000477.1:0-5051 GCA_964505295.1 uncultured Planctomycetaceae bacterium
CCGCCGCCATCTTCGCCTGGCAGAGCGGCGAGAACCGCATCGCCCACAACCACGTCCACCACGTCCCCTACACCGCGATCCTCGCCACCGGCCGCATCAGCCGCACGCCGCCCGGGCCCGGTGAGTGCTCGCGAACGATCCGCTGGAACGAGACGCCGAAAGAGTTCGCCCGGTGGTCGTGGGCCGAGCGCGAGCCCTATCTCCACGCACGCAAGAACCTCATCGAGCACAACGAGATTCACCACGCGATGGAGACCCTCGGCGACGGCAACTGCATCTACGTCTCCGGCACCGGCGGCGGCAACCAGGTGCGACTGAACTACTGCCACGATTGCACGGGCCGATACATGAACGCGGTGATCCGCTGCGACGACGACCAGCACGGCACGCTCATGGAAGGCAACGTCTGCTGCCGAACCGGGGGCCACGGCGAAGGGTTCATCAGCAAAGGCGACAACGACATCATCAACAACGTGGTGGCCGACCTCCGCCCGGTCGACCGCCACCGCGGCTACATCGTGTTCCCCTATGGCTCGCTCCAAGGCTCCACGATCGAGCGAAACGTGCTCTACTCGCGGAGGAAAGGCCAGGTCCTGTACTACGAGGGACAGTCGCGCACACGCGGCGGCGAGCCCCCCCGCCTGCGCGACACGGCCGCCGACCGGAACCTCTACTACTGTACCGAAGACCCCGATTGGGCGGAGGAGCATTTCCAGACGCAACGAGAGTTCGGGATCGAGGAGCATAGCGTCGCCGCCGACCCGATGTTCGTCGACGTTGACGCGGGCGACTTCCGATTCCGGCCCGGCTCGCCGGCGCCCAAGCTCGGCATCCAGCCCCTCGACGTTACCGAGGCCGGCCTCGAGCCGCCCTACCGGGAGCGATTCGTGGGCAAGCGCATCACCACGCGGATCGCGCCGGCCGACCAGACGCTCCGCAAGCCGATTGCCGTGACCATTACGTGCGACCAGCCGGGCGCGACGATCCGTTACACGCTCGACGGCACGGAGCCGACCGGGCGGTCGACTCTTTACGTCGGCCCGTTTTCGCTTGAAAAACCGGCCACGGTCCGCGCGAAGGCGTCCTGCGCGGGGGCGACCGATCTGGTGGGCGCCGTGGCGTGCTTCGCCGCGCCGCCGGCGCCGATCGTTGAAGACTTCGAGTCGGTCGCGGTCGGCGGCACCACGCCCGGCGCCGAGACCAACGAGGACGAGAAGCTCAAACACTACACGGCACGCGTGAACGACGAACAGGCGGCCGGCGGCGGGCATAGCCTCAAGTTCGTCGATGGGCCCGGGCAGAAGCGGCCGTACACGCCGCACGTCTTCTGGCGGTGCCGGTACTCCGAGGGGCGCATGGTCGGCCGGTTCGACGTGCGCATCGACCGTTCCGCCTCGCTCTCCTACCAGTGGCGTCACTACGAGGCCGGCTACCGGCAAGGGCCTGTCGTGGCGATCGAGCCCGGCGGTGCGGTGGTCCACGGCGGCAAGACGCTTCTGACCATCCCGCCGGATCAGTGGGTCCGCTTCGAAGTGGCCTGCTCGCTCGGCGACGAGTCGACGGGCAAGTTCGACGTGGCCGTTTGGCTCTCCGGCGACGGGTCGCCCCGGGTCTTCAAGGACCTCGCCTGCCAAGACGGATTCGAGCGGCTCGACTGGATCGGCTTCGCCAGCAAGGCCGCGGAGGAAGCGACGTTCTACCTGGACAACGTCGAAGTCCGCCCGGCCGACTGAACGACACGCAACCGCCGCGTCAGGCGTCCATCCCAGTCAGTCGGCTGGCTGGCCGAGCCGGGCTTTCGCGTGTCACCAGCTTCACCAGAAGCGGGAGCACCACGAGGTTGCCCGCCAGGCCACCGAGCATCGAGAGGCTCACCAGCGCCCCGAAGTAGACCGTGGGAACGAACTGGCTTGCGCACAGGGCGGTGAAGCCGACGATCAGGGCCAGGATCGAAAAGACCATCGCCCGGCCTACGCTCTGGTGGACGAGGGCCAAGGCGTCGGCCACCGAGGCTCCTTCGTCCCGGGCGCGGCGAAAGCCGAGCACGTAGTGAATCGATGAGTCGATCGAGAGGCCCATCGAGACGGCCGCGATCATCGCCGCGCCCATGTTGATCTTCATCCCCACCCAGCCCATCAGCCCGGTGACCACGGCGATCGGCAGGGCGTTCGGCACCAGGGCCACGACGGCGAGCACGGGGCTCCTGAGCGCCACCATCATCATCAGCCCGATTCCCACCGTGGCCACGCTGAAGGTAATCCACTGGTCCCGCAAAACACTGTGAATCAGGTTGGTCAGGAGCACGAAGAAGCCGGTGACCTCCGCGCCGGGCCCCTCGGGCGACGGCGGAAACTCCTCGTGGCAGATCCGCTCCGCCTGCGCGATGATCGCCAGTTTCCGGCTCGACGGCTGCTGTTCGTCGGCGCGGAGCATGATCCGCAAGTAGTGCCGGCCCGGCTGCTCGGGGTCTTCGCCGTGCAACGCGTGGTAGAGGCCGGGCATTTTGAATTCAAAAAGACGCAGGGCGACGTTCACGATCACCGTTCGACGGACCCCTCGCGGCAGCTTGTCGGGATCGATCGGCGACGCGGCCACGACCCCGTCGGCCAGACTGAGCACCTTCGTGAGCCCCGCGGTCGGCCCTCGCCCCGAACCGGGTACCACGACTTCCGCCCGCAGCCGCTCCTCCAAACGCCGCACTCGGCTGAGATACTTCCAGCTCAGCCGCTCCGGGGCGGGCACGATCACGTCCCAAATGCCGGCACCTCCGAGATTCGCTTCGACGAACGCGTAAGAGCGTACGATCGGACTTCCGGAGCGAAAGTTCCTGGTGAAGTCGCTCTCCACTTCCAGTCGAACCATGCCAAAAGCCGCCGCCCCGGCAAGCAGCAGCGAAACCAGGCCAACCGTCTTCGGCCGCCGCTCGACCCAGCCGATCAAGCCGTTCAACCCGCGCTCGAGCGCCTTCTCGCCCCAGGCCCGCTTGGGGTCCGGGTCCCAGCGACCCAGCAGTGCCAGCCCGGGCACGACCAGCCCCAGGCTCACCATCACCATCACCGAGGCGACGGTCATCATCAGGCCGAAATCCCGCACCGGCCCCACCTCGGCCACCATCAGCGAGGCGAACCCGACCGCGGTCGTCGAGCAGGCCCAGAAGATCGGCGCCGCCAGCAACCCGCCCGCGCGCGAAAGGGCCTCCCGCGGCGACAGGCCGCCGAGCCGGGCCTCGCGGAACCGCACGATCACGTGAACGACCGCGGCGATGCCCACCACCGTCACGACCGCCGTAAGCATCGAGCTGACCAGACTCAGCTCGAGCCCGCACCAAACCAGGATCGCTTGCGTCAACAGCCGCGCCAGTTGCACCACGGCCAGAGGCACGATCACCCAGCGAATGCTGCGAAAGCAAAGCAGAATGGTCAAGGCCAATAGCAGGGTGGAAGCCCGGGCGAGCCGCGCCCCGTCCGCCTCGACGTAGCGGAACCCGTCGACCACCATCACCGGCTCGCCGGCGATCATCCCCGAGTGAAGCGGCGCGGGAAGCGTCTCGACGACCTCGCGCATGCGGTCGATCACCTCCTGCCTGGCCACTTCGGTTTCCGACTCCGGGGCAAGCAGGCAGACTACGGCGGCGATCTTGCCGTCCGCGCTGTGCGTGTACCCCTCGAACAGCTCGCGGACCGGCCGGGCCAAGCGCGTCCGGTCGTCGACGATCAATGGGCCCAGCGGCTGATCCAGGCTCACCACGTCCCTGACGCCGGGCACCGAATCGAGCTTCCGGCTCACCTCGGCCAGCCGCTCAATGCCTCGGCCGTCCCGATGCAACAACTCCTCGTCGACGTAGACCGCCAGCACGATCTCATTGCCCCCGAACGCCCGCTTGAGTCGGCCGTACGGCTCCAGCAGCGGATCCTCCGGCGCGAACATGTTCTCGATCGACCGGTCGAACTGGAGCCCTCCGGCGGGAACAAACGCCACACCCGCCGCGACGATCGCCACCATCAGCAGTGGGACGTGCCACGCAATCAACAGGTCGACGATCCGCTGGGGCAAAGGGCGCATGGTCCGAACGAGGCGGCGTGGGATGGCGTGGCGTGGGGCTGAAACGCGAATGGGCGCAGGATACCACGCCCGGGCACGCAGCGTCCAGTTGAGTCTCAACGGCCAAACGAGTGCTGAGTGGCAGGCGGCGAGTGGCAGGGCGCGACGCGGCGGCCGTCACGTCTCCTCACTCCCCACTCGCCACTCCCCACTCGCCACTCCCCCTCGTGGCGCGGCAAAGCCGTTCCATCCTGCAAAGGCCGCTTGGGGCGACACGGCAGTCATCCTCGGAACAATCGGTTGGGCCCCGCCGTCCTCAGCCGGCAGATCTCGCGCAGCCCAACCGCCGGCGTCGTCCGTGGGCGCGTCGCAGGCGCCAAGCGTGGCTACCTTGCCCGATGTGCCGGTTCGTGGGAATGGCCTTGCTGTGTCGGGCCCAAGAGATTGCCTCGGTCGTCGACGGACAACTCGCCGATATCCATACGTAGTCTCCAGGTTGATTCGTGGGGCGTGCGTGGGCGACGGTACGAGCCAGAGAGGGTGTTCGCGGATGAAGAAAGACACGTTTCGGGTAGTGACTCGCGGAGCCGACGGACAGATTCGCATCCGCGACTACGACAGCAAGGAAGACCTCTTGAGGCGTCATACGCAGGTCGGCATCGACGATTGCAGCACCGATCTGGACCTGCGAGGCCTTCCCGTGTTCCGTGGCCTGATCGGGCCCATGCCCGATGGGGAAACCATCATCCGCTACGAATCGCCCGAAGTCTTCGAGACCCTCACCAAGGAATGGAGCACGGCCAAGATCCCGCGGCGCACGCGGACCCGCCCCCCGGCTTCCCGCGCCAACGGGTAGCGACTCAGCACGACCGGTGGCGGGCACGGCTTCACCCCTGTGGCACGAGCTGCCTCTGCGTGCTGGCTCCCGAGCACCGGCCGAAGAACAGTTTCCGCGTTTAGGGGCGGGCGATCAACAAGTTACCGGTTCTCTGGTGGAACGGTGGAGTAAT
>CAZDHR010000478.1:0-5051 GCA_964505295.1 uncultured Planctomycetaceae bacterium
CTCGCCCTCGCCCGGCGCCACGCCAAGGCGGAACAGCGCCCCGGCATGCCGCTCCGCCTCTACCACACGGCCGCGGCGCAGTCGATCCCGAGTGTCGGGGCCACCATCGAGGAGTCGGCCGGGAAGGAGTACAAGCCGTTCGATCTCGGCGCTCACAAGCTGGGCTCGACCATGTACTTCTGGGTCGCGCCGTCGGACAATCCCGACCAGGTCGAAGCCGTCTACATCGACCGCGTCGTGCTGGTCCGCCAGCCGAAGGCCGAGTGAGAATCGGCTGAAGAGTAGCTCCCCGACTCCCGTAGCACGCACACGCCGTGTGCCTACTACTTCGCGTGGGCGGGAGTCTGAACTGCGAGAACCGTGAGGCAAACCATGAAAAGACGCACTTGTATCCTGACCGCCACTATCCTGACCGCCGGCACGCTGATCCTCGCGTGCTACGGGGCACTGGCCGACACGCTCTACGTCGCCATCCAGGGTAACGACGCCCATCCCGGGACGAAGGAGCAGCCCTTCGCCACCGTCGAGCGCGGCGTGGAGGCCACTCGGGCACTGCCCGGCCCCCACAAGATCCTGATCCGCCCCGGCACCTACTACCTCACACGCCCCCTCGATCTCGATCCCGAGGACTCGGGCCTGAGCATCGAAGGCGAGGGGGAGGGCGTGGTGATCAGCGGCGGGCGACGCGTCGTGGGCTGGAAACCATGGCAGGGCAAGATTCTCAAGGCCGATCTGGCCAAGAACCTGCGGTAAGGCCCCGCGCAGAAACAAGTCGACCGATGGGGGTGGCACGCCCTGCGCGGCGTTCGCTTTTCATGGGGGCGCCAACCGGTAGGCAAGCTGCCGGGATCTTCCCAACGTGGATCCCGCAGGTCACCACCGGCGGTGAGTCATGACGTATCTCCTCAACCACAGGGCGAGCACACACGATGGGAGATGGGGATGAAGCGTGATTTCCAGCGGGTTTTAGCGGGGATGAGCATGGACGACGTGGAAGCCGTTCTCGGCCCTCCGGAGGAATCACACCCCACGAGCTTCGGCGCCGAGAAGATGACGACCTGGGCTTATCGCGCCGACGGCCGGCGCCTCTTCGTCTGGTTCGATAGAAACGGTCAGGTGAAGCTGAAAAGCGACGTCTGAACCTCTCGCCGGACCGCCCGTTCGCTTGGGAAAACTCACTCCGTGGCGAGGCAGCCGCCCGTTCGAGACCGGACCGCCGCACCGAGGACCCGGGAGGGAAGACTGCTTCCCGGGCGGATCAGCGCTCGCGGACCACGATCGCGCCTGCCATCGCCCAGACGGCGAAGAATGCGAGGCAGAGTATCGTGTGAATCAACTCGACGGGCATGATCGGTACCGCAGTGGGAAGCAGCCTCCGGCCGATGGCCGGCAGTCTCTGGCCGTGTCATCGGCCTGCCCGGAGGCCCCGCTGGAGACTCTCGCCCGCGCCTGGCCCAACCCAACCGACCGTGTGCCAGACCGCAGAAGACAAGCTTGGCACGATCCGCGGGACCGCCATGACCAGCCGTTACACCCTCAAGAGGGGTGCCGGGAGGAACGTGCAAGAATGCGACAGATAATGGGCAAAACGAATGCCATTTTCTGTCTGGAATAGAGGCCCCGGAAGCGGTGCATCGCGTGCCCGCTTTCCCGCACGATCCGGCTCAATCGGAGGCCGAAAATGCCCGGCGCCGGGCGCGGGCCTCGATGATTCTCATCTCCAGTTCCGCCTGAGCCTTCCGGACCCACCGCTCCAGGTTGTGGAACCACTCGTGGGCTTTTTTGTCGTGCATCGAGAAGCCCTCGATTTCGCATTCTCGGCTCCGGTTGGCCATCTCCCGCATGATCGCGGCCAAATCGAGCAGTCGGAGTGCGAATTGGTCCAGCGTGTCGGGGTCATAGGGTTGGAGCGTCATGAAGCCTCCCAGAGTCTGAGCCACACAAGCCC
Source organism: uncultured Planctomycetaceae bacterium (assembly GCA_964505295.1). Classification (GTDB taxonomy): domain Bacteria; phylum Planctomycetota; class Planctomycetia; order Pirellulales; family Thermoguttaceae; genus DATKZH01. The sequence goes on from CAZDHR010000478.1 coordinate 1,949, forward strand.
GATTGCCTGACTGGCATTCTAGCCAAATGAGGCCCCCACGTCGAGCGGTCCGGTCATGGACCCACGTGCAGTTCTGCGCAAAGAAAGGGGCGCGACGAACACCAAATGTGCATTAAAGTGTCCAAAAGTGGGTTGAATTGATGCATATTTCGTGCTAGCTTGCCCGTGTTCAGCGTGAGCCGGGGGGCCGCCAGCCTTGGCCCGGGCGGGACGGGCCCCTCTTGTGCTGGGAAGGCACACCCGCCGTACGAGGCGTCTTCGTGGCAGAGGTCGCAAAGGAGGACCAGCCTATGGTCGACAACGAGAATCCCAGTCCGCTGACGCCACCGGACGGCGCAGCCCTCGACGCGTCGCTGGAGGCGATCGCCCGAGCCGCGGCCGGGTGGCGCGAGTCGGAGGTGGTGGCCGCCAAGGCCCGGGGCCTGATGGTCGGCTACCACGCTCGTTGGGCCCGCAGCGGTTGGAAAGCCGCGCTCGTCGGGCCAATGTTCCATCTGCCGATCGTCAACCCGCCGACCGGCTATCGCTCGAAGACCTTCACCCAGGCGGGACGATGCGACGGCGTGGTCGTCCGAGATCGCCGGGAGTGGCTCTTGGAGTCGAAGACCGTCGGGGAGGAGATCGATCGCAGGGACGCCCCGTTCTGGCGCCGGTTGGCGGTCGACACCCAGACCGACACGTACGCCCAAGCCCGGCTCCAGCAGGGCCGGCCGGTGGCCGGCATTCTCTACGACGTGCTCCGCCGCCCCCAAGTCAAACCCCGGGTCGTCCCCAAAGGGAACCCCAAGAGGACCGATCCGGAGAACGTGGGCACACGCCTGGAGCTACAGAGGCGGAAGAGGTACTTCGGTTGGCCGGTTGACGGGCGGGAGCGAGAGGGGTTTTTTCAGGGCGACGGGCGGGAGACGCCCGCACTCTACTCCGCGCGGATTGCGGCCGACACGATCCGCCGCCCCGGCTGGTACTTCCAGCGGCGGGTGGTCGCGCGGAGCGAGGCGCAACTGGCCCGGCACCGGCAAGACCTGTGGCAGACGGCCGTGGAGATCCGTCTTGCGCGGCGGGCCGGCCGACACTACGCCAACAGCGACGCGTGCACGGCCTACGGGCGGCCCTGCCCCTACCTGGCGATCTGCTCCGGACGCGACACGCCCGACTCCGACCGTTGGCGACCGACCGAATCGCTTCACCCCGAGCTGGCCGACGAGCTGGGAGACGTAGACCCGCGGAGCGTGCTGACGCACACCCGCATGCAGTGCTTCAAGCTCTGTCGCCGCCGGCACTACTACCGATACGAGCTGGGGATCGTTCCGGTCGAGCATCCGCTGGGCGAGACGCTCCGCTTCGCCCGCGTGATTCGGCAGGCCCTGGCGGCCTGGTGGAGAAACCGGGAACCGACTGGATAGGGGGCCGCAGACGGTGAACGAGGAATCGAACTGGGCTTTCGACGGGCCGGACGAGCCGGTGTGCTCGGGTGGCGGAAGCGACGATCCCTGGGATGAGTGGGACGAGTTTGCCCTGGGTTTTTCCGACGAGCACGTCTGGGACGCCTTCGAGCTGGACGACGCGCTGGAGGATCCCGAGCCGGAGTACGGCGACTTCTGGCCCGAGACGGACGACGAAGAGGAGGTGGCCGAATGATAGCCTTTGCCGTGGTCGACGAGATCGAGCGCCTGTTGCACGAGGGCGGCCTGTCGCAGCGGAAGATCGCCCGGCGGGTCGGCGTGAGCCGGGGCACCGTGAACGCCATCGCCCGGGGCCAACGGCCCGACTACCGGGCCCTGCGACGCGAGCGGGCCGACGACTTCGTCGCGCCTACCGGTCCGGTAGCCCGGTGCCCGACTTGCGGCGCCCGGGTGCAAATGCCCTGCCTGGCGTGCCGCGTGCGCGCCATCCAGGAGAGCCGGCGGCGCTCGCGACGAGAATGCCGGTTCGACCGGCGCCGGGAAGCTGCCGTTCGGTAGGTTCGCGTGACTGCCAAAGGAAAACACCCCCAAGGAAGCGGACCGCGCGCCTCGGGCGCGTCGCCCCGTGCTGCCGATCGGGTGGTCCGCATGGGCAGAAGGGACGTAGCTCGCTCACGTCTGGCTCCTTCGCCGGGCGGTCTCAGAGGCTTTCCGGATATCAGAATATCAGAGGGCGTTTGAGAAGCGCTGGTAGTAACCCGATTCAGCAGGTTCCTCCGCCAGAAGGCGCCTCGTGGCAGTGTTCGCGACCGCATGAATCCGGTCGCGACCAACCGCTCCAACGCGACGTCACCGGGAGATCAGTCCGTATGGCTGCTGCTGAGGAGCATCGACTGAAGCGCCGCGGCGCCCGTGGCGGCCTCGTTGGCGTAGCGGGAGTAAGCCAAAAGATCGTTGACCAGTTCCTGCATTCGGGTAGCGCCGCCGACGACGTAAGGCACGAGGTCATCGGCGTCTTCTCCGAAGCGGTCGTGGAGCCGTGATGCCTGTTGGGCGAGCTCGCCGGCGGTCTCGGCCAAACGCTCCTTCGACCGGTGGGAGTCCAGATCGTCGTCGATCGACAGATCCTCGGCCTCGAGCAGACCTCGGGTGATCACCAGGTTGCGGAACCACCGCAGGAGCGTTGCCCGGCTGATCGTGCCGGTGGGACGCCCGTCGTCGGCGATCACCACGCGGCGAATCGACACGCGGCAAAGGAACTCGTAAATGGTCCGGATCGGGGTGCCCTCCTCGTAGCAGATGACGTTGGGCTTCATCACCTCGCGTACGGGTCGCCGCCAGCACTCGAGCGTGACCACGGCGGCCATCAGGTCCTTCTCGGAGAGGATGCCGACCAGCTTGCCCTGGGCGTCGACCACGGGCGTCGAGTTGATCCGCGAGCGGAGGAAGAACTCGGCGGCGTGACCGATCGTCTGGTCCTCCCGGAGACAGGCGACCATGGGGGTCATCACGTGTCGCGCGGCGACGCCCTCGAATAGGCCTCCCTGTTCCTCGGAGTCCCCCAGCCGGAGATTGCCGGCGTCGCTGAGCCATTCGAAGCGGACGACCCGATCGCGCCCCGATTGCTTCGCGCACAGCAAGGCTTGGTCTGCCTGGTCGACGAGCTGCTCCGGGGTCTGCGTATCGTCGTGCTTCTGAGC
>CAZDHR010000479.1:0-5044 GCA_964505295.1 uncultured Planctomycetaceae bacterium
CATTACTCCACCGTTCCACCAGAGAACCGGTAACTTGTTGATCGCCCGCCCCTAACGCGAGGCTCGGCCTCGCCCTGCGCGGCGCGCGAAACGTAGTCTCCAACGGAGGCCACGAACGGCAGGCAGGGCCTGCCCAGCTCGTCGGTTCCCAAACAGAGCCTGGGAACGAGCGGTGAATGGTGCCCCCCCTCAGTCGTCCTTCTCCTCCTTGTCCTCGTCCTCCCCCGCCGCCTCGCTCGACGCCAGCACCTTCTGCACCAGCGCGGCGCGTCGCTCCCGGGCCTCCCGCCGGGCGGCCCGATCCTCCTCGAGATCGAAGTGCTTCCGGCCGTCGATCCACGTCTGCTCGGGCCGGGAGAAGTTGGCCAGCGGCGGCCCGCTCCAGACGACCAGGTCGGCGTGCTTGCCCGGCGCAAGCGAGCCGACGTATTGGTCCACCAGAAGCTGCTTGGCCGGATTGAGCGTGACGAACTGGATCGCCTCCTCGGGCGAAAGGCCGCCGTATTTGATGGCCTTGGCCGCCTCCTGGTTGAGGTGCCGGGCCAGCTCGCGGCTGTCGGAGTTGAACGACACGACCACGCCGGCCCGGTGCATGAGCACGCCGTTGTAGGGAATCGCATCGTAGACCTCGAATTTGTACGCCCACCAGGCGGAGAAGGCCGAGCCGCCGGCCCCGTATCGGGCGATCACGTCGGCCACCTTGTAGCCTTCCAGGATGTGGTGAAGGGCGGCCACGCGGATGCCGAAGTCGTCCAGCGTCGTGAGCAGGGCAATCACCTCGTCCTGCCGATAGGCGTGGCAGTGGATCCAACGCTCGTGGCGCAGCACCTCGACCAGCGCCTCCAGCTCCAGGTCGCGCCGCGGCGGCAGACCCCGACGCGTGCGCCGCCACGCGTCCCAACGCCCGGCATACTCCTCGGCGGTCTCGAACGCGTCGCGGATGATCTCCACCACGCCCATTCGCGTCTGCGGATACCGGGTCGTGAACTCGTCGCCCCAGTTGCTCTGTTTCACGTTCTCGCCCAGGGCGAACTTGATCGTCGGCGGGGCCCCGGCGAACTTGAGCTCCTCGGGCAACGCCCCCCAACGGAGCTTGATCAGTTGGTTCTGGCCGCCGATCGGATTGGACGAGCCGTGCAGGACGTGCGACGTGGTCACCCCGCCGGCCAGTTGGCGATAGATGGCGACGTCGTTCGCGTCGAGAAAATCGCCGATGCGGACCTCGGCCGAGATCGCCTGCGTCCCCTCGTTGATGCCGCCGTCGGTGGCCATGTGCGAGTGGCAGTCGATGATGCCGGGCGTGACGTGCTTGCCCGAGCAGTCGACGACGGCCGCGTCGCCGGGCACCTCCACGTCGTTGCCCACGGCGAGGATCTTGCCTTCGCCGACGAGCACCGTGGCCCCTTCGAGCACGCCCGGCCCCTCGCACGTCCAAACCGTGCCGCCGGTGAAGGCGACGCGCCGCGGCTCGTCGGGCGGGCCCGTGCGACCGAACGCGCCGAGCGGGTAGTTCACCGGAAACGAGGCGGGCGCCGGCTCGGACTGGTCCTTCGATGTCTCCTCCTCGCCCTGGGTCGATTCACCCTTTGCGCCCGCCGGCTCGGTCGCCGCCGGTTCAACCCACTCCACGTCGATCGCCGACGTCGTCCCGTCGGGCCAGTGGACGCTGCCCAGCCAGGCCGTCTTCCCCTCGGGCGACGCGGAGACGACCGCCGAGAGCTGGACCGCGCCTTCAGCGCCGAGCGGCTTGCCGTCGAACGTGCCGCCGAACCGGGCGTCGCGCAGGCCCACGAGCGTAAGCTCCGTCTCCTCGGCGCCCTTGCCGTCCAAGCGGACCTTCCCTGCGAGCTTGCCCGGCTTGCCGGAAAGCGTGAGGAGGAAACGTTGCCGGCGGCGTCCGGCGGGGGTGACTCGCCAGGTGCCGCGCACGTCGACCACCGGCGCCGCGACGACCTCGTACCGCCGCCCGTCGACCCACGTCTCCAGCACCCGGGTCTCCTTGGCCAGCAGGTCGCCGTCGGTCACGACCAGGTGGGCCGCCTTGCCCACTTCGAGCGTCCCGAGCCGGTCGCTCACGCCAAACAGCCGCGCGGGCTCGGTGGTGAGAGCTTCGAGGGCGGCCTTCGCGTCGAGACCGCGCTCGACCGCCGTGCGGACCGCGCCCAGGAACTCCTTGGGGCTTTTCAGCCCGTCGCTGCAAAACGCGATCGGCACGCCCGCCTCGGCCAGCCGGGCCGGGTTCTCCGGGGCAATGTCCCAGTGCATCAGGTCGGCGAGCGACACGCCCAAAGCCGCCTCGGGCGTGGCCACGTTCGGCGGCTTGGGAAACGCCAACGGCACGATGACCGGCCGGCCCGTCACGCGGATCGCCTCCAGGCGCCGGTACTCCCGCCCCGAGCCGCGGACCGCGATCTTCAAGGCAAACTCCCGGGCGAATCGGTCCGCCCGCAGGAAGTACTGCTCGTCGCTCGCCTCGATGACCACCAGCTTCGAGCCGTCGACGTACTCCCCCAGACGCTCCAGGGCGTCGTTGCGCTCGGGCCGAGGCAGGCCCGGGTCGGTCTCGTAGGCCTGCCACGCCCGGGCGTACCAGTCGGCGTCGCACATCGCCTGCCGGGCTAGGGCGACCGCACCCATCGGCGATCGGGGATACGTCCGCTTGCTCTTGTCGGCCTGTGGGGCGGCGGTCAGCCGCATGTGCAACGCCACGCGGGGCTCGATCAGGGCCTCTTTACCCGGCGCGTCGCCGGTGGTCACTAGTGCGCTGGTGCCCCGGATCACGCCCGAGTCGGGCACGACCAGCCGGCACGTCACGCCTTGGTTGCGCAAGGTGGCCGAGCGCGACTTGTCGAGGCGATACCCTCGGGCCGCGTCGCGCTGCGGCTGCACTTGCGAATTCCAGTATGGGGCCCCGCGGCTGGTCGAGACCGCGGCGATCGAGATCGGGCTGTACGCGTCGATCAGGCCGGCGTAGATCGTTTTGCCCTCCATCGGCCAGACGCGGGCGTCGGGAGGAACGGCCGCCTCCGGCCCCACGGCGACGATCACGCCGTCGCGCACGACCAGCGTCCCCTCGTCGATCACCCGCCCCGGCGCTACCACGATCCGCGCCCCGACCAAGGCGTGCACCTCGGGCGTGTTCTCGTGGAGCCCCTCCACCGGCTCCGTCGACGGCGGTGCGGCGCGGGCCGAGCCCCAAGCGAGGCCGAAGGGAATCACCAGAGCCGTCAGCAGGAGGATCGTTCGATTCGCACACATCAGTAGCGCTCCCCACAGCATCCCGTAGGGTGGGTCGAGGCACGAGACCCACGTCTCTGAAGCCACATTTCCACCATCTCGCGTGGGTCTCGTACCTCGACCCACCCTACGCGTTCTCCCACCCTACGCGTTCTCCCGTCCTACCATGCGGGCGGCGTCACTCGGCGACCACGCGAACCTCCGGCGGCTCGGCGTAGTCGTGCCACAAGCGCTCGGCTATCTGCGGGTCGGGGCGGCCGTCGTGTACATAGAAGCGGTACCGCGAAACGTACGGCGGCTGGCCCGGCTCGATCGAAAACGCGCCGAGCACCGCCGGGCTGAAGCAGAAATAGGGCATCGACGGGTGCAGGCGCACGTGCTGCGGGAACCGGAAGTTCGTCGGGTGCGCGAGAATGCACACGCCCGCCTCCCCGCCCTCGACCGGCCCGTATATGTCGCACCAGCGGGGCCGCGAGTGGTTGCCGTCGGCCCGGGTTTTGCCCTCGCTGGTCAGGAAGTCGGCGCCCGACTTCGCCGGCCACGCCGCGCTGCCGCGGATCGCCATGCCGCCGTAGTGATACTCCTCGACCACCAGCGGGCTCGAGCCGGCGCAGGTCTGCGACGAGGTGAAGTCGAACAGGAAATGGTCGCCGACGTTGTACACGCGCACGACCCACGTCTCGTCGAGGATCGGCTTGCGCCCCTCCGGGCCGTTCAGGTTCACGTGCCGCAGCCTGGCCGTGAAATGGCCGAAGACCGGCCCGCCGCCGGCCGCCTCGACCTTCACGTGCTCGACGGTCCCCTGCCCGCCTTTCTGGTCCCAGCAGTTGGACGGGCGCCCCTCGAAGGTCGACTTGGTCCAGGCGAACATGATCCCGTGCTGGTGCATGTGGTCCGGGTTGAAGTCGTCGGTGACCACCTGGCCCGACGGGCTGTAGAGCGGATGGATGTGCCCGCTCCGGGCGTAGTACGGCTGCTTGGGATCGGGCGAAGGCACCACGGCGTGGTTATACACCAGCACCGGCTTCCTCCCCACGCTCACGTTCAGGTGCTTCCCGTCGTCCTCGACCTTGACCGCCTCGTCGGCCGGCTGGCCGCCCGTGGCACTCAACCGATACCGCCGCACCTGCCCGGCCGGGAGCTTTTCTCCAAGAATCCAAACCAACCGCGCCTTGTCCCTACCCTCCCACTGCACGGGCACCGCTTCCCCGCTATCCACCCGCGCGAGCACCACGCCCTCCCCTCGCATCCCCTCCGGCACCTCCGCAGCCACCACGGTTCCCTCCCGGTCCCAATCCCCGGCAGCCACTTCCAGCGTAACCGGGTCCGCGCCCTCCGCGCTGCCGGCGCTACCAAGCCCGGCAAGAACCGCGACGATGGCGACGATCCGTGATAGGCGTACGGAACATCTCATGTTGCACCTCCGGTCGTGCTTGTTGTTTCCTAGCCCCTCTCCCCCTGGGAGAGGGCTAGGGTGAGGGCTTTGACACAACGACACGCGCTCCCACTTCAAGACCTCCCCTGGCCTCCCGCTCGAGCCCCCCCGCCCAGTCGGCAGCCGCGATTCTATGGTAATCCCCCGATCGGCGGCCGCAAGCGTCAGACTCAGCAAAAGGTGACAGCCACCAAATTAGGGCAAGCCAGGCAATTTGGTCGGCCGGGATCTTCTCCAACTTCTCCAGATTTGGTGGCTGTCACCTTTTCCCCGCCTTCTGGCAACCCATCGCGTCGATCGTGACGACTGCGCCTTGAATGTCGATTTGGTCGATCAACTCGGGAATGGCCGTGATTTCGTTCGATTTCTCCT
>CAZDHR010000480.1:0-5007 GCA_964505295.1 uncultured Planctomycetaceae bacterium
TCATCAGCGCGGTCTCCGTCGTCTTGCCCAGGTCCCTGAGCGACAGGCGCCGGTAGCGGACCAGCGTGACCATGGCCACGGCCGCCGACAACAGGAGCGCCAGGTTGGGATCGCCGAAGATCGCCGTCCAGCCCAGCCAGTCGAAAACCCGGCCGCTCTTCATCGCCGCAATCGTCGCCTCGCTGAGCGCTGTTTCCGTCACCGTGTTGGTGCAGATGAGGATGACGGGCAGCAGGATGGGCAACAGCGACAGCCAGAGCGGGGGCAGCTCCTCGTCGGCCAGCGGGTCCGGCTCGGTCTCGCCGCTGTACGGCCGCATGGGGATGTCGAACACCCGGTTCATCACCCGGCAGACCCAAAGCCCCACCACCGCCGTTGGGAACCCCACCAGCACGCCCATCATGATCATCAACCCGAGCTTGATGTTGAGGAACTCGGCCATGATCAGGGGCCCGGGCGTGGGCGGCACGAGCGTATGGGTGATCGCCGCGCCGCAGCCGATCGCCGTCACGTAGAGCACGTAATTTTTGTGGGTCCGCTTCCAGAGCGACCGGGCCAGCGGCACCAGCAGATAGAACACCGTGTCGAAGAAGACCGGGATGGAGAGCACGAAACCGCTCCCCATCAGGGCCCAGCTCGATCGCTTCTCGCCCAGCACCTTCAGAAACGATCGGACGATCCGGTCGGCCGCCCCGCTGTCCATCAGGCACTTACCGATCACCGCCGCCAGCGCGATCACGATCCCGATCTTCGCCGCCGCGTCGCCGAACGCATCGGCCACGCGCGAGATCTTCTCCCCCAGCTCTCCCGCCGACAACAGGCTCACCACCATCGCCGCCGTGATCAGGGCAATAAATGCATTGACCCTAAGCACGATAATCATCCCGACGACGACGACCACCCCGATTAGAAGAATCATCAGCGGATTCAACATCGGCTCACCCGGATTTGCAGATCTCGTCCAACGAAACAGGCCACGGAGGATCGAGTCTAGCCGCCGCGGATGCCCGACGCAAGGGTTCCGTGTCCAACCCGGAACCTGCGCCGAGCGATCCGCCGGCACGGTCCGGATGAGTCTGCCTGGGGAGGCGATTCGGCAACCCGTGCTCGTGGACCTGCTGGACGGCCGACTTTACGCCGTCGAGGGCGTCGAGCGCGAGGGCCGGACGGCGTTCGAAGCGCTGCCCGTGGGAGATTCGCCCCTGGTTTTGTGCAGCCGCCGTTTGCTGGAGGTGATACCGTGAGGTCGACGACGAACGCCGCGACGGCACCGTGGGCCGAACGTCGCGCCGTCTTGCCGATTCGGCCGGCCAAGGCGGTCACTCGACGGTGACGCTCTTGGCCAGGTTGCGCGGTTTGTCCACGTCGCAGCCGCGCAGGACGGCGATGTGGTAGGCGAGCAGTTGCAGCGGGATGATGGAGACGATCGGCTGGAGGTAGTCCTCGCACGCCGGGACGGCGATGACGTCGTCGGCCAGGCCGGCGGCTTCCGTGTCGCCTTCGCACACGACGGCGATGACCGGGCCGCCCCGGGCCTTGATCTCCTGGAGGTTGGCCATCACCTTGTCGTAGACCGCGTCTCGCGGCATGAGGAACACGCTGGGCGTGCGCTGGTCGACCAGGGCGATGGGGCCGTGCTTCATCTCCGCGGCCGGGTAGCCTTCGGCGTGGATGTAGCTGATCTCCTTGAGCTTCAACGCACCCTCGAGCGCCGTGGGAAAATTGAACTGGCGGCCCAGGTAAAGGAAATTGTCGCAGTCGGCGTACTTCGCGGCAATCCGTCGGACCTCGTCGCTGGTGGCCAGCGCCCGGCGGACCTTGTCGGGCAACTCTTGGAGCTGGCGGATGATCCGCATCCCGGCGTCGAAGCTGAGATGGTGCAGACGCCCGAAATGGAGGGCCAGCATCGCCGTCACGGTGCACTGGCTGGTGAACGCCTTGGTCGAGGCCACGCCGATCTCCGGGCCGGCGCGGAGGTAGACCCCGCCGTCGGACTGCTGGGCGATCGAGCTGCCGACCACGTTGCAGATGCCCAGCGTCGGGTGGCCCTGACGCTTCATCTCCCGCAAGGCGGCCAGCGTGTCGGCCGTCTCGCCGCTCTGCGTGATGGCGAACAGCAGCGTGTGGCCCGGTAGCGGCGGATTGCGGTATCGCAGCTCGCTGGCATACTCGACCTCGACGGGCAGTCGGGCCAGGGTCTCGATCTGGTACTCGGCGACCAGGCCCGCGTGCCAGCTCGTGCCGCAGGCGGTCATCAGGATCCGCTCGACGCGCCGAAGCTCGCCGGGCGAGAGGTTCAGCCCGCCGAAGTGGGCCGTGGCCGCGTCCTCGTCGAGCCGGCCCCGCATGGCGTTCTCGATGGCTTCGGGCTGCTCGAAGATCTCCTTGAGCATGTAGTGGTCGTAGCCGCCGCGGTCGACGTCGCCCGACTCGATCTCGAGGACCTCGACGCTGTGGCGCACGTGGCCCTGATCGCGGTGGACGACCCGGAGCGAATCGGCCGTGATCACCGCCAGCTCGTGATCCGAGAGATAGACGATCTTGTCGGTATGCCCGGCCAGGGGCGAGGCGTCGCTGGCCACGAAGTGCTCGCCCGACCCGACGCCGAGGATCAGCGGGCTTCCGAGTCGGGCGGCGATCATCACTTCGGGGTAGTCGCGGAAGAGGATCGCCAGGCCGTACGTGCCCTGGAGCTGGTGCAGGGCGGCCTGCACGGCGGCGGCCAACGGGGCGTAGCCGGCGGCGGCTACGTCGTCGACCGCAGGCTGATGGCTGAGGCAGTCGGCGATCAGGTGGGCAATCACCTCGGTGTCGGTGGACGACCGGAACACGTAGCCCTCGGCTTCGAGACGGGCCCGGAGCGTCTGGAAGTTCTCGATCACCCCGTTGTGGACCACGGCGACGAGGCCGTCCCCGCCGAGGTGGGGGTGGGCATTCTCTTCGGTGGGTGCCCCGTGGGTGGCCCAGCGGGTGTGCCCGATGCCGGTCCGACCGGGCTGCGGCGCGCCGGTCAGCCGGGCTTCGAGGTCGTCGATGCGGCCGACGACTCGGGTCGTCAGGACCCCGCCTTCCGGGTGGATTGTGGCCACCCCCGAGCTGTCGTAACCGCGGTATTCCAGCCGGCGGAGCCCCCGGACCAGGAAATCGGTAGCCTCCGAAGGACCGACATATCCGACGATTCCGCACATCCGTCTGACCCTCGCCTGGAAAGGTCCGTTTGACTGCCGGAAACCACGCGCCGACAGCAGGGTAGAACTGCGCAAGTGTAGCAGACGGTTGGGGGATGGACGAAGGCCAGAAACCAGTCCGGCCGAGGAGTGTCGGGGGACGACCTTTGGGGGTTGCGCATTCCGGCCCCTCTTCTGGGGTGGAGAAGCAGGCGCAGGAACGGGCCTCGGCGGCTACGGGGTCGCTCTTGTCTCGCCCATGCCGTGACGAGAGAATGAAGGGTGCAGGCAGCTTCCGTCCTCTGAACACGGATTCGACCCACTCGGGGATCTACGATGTCCCACGCGATCGCGACCGCCGTCGAGTTGGCCGAGCGGTTCGGTGCCATTCCGCTGAACCGAATCCGGAGCCTTCCTCCCCCTGGCACGGCATGCGAGGAGGACGTGGTCGAGATCCACGACCGCGAAGACAGGCTCTATGAACTGGTCGACGGCGTCTTGGTGGAGAAGACCGTGGGGACCTACGAAGCGTATTTGGCCGTGTTGATCGTCCGGCTTGTCGCGGACTTCGTTGACCAGAAAAACCTCGGGATCGTGCTGGGCGCAGACGGGATGATGCGGCTTGCTCCCGGTCTCGTGCGCATTCCGGACGCGTCGTTCATCCGTTGGGACCGGCTGCCCGGCGGGAGGATTCCTCGCGAGGCGCTTTGGAACCTGGCGCCGAATCTGGCCGTCGAGGTGATCAGCAAGGGCAATACGCGCGAAGAGATGCAGGACAAGCTGCAAGATTACTTCGCCGCGGGCGTTCAACTCGTGTGGTACGTCTACCCGGCCACGCGTCAGGTGCACGTGTTCACCTCCGCGGACGACTCGGTCGTGTTGAGCGAGCCGGGGACTCTGGAGGGCGGCGACCTTCTGCCCGGGCTCAACCTCTCGCTCGAGCGTCTCTTCGCCGAGCCGCGCCGGCCTGAGGAGGGGTGAGGGCTCCACGGGCTTCGCAGGACCCGGGCAGGGCACGAACGGTCGCGACCGATCGGTCTCGCCGAGCAATTGCCAAGGATGGGCTCAAATCGGACAGGATGAACGGGATCAACGGGATGATTTCGCGATGGGCGGTTGATCGGATGAAGACCTGATCCTCATCCTGAACATCCTGTTCATCCTGTCCAATACGGTCTTCTGGAGGGATTGGTCAACAAGGCCCCACTGATCTATGCCCAATCGGCGAAATCGGGTAGAAACGCTCCGTTTTGGCAGGTGGTCACGGAGGACCAACGCAATGGCCCATCCCGCCCCCAAGTTGAGGGTCCGTAGTACGAGCTTCGTGGTGATCCCCGCCCGGCTGGCGTCCACGCGTCTGCCCAGAAAGCTGCTCCTGCGGGAGACGGGCAAGCCGCTCATCGAGCACACGTACGAGGCGGCCCGGCGGGCGACCCGGCCGGCGGGGGTCTGCGTGGCGACCGATCACACGGAGATCTACGGCGCGGTCCGCTCGTTCGGCGGCCGGGCGGAAATGACCTCGCCGGAGGCCGCCAGCGGCACCGATCGCGTGGCCGAGGTGGCCCGGCGCCTGACCGACGTGGATATCGTGGTCAACCTCCAGGGCGACGAGCCGGAGCTGGCCGGCCCGTCGATCGATCTGGCCGTTCGGCTCCTGGAAGAGGCGCCGGACGCGGTCATGTCGACCCTGGCCACGCCGATTCGCAGCCGCCGGCAGCTCGAAGACCCGGCGTGCGTGAAGGTCGTATTCGACTCCTCGGGCCGGGCGATGTACTTCAGCCGGAGCCCCATCCCCCACGTACGGAATGGGGACGATCGACTGCTTGACGCCGATCCCCCG
>CAZDHR010000481.1:0-4991 GCA_964505295.1 uncultured Planctomycetaceae bacterium
GCCCGCCTTGGCCGACCTAATCCACGCCGCCGCAAACGAACCTTTGACTGCTAGCACCAAACGGTTCGCGAAGTGCTCCGCGTTAACCTTGGCTTGTCACACTAACCCGAAGCGCAAGCGAGGGAAGAGGCGACTTTCCTCGCTTGCGCTTCGGGTTAGTGTGTCGTCTCAAACCCTACGCCAATCAGCCGAAAAACCGTTTGGTGCTAGCGGTTGAGAAGATACCCTGGCTCCGAATTGGGTTTCGCCGAAAGCGGACCGTCGGTGTAACGAACGTCGCGGAAAACCCTCTTGGCGTGTCCCCTCCAACTTGGCTCGGCGCGTCATGCCTTAATCGCGTACGGCTCGCGCTGCCGACGGCTGCGGAGCGCGGAGGCCTGGTCGTCGCCGATGAAGTCCTCTTTGTCCGGGTCCCAGTGGAGCTTGCGCTTCAGGAGCAGGGCGATGTTCGACAGATGGCAGGCGGTCATCGTGCGATGGTGGGTGAACACGTCGGAAATCGGCTGAGTGCGGTCCCCCACGCAGTCGAAGAAGTTGCGCATGTGGTTGCCCGGCTGTTTGCCCCCGTAGAGCTTGGCGACTTCCCGGTCGAGCCACTCCTTGTCGGCGTCGGTGAGGTCTTCGATCGGTTTTCCGGTGAGCCGCCTGCGGTTGACGAAGATCCGCCCCTCGTCGCCCTCGAACCAGATGCCGTTATCCGGCCCGTGCTGGACGATCATCTTCGAGCCGTTTTCGTACGTGTGGGTGATCGTGAACTGGGTGGCCGTGTTGTAGCCGTTCGGGAGCTTCAGTCTCCCGTCGAAGAAGGCGACCGGGTCGAAGTCGTCGGGAATGTTGGGGAACTGGCCCTCGCCCTCGATCTCGATCGGTCCCGAGCTTTCGTAGCCCAGGCCCCACTGGGCGATGTCGAGGTGGTGGGCGCCCCAATCGGTCATCTTGCCCCCGGAGTACTCCAGCCACCAGCGGAAGTTGCCGTGACACCGCTGCGGGGTGTAATCGACCTCGGGGGCCTGGCCGAGCCAGAAGTCCCAGTCGAGCTCGGGCGGCGGGTCGGCCATGGGGAACGGGCCGCCGGTCGGAGCCCCGCCAATCGAGCAGGTGGCCGTCAGGTTCTTTCCCAGCCGGCCGCTCCGGGCGAGCGCGACCGCCTTGAGGAACATGGCGTTGTTCTCGCTCCGCTGCTGCGTGCCCACCTGGAACACGCGCCCCGTCTTCTCGACCACCCGGCATATCAGCTTGCCTTCGTCGATCGTCAGCGTAAGCGGCTTCTCGCAGTAGACGTCCTTGCCGGCCTGAAGCGCGGCGATGCAGACGGCCGTGTGCCAGTGGTCGGGCGTGCCGATGGTTACGACCTCGATATCCTTGCGGTCCAAGAGCTCGCGATAGTCGTGGTAGATCTTGGGCTTGCCGTCGAAGTGGCCGGCGAAGCGCTCCGCGTGAGCCTGGTCGACGTCGCAGCAGGCGACCATGTCGGCGAATCCCGAAGCGCGGCGACCGATGCCGGTCCCCTGTCCGCCCACGCCGATCGCGGCGCCGAGCGGCCGGTCGTTCTTCGATTCCTCGGCGGCGTGCGCGCTGGTCCAGAAATAGGGCGCGGCGCCGGCGCCCACCACGGCGGCCGACCTGGCAAGGAATTCTCGGCGATTGGACTGTGTGCGGGTCATTGGTTGGCTCCTTGGCATCGAGGTTAGGCGCGACGGGAACGCCCGGGACGTCCGGCCGGACGCGGGCAGGTGAGTCGGGTACGTGCGTCGCGTTGTGGAGGGCTCAAGTGCGTGGGTACCGTGTCGAATCTTAAATGGCCGGTTGCCCGGCTTGTCATGATACCAGTTTAACCAGGGGACGGCCCGTTTCGCCAGCCGGCAGACGCGGCGTTCGCCACGGGCAGCGCACGGCGGACAATGAGCCGACCGCACCCCTGCCTGAGAGCGGGTTGACATCCCCGCCCGGGAATGAGATAGTAGTAACTGGGGACGGTCCTCGTCGGGGCTTCTGGTTTTCGGTGCGGGCATTTCAGCCAGTCGGAGGCGGGGCCCTCCCACATTCCCATGACGGCAATTCTCGGCATCTCTGCGTTCTATCACGACTCGGCCGCCGTGCTGGTCGTCGACGGCAACGTCGCCGCCGCGGCCCAGGAGGAGCGGTTCACGCGGAAGAAGCACGACTACGGCTTTCCGGTCCACGCGATCGACTACTGTCTCGAAGAGGGCGGGCTCGCGCCGGAGAAGCTCGATTACGTCGGGTTCTACGACAAGCCGTTTCTGAAGTTCGAGCGCTTGCTGGAGACCTACCTCGCGTTCGCCCCCGCGGGGTTCCGGTCGTTTCTCACCGCCATGCCCCTCTGGCTCCACGAAAAGCTGCACCTTCCGCGCGAGATAAGCCGCGGGCTCAAGGGCAAGTACAAGCGGCGATACGTCTTCGCCGAGCACCACGAGTCGCACGCGGCCAGCGCGTTCTTCCCGTCGCCGTTCGACGAGGCGGCCATCCTCACCGTCGACGGCGTGGGGGAATGGGCCACGGCCAGTTACGGGTACGGCCGGGGCAATCATATCACGCTCACCCACGAGCTGCACTTCCCGCATTCGCTCGGGCTGCTCTACTCGGCGTTCACCTACTTCTGCGGCTTCAAGGTGAACTCCGGCGAGTACAAGCTGATGGGCCTGGCCCCCTACGGCGAGCCAAAGTACGAACGGCTCATCCTCGAGAAGCTCGTCGATCTCAAGCCGGACGGCTCGTTTCGGCTGGACATGTCGTACTTCAACTACTGCCAGGGACTGCGGATGACCTCGAAGCGGTTCGAGCGCCTCTTCGACGGACCGCCGCGAAGGTCCGAATCGCCGCTGACCCAGCGCGAAATGGACCTCGCCGCTTCCGTCCAGAAGGTCACCGAAGAGATCATGCTCCGGGCCGCGCGGCACGTCCACGAAGAGACCGGCCTGGCGAACCTCTGCCTGGCCGGCGGCGTGGCGCTGAACTGTGTGGGGAACGGCCGCGTCCTCCGCGAAGGGCCTTTTGAGCGGATCTGGATTCAACCGGCCGCGGGCGACGCGGGCGGTGCGCTGGGCGTCGCGCTGTTCATCTGGCACCAGCTTCTCGGCAAGACGCGCCGGGCGCACCCCGACGACAACCAGCACGGCTCGCTGCTCGGGCCGCGCTTCACCAACGACCGGGTGCGAGCGTTCCTCGACGCGCAGGGGGCCGTCTACCATCACTTCGACGAGGAAGACCGCCTCTTGGCACACGTGGCCGACTTGCTCGCTTCCGAGAAGGTGGTCGGGTGGATGCAGGGGCGCATGGAGTTCGGGCCCAGGGCGCTGGGGTGCCGGAGCATTCTCGGAGACGCCCGAAGCCGGGAAATGCAGAGGGTGATGAACCGGAAGATCAAGTTTCGCGAGTCGTTTCGCCCTTTTGCGCCCGTCGTGCTGCGCGAGCGGGTCAGCGAGTATTTCGAGATGCGCGATGGGGAGGAGAGCCCCTACATGCTCCTGGTGACGCCGGTTGCGGAGGGGAAGCGGACCGCCCACGACGACTCCAGCGCGACCGGTCTGGACAAGCTCAAGGCGATTCGCTCGACCGTGCCCGCCATCACCCACGTCGATGGCTCGGCCCGCGTGCAAACGGCTGACGGGGCGCGTCACGGGCGATTCTACAGGTTGCTGAAGGCGTTCGAGGCGAGGACCGGGTGCCCGGTGATGATCAACACCAGCTTCAACGTCCGGGGCGAGCCGATCGTGTGCGCCCCGGAGCACGCCTACCGTTGCTTCATGGCGACGAACATGGACGCCCTGGTGATGGAGGACTTCGTGCTCTTGAAGGACAAGCAGCCGAATGCCACAAGCCATCCGATCGACGAGTATCTGGCACAATTCCAGCTTGACTGAGACGCCGGCCCACGCAGCGCCGGGAGCTAGCCCGTGAGCATCATCCGGATCAATCGCGACCCCACGCGGTCCCAGCTCTTCGTCTTCGGCCTCGTCTGGCTTCTGTTCTTCGGCGCAGTCGGCGCCGTGGTGTGGGGCCGGGGCGGACCGAGACCGTTGGCGCTGGGGATAGGCGCCGCGGCCGTGATCGTGCCGCTTGTGGGGATGCGCTCCCCCCGCTTCCTGCGAATCGTCTACCTGGGGATGGCGTACGCGGCCCTGCCGATCGGCTTCGTCGTATCGCACCTGCTGCTGGCCGTCGTATACTATCTGGTGCTCACTCCCACGGGTTTGCTGATGCGGGCGTTCGGGCACGATCCGATGGGCCGCCGCTTCGATCCCCGCGCCGCGTCGTATTGGGTTCCGCGCAAGGGCCCTCCCAGCGCGGACCGCTACTTCCGACAGTCCTGATTCCTCCCTGCTCTTGCCCGACGCGAGAACGGAAACATGACCGAGCCAACCGAACCGGACCGAGACACCGAAGCCGAGCAATTCGAGCAGCAGGCCAGCGGGCCACAGACCGGGCTGGTCGGCGAGTTCCTCTACTTCCTGGCACACAACAAGAAGTGGTGGCTCGCGCCGATCATCCTCGTGCTTCTGCTCGTCGGAATCCTCATCGTCTTGGGAGGCACCGGGGCGGCCCCGTTCATCTACACGCTGTTCTGAACGCGGCCTGCGTCGGCGCCGGGATTCGTCGCGAGTCGAGAGGCCTCCGCCGTCGAAACGGGCGTCACGTCATATGCCGTGGCGCGGCCGTACGTAAACGTACAGGGTTCCGGGATCGTAAGGCACTTCTTGTCTCAATTGCCACGACGTTTTCTCACGAAACGCATCCACAAGCGACCAATCGGAATGTATCAGAAACGACCGGGTGCCATATTGCTCCAAGACCGCTTCGATTTCGGGCACGATCATTTCCCTGGGGATACCACGCGCTTCCATTCTGCTTTTGGCCTCCGCGACCGGGCTGCCCAGAAAAGGCTCGTTCAAATGAAAGGGGGTCTTCGACAGAATCTGTGGGCGAATTGAGAACGTTTTGGTGATTCAGGGCTTGGGTTTTGGAGGGATGGC
>CAZDHR010000482.1:0-4980 GCA_964505295.1 uncultured Planctomycetaceae bacterium
TTTCGCCAACCACATCATCGACGGCACGGTGGCCAAATCGGGCCTGGGGCAATACCAACGGAAGGAAGACAACGCCGCCGCCGAGCCGCAGCCGAAACCGGTCCGTTGAGGCTTGGCCCGGGTGTCGCCGGCGCCACCTGGCAGCGAGGGATGCCGATCGTTTCCACGCTCCGCGTCGACGTCGACGTGGTTCCCCACGGCACCTTGCCGCGGACGCAGTTCAAGGCGGACCGTCTGACCGACCATCGCCTCAAGCTGCACGAAGGATGAGTCGGCGCCGATGCGAACGCCGATGCGAACGCGAAACCGAGCATGGTCGATGATGGAGGAGGAAAATGAACTCACGAGTCGTGGTTGTGCATGCGGATGAGGACCCGATGCCGGGCGTGGTTGATCCGGGCCCGCATCAGCGTTATCGGAATCCCCGGGTGTCGGTGGAAGATCGGGAGCTGGGCGAGTTGCATCGGCACCGGATCCGTGTAGCCCCCATTTACGTCGGTTTGTGCGGCACCGACGTCCACGTGGTCCAGACGAATCCCGCAACGGGATACATCAAGTGCTCTGCGCCCTTGCGGATTCCGCCGAAAAGGGGCCGGATCATCGGCCACGAGGGCGTGGCCCGGGTGCTGGAGATAGGCTCCGAGGTCCGCCACGTCGAGCCGGGGGCCGTGGTCACGTTCGAGTCGATCTCCGTCTGTTATTTCTGCGACACCTGCCGCCGGGGGCAGTTCAACCAGTGCCGGCGCGCCAAGCTGATGGGGCTGGAGAGCGACGGGCTTTTCGGCACGGTCGTCGACATGCCCTCGTTCTTGACCCACGACGTCACGGATCTGGCCGCGCACGACCAAGGTTTGAGAGCGGCGGCGTGCGTCGAGCCGGCCAGCGTGGCCTACGTTGCCTGCCGGAGCACTCGCGTCTCAGGCGGCGACGAGGTGGTGATCTTCGGCGCGGGGCCGATCGGGCTGTTCGCCGCCATGTTGTGCAAGCTGGTGTTCGGGGCGTCGGCCGTGCACGTGGTCGAGCCACTCGCGCTGCGGAGGAACCTCGCCCGGCAGTGGAGCGACGCGGTCTACGACGTCGAGGAGTTCTTCGCCCACCTGCCGCGGTCGGTCGACGTGGTGATCGAGGCCTCGGGCGAGCTGAACAACGTGGACCGCGTGTTCCGCCGGCTCAACGCGAACAGCCGGGTGACGCTGTTGGCTCGAAGCGGCGTGCCACTGACCCTGTCATCCATCGATCACATGATCAGCAACAACGTGTCGATCGTTGGCGCCCGGGGACATCTGGGCGGCGCCTTCGCCGACGTTCTCAGGCTTTACCGGTGTGGGCGCCTGCCGCTCGACGCGGCGGTCACCGACGTCCTCGAAGGCCCGGAAGCCCTGGCCGAGGTGTTGGCCTCGCCGGATGGCATGGAGAAGAATAGCTGCAAGATTGTGGCGCACTTCAGCGATCTCGCATGACGATCGCTTGACTACCCGGTGGTCGCCGGCTTGGAGGCCGAGGCTTGGCCGCGGCGCGACTTCCGGTAGAAGCGGGCCCCGAACGGCGTGGCCAGAAGCGCCGGCAGCATCACCAAGTCGCCGAGCAGGGCCGCCGCCAACAGGACGAACATCAGCAGCCCGAACTGGGAGACGGGCTGGAACGAACTGAGGTAGAAGACGGCCATCGACGGCCCGGCGATGAGCGTGGTCTGCGTCATGGCTGGAGCGCAACGCTGATAGGCCTCGACGATCGCCTCCTCCCGCGTGTCGCCCCGCATCAGCCCGCGCCGGAACCAGGTCAGGAAGTGGAGCGTGTCGTCGACGGCGATGCCCAGGGCGACGCTGGCGGTCATCATCGCGCCGATGTCGACGGGTCGGGCGATCCAGCCCAGGAGTCCAAAGGTGACCATCGTGGGGAAGATGTTGGGGAGCATCGCCAGCATGCCGGCCGAGGCGCTTCGGAGCAGGAGCACCATCACCACGGCGATGAGCACGAAGGCCAGGCAGAAGCTCCGCATCAAGCTTCGCAAGAGCTCCTGCTGGGCCGCGAAGACCAACGGCGCGGAGCCCGTGAAGACGGCGTCGACCCGCTGGCCGGGCGGCATGCGGTTCTCGAGAAACTCATCCACCCGGCCCTCGATGGCGAGGAGCACCTGATCGTAGTAGACGTCGCGGCCGCCGTACACCCGGGCGGTAATTCGCCAGCGATCCTCTTGGCCGGTTTCGTTGAGATATCCCTGGCTGACGAAGAACTCGCGGTGCCTCTCCAGCATCGCGTTGGTGGCGCTTTGTCGGATGGCCCGGCCCGGGTTGAGCGAGGGAGCGAACGTCGCCGCGGAGATCGTCCCGCCCACTTCTTCCATGGCGTGGATCTGTCTCTCCACGTCCCGCACGACCTGCATCTGGTTCCGCATGCTGAGCTGGCTTTGCTTGTCGAAGCCGAGCACCACCTCCACGGTCACCAAGGGGCCGACGCTCTTGGCGTACCACTTCGCGTCTTTAATCCACCGGCTATCTTGCGGGAAGAACCGGATCGGCTGGATCGCCGTCTCGAGAAACACCACGCCGCAGCCCAGGCCAACGAGCAGCGCGACGCAAACCGTGGCCACCAGCACGCGGCGGCGGATGATGGCCCCGGCGATGCGGGCAAGGACGCGATCTCGCAGCTCGGCGGATGCGTGGGCCGGGACGTTGGGCCCCGAGCGGCTTGCGAGCGGCCATTTCTCCATCAGCGTCGGCAGCAGCGAAAACGAGATCCCCAGGCTCAGGATCATGCCCAACGACGAGTAGATCCCGAACGCTCTCACCGGCTCGATGTGGCTGACCAGGAGCGAGCCCACTCCCAACGCGGTGGTCACTGCGGAGAGCGCGCAGGGCGTCCAGCCGTGGGCCACGGCCCGAACCGGCGCCCCGACAATGCCGCACTCCCGGATCGCATCGCGGTAATAGTTGCTCAAGTGCACGCAGGCCGAGATGGTCAACACCGAGAGGAGCACGGGCACGAGCACCAGCAGCAGGTTCATCGTCCCGCCCGTGTAGTGCACCATCGCCGTTCCCAACCCGGCGGTGTAGACCGACACGATGAGGACCATGATCATCAGCTTGACCCGGCGCAAGCTGAGCCAAGCGCAGGCCAGGGCCAGCCCCCACGACAGCCCGATCCATTTGCGAATCGCTTCCTGGCTTTCGATGTCGATGGCGGCGTTAATCACCGCGTCGCCGCCGAGTCGCAGCTTGTCGGGTTGAATGCGGCAGCGGGTGGTCGCGATCTTCTTGAGCGCGTCCAGGGCGCCCGTGCGATCCGTGTCGCCCTTTTCGGAGAGGATCACCACGGCACAGGTCGTCTCCCCGTCGGGGCCGACCAGCGTGCCGACCAGCCGGGCCACCGCCGCCCTGCGCGACAGGCTGGACGGCCCGGTCATCAGGTCGTCCACCACGCGCTGGCCCGTGATTACCTTCTGAAACCATTCCGTCCCGTCGCCCGGGCGGCGCTTCTCCGGCGGCGGGGCCAACTCGAGGGCGAGCTTCTCGAGCCGGTCGTCATCGAGGGTACAGCCTTCCCAGCTCACCACCGCCGTGTCGTCGGAGCCGAACAGCCGGCGGAATTCCTGGTAGGTGCGGGTCTCCGGATAGTCCTGCGGGAGCCACTGGCTGACGTTGTTGTTGGCGTGCTCGAAGGTCTGCTGCACCCCCCAAAGGATCGCCGGGATCAGGGCCATCAGTCCCACGATGATCCGCCATGCGTGACGGGCGTAGAAAGAACGGTTCATCGTGCTCCTGCAAGGGAGGGGTACAGAACGGCCCTTCAGGGCTGGAGGAGGGGCAAGGAGACCCGATCACGAAACGGACAGAATAGCGTCTGGCGACCGACTTGTCCAGGCCGAAGTTGCGGATCGATATTGCCGCAAACCACTTTCAGATAAAGGGTTATGCAATCGGCAAGCGAGGCGTGACACGAACGGACCGCAAACCGAGACGACTGGTGGCCACGGGCATACCTGCAACCGCGCATGTCGTTTTCGGGATTGGCGTTGTGGCGTTTTCGCCAAGAGACTGCGGTCCGGCTGAGCAACTGCCGGGGCGAGCCGGGCGACGTTCCCTTTCTTGCCGTGGTGGTAGGCCACGTAGCCGGCTTGCTTCATCGAGTCGGGGAAGTTGGGCTTTTCGGGCGAGGCGTAGGCGCGGGTCGGCTTGCCGGCGGCGACATCGGCGTGGAAACGGAAGTACGCCCGGCCGCTCAGCAGCATGTTCCGGCTGGGGAGGCAGACGGCGCCGACGTTGCTCCCCATCACGTACGCGTTGCGGAAGACGAACCCGGACTCGGCGAGCCGATCGAGCGTCGGCGTGATGACGTGCGGGTTGCCCAGTGCGCCGATGGTATCGGCTCGCTGGTCGTCGGTGAAGAAGAAGAGCACGTTGGGTCGTGCTGCGGCGAGCGGCGTCTGCCCCGGCACGGCCAGCGTCAAGGCCACGAGTGCTGCGATTCGGAGTCTCGGCGACATGGCAGGCTCTCCGCTGGTTGCGACCGGTGTTGGGACGACGGCCTGTCCCAGGGAGGCGTTCCCCCGAAACCACACGGATCCCGGCGGGTCAGACAAAGGCAGGCGAAGTCAACGCAGATCGCCGAGTTTTTTGAGCATCTCTCGGGTCGTCAGGCTGATGAGCTTGCCGTCGGCGCAGCGTTCGGACAGGATTTCCTCCCGGGTGAGCCAACGATTGTCCGGGTCGGCTTCGATTCTACCGTAGGCGGGATCTTTGACCGCGACGTCAAACGCGGCGATCTTGTAGTCGGTCGGCTGCCAACTGCTGGTCGACCAAGCGCCGTACTCCAGCACTTGACGCAGATCGGCGTCATAGTCAACGCCTTGGGTGAGGCCCAACTCTTCGTGGATCTCGCGGTGCATGCAGTCGGCCGCCGTTTCGCGTCCTCCGCCTCCCTCCTTCTCCCGATGTCCTCCGATGAGGAAGTAGCGTCCCCCGTGGCCGTTCCACTGGCAGA
>CAZDHR010000483.1:0-4979 GCA_964505295.1 uncultured Planctomycetaceae bacterium
GATGGTGGCCGCGCTATTGGGAATTCGGCACCAGATTGATTGGCCCCGATGGCGCGACGTGACGCCCGACGAGCTGGTCGGCCGCTGGGAGACCTTCTCGCGCGAGGTGGCCGGGCCGCGGCTGTCGGAGGCGATCGCCCGGTCCGACGCCGCCCAAAGCCTGCTCCGAATCGCCCGAGAGGAGTGCCCCGATCATCCTACGATGCGGGATCGATGCGCGGTGTTGCTCGACCGGCTTCCCCGTTTGCCGGAGAGCCCCGATCGGGCGGACGACCTGGCGGCGATTGCCGCCAGCGCGAAAGTCCAAGGCGCCAGCAAGAAGGCGTGGCCGAGCGAGGAGGTCTACGCGGAGTTCCGCGACGCCGCCAAGAAGCTCCGCGAGCAAATCAAGGGTGTGCAGAACGACGCGGCCTTCGACGCGGCGGCGGCACTCCCCGCCGCCCAAGCGGGGCTCCGCCTGCTTTCGGTCGCCGAGAGGGCTCACGACGCGTACGAGGCGCGAAAGCGCGAGCTCGCCGCCATGGACTTCAACGACCTGTTGATCCACGCGAAGCGGCTGTTGACCGCGCCGGAAAGCCGGGAACTCCGCGGGCGGCTCGCCTCGCAGATTCGCCTCCTCCTGGTCGACGAGTTCCAGGATACCGACCCCGTGCAGGTCGAGCTGGTCAAGGCGCTCTGCGACCCGATGCTCAAGCGGGGCAAGCTCTTCTTCGTGGGTGACTACAAGCAGTCGATCTACCGTTTCCGCGGGGCCGACCCGCACGTCTTCCGCAAGCTTCGCGGCGAGATTCCGCCCAAGGGGCGTCTTCCGCTGACGCTGAACTTCCGCAGTCAGCCGGCGATCCTCCACTTCGTCAACGCCCTGTTCTGCGACGCCATGCACTCCGACTACGAGCCGCTCGTGGCCCATCGCCCCCAGGTCGGACCGGAGCCGGCGATCGAGCTGCTTTGGGCACCCGATGAATCGCCCCAGGAGCGCTCCGGCCGCAGCGCCCGCCTCCGCCGCCGCGAGGCCGACTGGATCGCCCGGCGGCTGAGGGCCATGCTCGACCGGGGCGACCGGATCGTCTGGGACCGGGAGGCGGCCGCGCGAGGCGAGCCGGGGACGCGGGCGGTGCGGCCGGGCGACGTCGCCCTGCTGTTTCGGGCCCTCTCCGACGTGCAGCACTACGAGGAGGCGCTCCAGCGGCACGCCATTCCCTACTACCTCGTCGGCGGTCACGCCTTCTACGCCCAGCAGGAGATCTACGACCTGTTGAACCTGCTGCGGTCGTTGGCCAGCCGGTGCGACGAGGTGAGCCTGGTCGGCGTACTGCGGAGCCCGATGTTCGGCCTGGAAGACGAGACGCTGTTCTGGCTGGCCCGGCAGCCGGGCGGTCTGGCGGGCGGGTTGTTCGCCGAGACGCCGCCCGCCGAGCTAGTCGATGCCCAGCGCCGTCGCGTCGAGTTCGCTCGAGCCACGCTCACCGATCTCCGCGCGATGAAGGACCGCGTGCCGATCGCCGAGCTTGTGGACGAGGCCCTTGCGCGGACCGGCTACGACGCGGTGCTGCTGGCCGAGTTTCTCGGCGAGCGCAAGCTGGCCAACCTGCGCAAGCTTGTGGACCAGGCACGCGGCTTCGACCGCTCGGGCATCTTCTCGCTCTCGGACTTCATCACGCAGCTCGCCGAGTTCGTGGCCCGGCAGCCCGACGAGCCCTTGGCCGCCACGCACCCCGAGGCCAGCGACGTGGTTCGGCTGATGACGATCCATCAGTCCAAGGGGCTGGAGTTCCCGGTCGTGGTCGTCCCCGACCTGGATCGGGCGGCGCGGGCCTCCTCGGCCTCGGTCGCGTTTACACCCCCGTTGGGGCCGATGGTCAAGAGTTCCGGGCCGAGCGGCTTCCGGCTACACGCGGCGATGGAACGCGAGGAAGACCGGGCCGAGATGATCCGTTTGCTCTATGTGGCGACGACCCGGGCGGCCGATTACCTGATCCTCTCCAGCGGCGTGGCCGAGATCGGCTCGGCGCGCGGGCCGTGGACACAGCTCCTCGCGCGGCGGTTCGATCCCGGGACCGGCCGGCTCCGCGTGGCCCTGCCCGACGGGTATCCGGAGCCGAAGGTCCAAGTGACCCTCAGCGAGCCGCCGCTCAGCGCGAAGCCGTCGCGCGGCAGGGCGCGACGCAGCCTGAGCAAGTTGGCGGAGCAGGCCGTTCGAATGGCCGAGCAGGGCTCGGGCGGTGTGCCCGAGCTGTTGGGACCGGTCGCCGTCGACCGCGGGGCCCGGCGCCAGTACTCGTTCTCCCGGCTGTCCGGCGAGCTCGGCGCGCACCGGGCCGTCTCCGAGTCGGCCGATCTGGGGGAAACGGAGGAGGCTTCGGCGCTCGGGCCGCGCGTCGACCCGCTCGGCCTGGGTACGCTGGTCCACGACGTCTTGGCGGAGATCGACTTCGGCCGCCCGGACGACGTGGCCCCGTTGGTCCGCCGCTTCGCCCCAAGGCATCTCCCGGACGTCGACGAGCACGACGGGCTGGCCGAGCCGATCGAGATGATCCGCCGGTTCCTTGATTCACCCCGGGCGGCGGAGATGGCCGCTTCGGGCCGGGTCGATCGCGAGCTGGAGTTCCTCCTGGCCTGGCCGCCCGGTACCCGGGAGCCGGAGCCCCGCTACTTGCAGGGCTACATCGACTGCCTGTATCAAGATGGCGCCGGCCGCTGGGTGGTGCTCGACTACAAGACGAACCGGGTGACCGCCTCGACCATCGACGCGGTCGCCGCCGGGTACGAGATGCAAATGCTCCTGTACGCGCTGGCGACCGAGCGCATTCTCGGCGAGCCGCCCGCCGATCTCGTGCTCCATTTCCTCCGCCTCGGAGCGGAGCACCACTTCGCCTGGAACGACGCGGCCCGAGGGCGTGTTGTGGACCTTGTGAACCGAAGCCTTGCTGCATGTGTCGAAACGTAGTGCGTGGAGTCGGACCATCGTGCCTGCGAGCCACCAAGTGAACCTCGCCCGTTGATTCAGGACCGCCATGCCTAACCTCGTCCCTGAAAGACAACGCCGATTCGCCGTCGAGGTGGTGCGCCGATTGCGCGACGCCGGGTTCGAGGCGTACTGGGCCGGGGGGTGCGTGCGCGATCGACTGCTCGGCCAGACGCCCAAGGACTACGACGTGGCCACCGACGCCACCCCGCCCGAGATCCGCGAGCTGTTCGGGAAGCGGCGGACCCTGGCCATCGGGGCCGCGTTCGGCGTGATCACCGTCCTCGGGCCCAAGGACGCCGGCCAGATCGAAGTGGCCACCTTCCGGCGCGACGCCGACTACTCCGACGGCCGCCACCCGGATAGCGTCAGCTTCAGCTCCGCCCGGGAAGACGCCTCCCGTCGCGACTTCACGATCAACGGCCTCTTCTACGACCCGATCGAGGAGCAGGTGATCGACTACGTGGGCGGGCGGGAGGATCTACGGAGGCGAGTGCTCCGGGCGATCGGCGACGCGCACGAGCGGTTCGGCGAAGACAAGCTCCGCATGCTCCGGGCGGTCCGCTTCTCGGCCAGGTTTCGGTTCCCGCTCGAAGCGGAAACGCTCGCCGCGATCCGCGAGATGGCCGACCAGATCACGGTCGTCAGCCCCGAGCGGATCGCCATGGAGATGCGCCAGATCCTCGTGGCGCCCACGCGCTCGACGGCGGTTCGCCTACTGCTCGACACGGGCCTGGCCCCGGCGATCCTGCCGGAGATCGTCCCGGCCAACAAACCCGGTCGCCGGCGCCTTGAACACACGCTGACCGTCCTGGATCGGCTCGAAGCGCCGGGCTTCCCTTTGGCGTTGGCGGCCTTGCTGTATCCCGTGGTCGATGCCGCCCGGGCGGGGCAACTCGGCAAACGGTGGCGTCTGTCGAACCAGGAGACGGATCGGGTAGGCTGGCTGGTCGGGCATCACGCCGCGTTGGAGCACGCGCGGTCGACGTCGTGGTCAAGCGTGCAGCGGATCTTGATCGCCGAAGGGATCGAGGACCTGCTGGCACTGGCCGAGGCCGTCGCGTTGGCCGGCTCCGGCGACACGAGCCAGATCGCCTGGTGCCGAGCCAAGCTGGCCGAGCCCGAAGAGGTGCTCAATCCCGCGCCGCTTCTGACCGGCGACGACCTGATTCGACACGGAGTCCGCCCGGGACCCAACTACCGGGTCCTGTTGAATCGAGTGCGCGACGCGCAGTTGGACGGCGAGATACAAACGGGAGACGACGCCCTGGCGTTGGTCGACCGGTTGCTGAAGGAGGGAGTGACGGACGATTGAGCGCCGTCGTTGCGGTTGGATAAACGTTGAGCGCCGTTGTTACGGTTGGATCACCGTCATGTTTAGCGGCCGACGGCACGTCGGCCCGGAACAAGCCCATTTCCCCATCGCTGCGGACTATCGATGGACAAGAAGGCGAAGAAGAAAATCCAGACCCTCCACCAGCGGATTCAGAAACTCCGCCAGCAGTTGGCCGGGGCCAGGAAGCAGGCGGACGACCCGGGCGAAGTGGAGGCCCTGGAGAAACAGATCGCCGAGGCCGAGGCCCAGGTGGCGAAGCTCAAGCAGTCGTAGCGGGTGGTCGACGCGGTGCCGGCCGCCTTGCGCGCGAGCGGGCCGCGTCACGGGCCTGCGGTTTTGTACAGCACGACGAGGATCACGTCGGAGGGCGGATAGTAGCTCCGCCCTGTGCCGCCCCCCTTGGACTCCGGAGTAACCGTCTGCGGGGCGATATTGCCCGAGATGCTCACCACCGTCGCCCCGCTCTCGCGCATCCAGGCGTTGACCTCCGCCTCCAGCGTGGTCAGATCGCTTTCCACCCCCTTGAAGATCTTCACTTGCTGCATGGTCGTTTCCTTATTCTATGGGGTCGTTTCCCCACCAGCCTTTGGGTGGTGGGCACGTCGGAAACGCGCCCCACGCTAGGAAAGAGACAAGACTTTTCGCATCGCGGAGCCGATGCGAAAAGTCTCTTGGACG
>CAZDHR010000484.1:0-4936 GCA_964505295.1 uncultured Planctomycetaceae bacterium
GAGCAAAACTCGCAAACGTACCTCGAGCGGATCCCGCTCGGCCGCATCGCCGATCCGTCGGAGATCGCCCGGGTGGCCGTGTTTCTGGCATCCGATCGGGCAAGCTACATGACTGGCGCAACGGTGAACGTCACCGGCGGGATGCTGATGGGATAGTCGACACGAGACAGACGTCGATTGTGGAACGGAAGCTGATTGTACAAGCAGTAGCCGAGTGAGGAGTCGATGCTCGCAACCGCCAAAGAAGTGCTCGCCGACGCGCAGGCCAGGCAATACGCCGTCCCCGCCTTCGACTGCGTTGAAGACGTGATGGTTCGGGCCGTGCTCGAAACCGCGGAAGCCCACGCCGCGCCCGTCTTCATCATGGCCCTGGAGCCGGATATCGAAGGCAACGGCTGGGTCTATTTTTCCGGGCTGGTCAAGATGGTGGCCGACCACCACAAGATCCCGATCGTGCTCCACCTGGACCACGCCGACCGGCTGGAGGCGATCGGGCGGGCGGTGGACCTCGGCTTCACGTCGGTGATGATCGACGGGTCGAGCCTGCCGTTTGAGGAGAACGTTCGGATCACGAGAGCGGCGGTCGACGTCGCCCGACCACGAGGCGTGAGCGTGGAAGGCGAGCTGGGACACGTCGGCGGCATGGATCTGGAGGCCACCGGGCATCGCGAGAACGTGCTCACGGAGCCGGACGAGGTGATCCGGTTCGTCGAGCAGACCGGGGTAGACGCCCTGGCCGTCTCGATCGGGACCGCGCACGGGGTCTACCGGTCGCTGCCCACGTTGAACATCGAGCGCCTCAAGGAGCTTCGCGAGGCCAGCCCGGTGCCGCTGGTAATGCACGGCGGATCGGGCACCCCGCCCGAGCAAATCCGGGAGGCGGTCCGCGGCGGCATCTCGAAGCTGAACGTCTACGCCGACTGTCGCCAGGCCATGGCCCGGGGCCTGAAACGGGCGCACGAGTCGCTGCGCCGGCCGGATCCCCTGCCGGGGAAAGTGTTCGGCCCGATCCGAGAGGAGATCGCCGGCGTGGTGAAGGAGAAGATCGAGCTATTGTTCGCCGCGAATCGAGTGTGAAAGATCACGCGGTTCTTGGGAGAGGGAAGCTCTAGCCGCGGTCGATGGCTGCGGTTGGGTGAACAGTTATTCGGCCTGCGACGTGGAGCCGCCGCATGAAGCTTCTGGCCATCAGCGACACGTACATCCCCTCGCACTTCATGGAGCAGGGTCTCGCCGGGCTGGGGCCGTTGGGGATCGACGTGGAGGTTCGCCGCTGGGAACACGCGACGCTGGCCGATTTGCAGGAGGCGAACCTGGCCATCGAGCAAGACGGACCGGAGGCGGTCGCCCTGCCGGCCGAGGTCACCCGCGACCTGGGCGCGTTCCACGTCCTGGTCGTGCAGTTTGCGCCGGTCGGTCGCAGCTTCCTGGAGGCGGCGGCCAACCTGCGAGTGATCGGCGTGCTGCGAGGCGGCACGGAGAACCTCGACGTGCGCACGGCGACCGACCGCGGCATCACGATCCTGAACACGCCGGGGCGTAACGCCCGGGCGGTAGCCGAGTGTGCCCTGGGGATGATCCTCAGCGAAATCCGCAACATCGCCCGCTCGCACGCCTGTCTCAAAAACGGCGACTGGCGGCGGACCTTCCCCAACAGTGACGCGATCCCTGAGCTGTACGAGAAGACGGTCGGCCTGATCGGCTACGGGGCCGTGGGTCGGCTTGTTGCCGGCTATCTGGACGCCTTCGGGAGCCGGATCCTGGCGCACGACCCATTTGTCGAAGGCGATCCCGCGCCGGCCACGTTGGTCGATTTGGAGACGCTCCTGCGGGAGTCGGACGTCGTCTCCATTCACGCCCGGCTTACCGACGAGACACACCACCTGGTCGGCGAGAAGGAGCTTGCGCTGATGCAGCCGACGGCCGTGCTGGTCAATACGGCGCGGAGCGGCCTGATCGACGAGGCGGCCCTGGTTCGGGCGCTTTCCGAGCGGCGGATCATGGGCGCGGCCCTCGACGTGTTCGACACCGAGCCGCTCCCGCCGGACCACCCGCTCGTCGAGCTCGACAACGTGACGGTTACCCCACACCTGGCGGGCAGCACCATCGACGCCTTCCGCAACAGCCCCAGGCGGATGGCCGAGCACTTGACGCGAATGCTCCAGGGAGAGGCCGATCTGCCGATCGTCAACGGCATCCAATCGACGTTGCGGATCGGATGAGATCGTTCGTGCCGAAGGCCAGCCGCTTGCGGCTTCGCCCTGCAATAGCGAGAATCGAACACCACGACGAAAACGATCGTCAGCAGGACCATCCAACCGAATCGCGACACTCGGTCCGAACCCAAACCACGGGAGAACCGATAACATGAAATCCGTCTTGATCGCTCCACGAAAGTACATTCAGGGCCGGGGCGTGCTGGGCAAACTCGGCGACTACCTGAAGCTCCTGGGCGCAAAGCCCTTGGTGCTCTGGGACCCGTGCGTCAAGGGCATCGTCGGCCAGACCGTCGCGGCCAGCGTCCAGAAGGCCGGGCTCGAGATGGTCGACGTCGAGTTCCAAGGCGAGGCCACCAGGGAGGAGAGGGATCGCGTGACCGCCATCGCCAGGGAGACCGGTGCCGACGTCTCCGTGGGCATCGGCGGCGGAAAGGTTCTCGACGTGGCCAAGGGCGTGGCCGTCGAAGCGAGCCTGCGCATGGTCACTTGCCCGACCATCGCCTCGAACGACTCGCCCACCAGTGCCGCCTCCGTCTGGTACGACGCCGATCACCAGTTCATCGGCTTCGACTGCTGGCCGTTCAATCCCGACGTCGTCTTGGTCGACACCGAGGTGATCGCGGCCGGCCCGGTCCGCGCGTTTGTGGCCGGGATGGGCGACGCGCTGTCCACCTGGATCGAAGCGGTCGCCGCCTACAAGTCCCGGGCCCAGAACATCGCCGGCGGCCTGCCCACCATGGCCGCCATGGCCATCGCCGAGCTCTGCTACCGGACGCTCCTGGAGCACGGCCTCGACGCCAAGCGGGCGGTGGAGCAGCACGTGGTCACGCCGGCCGTGGAGAAAGTGGTCGAGGCCAACGTGCTGCTCTCCGGGCTCGGCTTCGAGAGCGGCGGGTTGGCCACCGCCCACATGATCGGCAACCTCCTGTCGAACGTGCCCGAGTGCAAGGACCTGATGCACGGCGAGAAGGTCGGGTTCGGCATCGTCACCCAGCTCTGCCTGGACGACGACGTGGACGTGGACGAAGTGTACGCCGTGGTCGACTTCGCGATCGCGATCGGGCTGCCAGTGACGCTGGCCGACGTGAACCTGGAAGGCGTCTCCCGCGACCGGCTCCGTGAGATCGGCGACGTCTGCGCCGGCGAAGGCTCGCTTTGCCACAACCATCCGTTTGAAATCACGTCGCAGGCGGTCGTCGACGCGATGATCGCCGCCGACGCCCTGGGCCGGGAGCGCAAGGGCTTGTCTCTCGACTGAGGCAGACGGCTCGCCCGGCGGACCGGCACTTGCACGGTCCGGCTGGGTCGTCCAGAATGGCGGCGCGTCGGTGAATCAGCCGCGTGCGGCCCGGTTCGGCGACCCGCATTCATGCCAAGCACGACGGAAGACAACCGACCGCGCTGCCAAACCAACCCCCACTGAGCCAAGGAGGATTCCCATGTCGAGAACCGCCCGACTGATTCGATGGTCGCTCGTATTGCTTGCAACCGTGGGCTTGGCGACGCTCGCGGGGTGTCCGCCGTCTTCCCCGTCTGCGCCGGGAGGCCCGGTTGGCGGGCCCGCGCCGCCTCAGGTCACGGCGCCGTCCGTATCCGGGGCCTCTTCCGACGAGATGGCAGACGCAGAGTCGCCGGCCGCGAAGGAGTCCGCGGGCGAAGCTGCATCTTCGGCTTGCACGCCGCTGAAGAAGTCCGAGCTTCTGGTCGAGCTCCCGCTGGACGTCTGCAACACGCCCGACGCGATGTGCCTTCTGCCCGACGGCAACGTCCTCCTCTCCATGCCCAACTTCAACGACCTGAGCCAGCCGTCGGTGCTGATGAAGATCACTCCGGACAACCAGGCCGAGAAATTCCTCGATCTGCCGGTCAACGACGACACGGGTAAACCCCTCGGCCCGTTGGGGATGTGCGTTGCTCCCTCGGGCGACCTGTTCCTGGCCGACTACCAGATGGAAGGGGATCGCAAGAGCCGGGTGATGCGGATCGTGATGGAGGAGGGCCATCCCAAGGAGATCGTGCCCGTGATCATCGGGTTCCACGTCTCCAACGCGGTCGTCTGCCGCGACGGGTATCTCTACGTGAGCGAGACGCAGATCGACGCGAAGGCCAAGCCGGCTACCAGCGGCGTGTTTCGCTTCAAGCTGGAGGAACTCGAAGACGCGATCCTCGAGCTGACCACCCCGGAAACCGACGACCCGCACCTGATCGCCACCTTCGAGACGTTCGACGAGGAGTTGCCGCTTGGTGCCGACGGCCTCTCGTTCGACGGCGACGGGAACCTCTACGTCGGCAACTTCGCCGACGGCACGATCCACAAGCTCACGTTCGACGCCGAAGGGAAGGTGGCCTTGAACGAGATCTTCGCCAAGAGCGATTGCATGAAGTGCGCCGACGGGCTCTTCTTCGACGCGGAGACCCAGAAGATCTTCGTGGCCGACTCCAAGGCGAACGCCGTGCAGATGGTCTCGCTCGACGGTTCCGTGCAAACGCTGGCCCGAAACGGCGACACCGACGGCCTCGACGGCGGCATGGATCAGCCCTGCGAAGTGCTCCTGCGCGGCCGCGAGGTGATCGTCTCCAACATGGACTGGCCCGTCCCCGGCTGCATCAACTCCGGCTACAACAAGCCCTGCACGCTGTCGGTGATCAAGCTGTAAAAAAGGGGTGCAGACTCGTTTCTACGTACTGGAAAACAAGGGTTTCTTTGACGGGCACCG
>CAZDHR010000485.1:0-4919 GCA_964505295.1 uncultured Planctomycetaceae bacterium
TTCAGTTGGGCTTCAAACCCTTCGACCAGGCCGGCGGGCAGGATGCTATCGCGGCGGGCGGTGAGGAGGTTCATCACCAGCAGGGCGACCAGCGTGAACGACAAGGCCAGGAAGACGATGCTGTAGAAGATCCCCAGGGCTTCGTACATCCATTGGAGATACGTCTTGTCCTGGGCGGGGGCCTCCGTCGTGTCGGCGGCTGCCGGCTCCGCGGGCGCCGCTGCCCCTTCATCGCCGAACTCGGGAAGCTCCTCGGGTTCGGCCTCCGCAGCGGGCTCTGCAGCGGGCTCCGCAGCGGGCTCTTCCTCGGCGGCCCGAACGGCGGTGGCGTCGACGAACCCCACCAGCGAGAACGTCCCCAAGGCCAGGAACAACAGCAAGTACGAGCAGAGCCCCGCCCCGAACCATCCGGACGACAACCGATGCCGCATGATGACCTCCCAACGGATAGTGTAATGGGTTGATATGTCGATCGAACCGGGCAGTCGCAGGCGTCGGCCCGTGCAGTTCCGGCTCGACGGTCGTCTGCACGGGCAATGAACGCTCCGCTTTGCCGGACGCCCGGTTTTCCCGCCTCGCGTGGATCGGCGTCGCTCCTCACGGATGGAGGGGTCGCCGGCAAACATCAGTCGGGCCACGAAGGACGCTTCGACCCGTCTTAAAGGCCCGCTCTCAAAACCGGTTTCTCGCCTCAGGCGTCTCGCTGGCCGTGGGAAACCAAGCCGGTTGTGTCAGGGGCTCTGAGAACTCTAGTGTACCCTCATTGTCGGGTGTCGGTAAAGCGAGCAGCATGCGTTTCTCCCCCCAGCGAGGCACTGGGGGCCCTCCGTACACCCCCCTATTTGGAGCGGGGGCTCCGATGGTATCGTTCCTGGAGGATCTGGGTGGCTTCGTCCGCCCGCTCCGGCTGTTGGACCTCTTCCCACAATTCGATCAAGTTCTCCAGCGCCTCGATGTGTTCCTTGGCGGACGTGAAGTAGAGGACGTCGACGTGGAGGTAGGCCAGCAGGGCGTCCTGGTTGCGGCCCGCCTTGCGGTAGGCCAAGCCCTGGGCGTTGTAGGCCTGGGCGTACAGATCCGCCTGCTCGGGGTTGCCCTTGTCGATGACCTCCTCGACCAGCTTGATGGCCTCGTCGCTTTGGCCAGCTTCGGCCTGGCAGCGGGCCTTGCCCAACGTGGCGGCCAGGCGCTGGCCGGCGGCCGATTCGCCCGAGGCTTCCGTCGCGAGCACGTTCTCGAAGTATTTCAGGGCCTCGTCGGTCTTTCCCTCGGCCAGAAGCGCTCTACCCAGCGCCACGCCGGCTCGCATCTTGTAGTCAGGCCACGGGGCATTGGCCACGCGGCCGTAGTAGTCCTGAGACGGCGTGTACTTGCCGGCGGCCACCAGCATGTCGCCCACAATCTCGCAGGCCTGGAGATAGTGATAGCTGTTGGGGTGGTCCTTGACGAACCCGGCCATCAAGCGCCCGGCCTCGACGATGGCGTCCGGGTCGGCGCCGGCCAAGGCGATGCGGGCTTTGGCCAGGGCGGTGTAGAACTGGACGTCCTGCTTGATGAACGGGCTCTTGATTTCGTCCAGGTTGATGCTCTCCAACCCCGTGACGGCGTCTTCGTAGCGCCCCGCTTCGATGGCCGTTCGGGCGTTGCTGAGTCGGGCGGGCTCGTCGGAGTAGCGGATGGTGTCAATCTCGTTGACGGGGATCTTGGTGGCCGTGCCCCGGAGCTTGACGGTCACTTCCTCCGCGCTGGTTTCGGTCACGTCGCCCATGACCTGGCCGTCGATCTTCTTGATCGCATCGGCCTGGGCCGCCGCGCCGGCGACGAGGCAGACGGCCACGGCGAGGATCACACGTCGTTGGTTCATGGCAGCACTCCTTGGGATTGCTTGGAGGCAGTCGTCGTACGGGGGTTGGTCTACTTGGCTTTCGATGAGGATTTCCCAAGAGCTTTGAGCCCTTCCGGTCGTTTGCCGAGGAGCTGCTGGATGGTCTTGAGCAGGTCGTCGTATTTCTGATACCACGCTTCCTCGCCCATCGTCGGGTCCAGGCTGTAGTCGCGCCGGATGTCGAGCTCGGCCATCTTCAGCGTTTTCTCGCGCTCGGAGCCTTGCTGCCGCTGGGCGAGCTTCTTGCGGCAGAGCGCGACGTTGTACCGGGCCTCCCAATAGGTGTTGCGGAACCTTTCGACGTAAGCGACTCGCTTGGCAATTCCCCCCCATCCCCAGACGAGGTAGCGGCCGTTCTGCTCGTTCCCTCCCCGGATTGCCATCAGGTAGTAGCCGGACTTGCCTTTGATCTTGGCCCAGTCCTGGTAGGTGCGGGCGGCTTCGACCTGGACGTCGACGCGTCGTTCCCGCTGCTGGAGGATATTGACCAGGATCTTCATCGCCTTGGCGTGCTCGTCGAGCGCTCGCAGGCACACAGCCAGCCGGACTTGGATGTTCGTTTCGGCCCCGGGCGGCGCGAACTGGCCCGTCTCGTCCTCTTTGATCTTGGTAAGGATGTTCAAGTAGGTGGCCGCCGCGCTCTTGTAGTAGTTCGTCGCTTCGTCGGGGGTCTGGTCGTCGTCCGACTCCAAGCTGGCGCCCAGGTTATAGAAGGTCTCGGCCACCCAGTTCAGCGAGTTGAACGTATTCCCCTTCTCTCGCTTGGAGATACGGCTGAGGAAGATTTCGAAGCCGCGGGCGACACGCTCGGCTTCTTCGTCCTTACCCTCCTGGCGGAGGCGTTTGAGCGTCTCTTGCAATTCCCGCCCCAAGAGGATGTAGATCTCGGTCAGTTTTCTGGCGGCGGCCGCATCGCCCCCTTCGGCGACCGCGGCTTCCAGGGCGTCCATCGCGTTTTCGGCCTTGTCCAACATGGCCTCGTCCGCCTCGTCCGCCCCCTGGGCGCCGACGTAGGCCCGCAACGCCGCCTTGTACGTCTCGATGCGGAAGTTCTCCTTGTTGGTGGCGGGGTGTTTCGCGGCGACGAGGGTCATGGGGCCGATTTTCGGGTCGTCGAGCCACTTGACGGCTTCCTCCGACTGGCCCGCGCCGATGTAGATCTGGGCCAGGGAGAGGACGGAGTAGACCAGCGTGTAGTCGACGGCGCCGCCCTGGTCGACGTTCGTTCGCATCCGGACGATGCCCTGCTCGAGCGTCTGTTGGGCCTTGGTGGCCAATTCGTCCAGCTTCGCCTGCTCCGGGCGTTCTTCCTCCGGCTTGTTCGACTCCTGCACGTAGGAGGCCCAGAGCGCCTGGCCCGTGCGAAGCTCCGCTTCGGCGCGGCGAGGCGACTCGGGATCGATGCTGGCGAGGCACTGTTGGGCCGTGTCCAGGTCGCGGTTGTCGACGGCCGTGTCCAAGAGCATCATCCAGGCCTCGTCGGCCTGTGGCTGGCCGGCCCAGCGGGTGGTGATGAACTTGGCGATTTCGGTCATCCGCCTGGTTTCGAAGGTCCGCTCCTCCTTGCGCTTGGGAGAGAGGGCGTACAACGTCCGATAGGCCTTGATGGCGATCTCGGCCGCTTGTTGGGCGCCCACGCTCTGGGGATAGTGCGTTGCCAGGAATTCTCCCATCACCGCCGCCCGATAGAAGTCCTCGCTCATCCAGTAAAGGTAGGCCAAGCGGAAGCGGATCAGGTTCACTTCGGCAAGCGGCGTCTCGTCGGTCTTCATCCCCATGGCGAGGCGGTAGTTGTGGAAGGCTTCGTCGCGGGCCTGACTCATCTCGGCGGTGGACTTCTTTTTCTCTTCGGGGGTCTTGGCGTCCTGCGTCTTCCCCAAAGCGACGACCATCGTCCCCCAGGCAAAGTCGCCTTGGTCCTTGGCGTCGACGAAGGTCTTCGGCTCGCCGGCTTCGGCGACTCCGCCCAAAATGTCCTGCGTGAGCGTTTCCCGGGCCTCGCGCTGGTGCTCGCCGCGAAACCGGCCCACATACTCGAAGTGCTGCCGAGCGGTCTTGAGATGGCCTTTGCGCTTCGGATCGTCCGGCTTGAGGGCCTCGGCCGCCGCAAGCGCCGCCCGGCCAGCCAGGAAACGGATCTTCAGCCCCTCGGGGCTCGATTCCTCGGCACCGCGGGCCGCCTCCTGCCACTTGGCCACTTCGGCCAACGCCTCGTCGTATTTTTTCACCTTGGGCGACAGGTAGGTCTCCAGGAGCAGGCCCAGCGACTCGTTTCTGAGCATCCGGCCGGTGGCGTCGCCGCCGGGGACGGTGAGCATCTCGCGGAGGACCGCAATCGCCTTGTCGTGTTGGCCCAAGTCTTTGTAGATCCGGCCTTCCTGCATTCGGGCGTAGAGGCCGGCCGTGAAGTGCTTGTACTTGTCGTACAGGTCCTTGTATTTCTTGGCGGCCTCGGCCAGGTTCGCCTTGAACTCCTTGCTCCCAGGATCGTACGTCTTGCCGATTTCGTAGATCACGCCGGCCAGGTACAGCCGGGCCTGGAGGAGATCGCGCCGGGCCTCGTCCCGCTCGACGAACTTCCGGGCGTTCGTCTTGGCCTCTTCTTCGAGGGCCTTCGCCCGCTCGTACACCCGCTGCTCCGCGGTGACGAAGACCTTCTGGGCTTGCTCGTAGTGCTTGCGGGCCTCGGCCGTCAACTGCTTCTTCTCGTCGGCCGATTTGGAAGGCGCGGCGGCCAACTCCGCCTTCATCCGACCCCGCTCCACCAGCACGTTGGCCAACTGCGTGTTGGCCGTGGCGGCCAAAGCGTGTTGAGGATGTTCCTTGAGGAACTTCTGGAGGGCATTGCGGGCCTGGTCGAGCCGCTGCTCGCGCGCCGAGCCGGCCACTCGCGAAGCGTCGATCAGCGTGACGCCCCGCTCGTAGTCGATCTGCTCCTTGAGGTCCTCCGGACATTGGGGGCTGGCGTCGATTCGGGTGAGATACTCCAGGGCCATGTCGTAGTAGCCGCGTTCCCGGAGCCCGTCCAGGAATC
>CAZDHR010000486.1:0-4901 GCA_964505295.1 uncultured Planctomycetaceae bacterium
CGTGAAGTAGTTGGCGTCGTGGGCGTTGTGCGAGCCGTCCCAGGCCGTGCGGCTGGCGGCGATGATGTCGTCGCCGTCAAACAGCCAGTCGACGTACTGCCAGGCGTGGTGATCCTTCTCAACGTGCCGCAGGATGATCGACTCCACCTTCCACTCGCGAAGGTCGGCCGACGAGGTCAGCGCCAGCACGTTGCGATACGCCGTCGGGTCGAGCTGCTTGTTCACGAGCGACCAGTACCGCTTCGTGACGGGATCGAAGCGGATCGTGAACTTGCACCGGCCGCCGGGGAAGTCGATGAAGTCCTTCTCGGGATCGAACGTGAGCGTGCGTGCGTCGGGCGAGATGCGGACAATGGCCGCCGTGTCGCCGCGGTCGTCGTTCACGCGGAGGACGTTCACCAGCCCGCCCTCCGGCGTGACGACCACGTTTCCTTCAAGCCACCCGGGGCGCTCGCTCACGAGCCATTCGGGGTTCAGGTGTAGGCAATTGGAGACGGTCCAGTTCGATGCGTCGAGCAGGTCGGCGTCGATGGGGGCCGACACGACCAGCGCCCGGAAGTGCCGCCCCCAGCCGCCGCCCGCCTCGGCGTCCTCGTACGCCCGCCAGACGCGCCCCTGATGGACGACCACCGGCACGGGGGCACAGTGATATTTCACGTCGGCCAACAGCAGGCCGGTCTTCTCGTCCTTCGGGTCGGTCCAGGTTCGGCCGCCGTCGGTCGAGCGGCGGATCACCGCGTGGCCGTATCGCTCGCTCACGCCCATGATGTAGAGGGTGTCGTTGTGCGTGAACAGGGTCGACCACCACTGGCCGTCGATGTCCGCGACGTGCTTCCACGTCTTGCCGCGGTCGGCCGAAGTGAACACGGCCGACTGGCGGTTCGGCGTGCCGGGCCCGAACCAGGAGTGCGACGCGACGTAGCTCCCGTCCGGCACCACGGCGATGCTCGGGCAGCCGACGTACACCCGGGCGAAGTCGGGGCTGCGGTCGATGACCACGCCCGGCGGGTCGGCCGCGCGGGCCGTGGCCGCCAGGCAAATCACGATCCACGGGACACGCAGGGCAGTCGTCCAGGTGCGGTTCATAGCGTCGGGCTCCGAGGATTGCTTGTCGGTTGTTGGTCCGTCGAAATGCCGTACGGGGGTCTTCCGATGCGGACACCACCCACGGCGAAGTCATCCCTACGATAGCAGACGTCGGCCGCCTTGCCCAGCAAGCGCGGCCGAGAAGGCAGGCGAGCGGGAGTCTCGCGCCGGGGACTCGCCGGGAGTTTGCGGGTAAATCTCGACCGCCAGTCCGCGAAAACCGTTGACAAACGGCCCCTCGGCTGACCACAAAGGGAGTGCCGAACGGATCGGGTGCGTTCCGAAGGTAGTTCGTCATCTGCGACGACGTGGTGTGCAGTTCCTGAGCGACCTCCTGCCGTCACCAGCGAGGTAGTCGCGATTTGTTCCTCGAAAGAGGCAATTTCATCGGGGTCGCCCGGTGCGGGAAAGCCGCACGCCGGGAAATATGGAGAACCGACTCCATGGCGACAACGGGGAGGGAGAGGGCCGCCTCTCCCTTACCCACTGAAAGATCCGTTACACTACTGCTTACTTGCCCCATAGAACCCCGCGAAGATCGCCCGCTCGACTTCTTCCTCCAAGTCCAGGAAGAGCCCGAACTTCTCGGTGGAGACCACGGTCATTGGGGCCAAGTGCGGGATTCTCAGCCTATACCACTCCGTTTGCGGCACGGCCAGCAGGTATCCGACCAGACAGCGGAGCACCACGTTGTGCGTACACACCAGCGACGCCTCCTCGCCGGGCGCCCAACGGTCCTGCGCAAAATCCCAGAGTCGTTCCCAAACGTCGGCGGTGCTCTCCCCCCCGTCCGGAAATTGCGGATCTTCGCCCCGCTCCCAGGCGGCGAACAGCTTGGGGTAACGCTTTCGAGCATCGGCCACGGTGAGCCCGTCGCACGCGCCGTAGTCGATCTCGATGAGTCGTTCGTCGACATGCGGCTCGGGCAACTGCGGCATGTTCATGCGGAGCTGCGCCAGGCTGCCCTTCGCGCGTTTGAGCGGCGACGTGAACAGCCGGCCTCGCCAGCGCACGCCGATTGCCTCCTCTGGAGCCGCTCTCGTAATCCTGCGGTCAAGCTCCGGATCGATCCGCCCCTGAAACACGGTCCTCTCCCCCGTCCCCTCGTTCAACTCCGTCGGCGCGTGCCGGAAGACCGCGTGCCGCACGGCGCGGCGCTCGAACGCGTCGCGGAACTGGTCCTCAAACGTGGTCACGAAAGCGCTTACCTCGTCGAACAGCTCGGGAACCGGCGGCTTGAACCGGCCCTCCTGCTTCCGCCGCATCAGCTCGCCGAACAGCGGCCCGAAAACGCCCGCCCCTTCGGAAAACCGGGCGAAATAGGCCGAGAGCAGTTCGTCGCCTTCCTGCACCTCGTTCGCGCGAGTCACCAGCTTGAGGAAGTTCTGCATCACAAACCGCATCACGTGGTAGGCGAACTCGTGCCGGTCCCGCGACGTCATCTGCTTGTTGCGGACGATCTGGCGCGGGCCGTCGTCGTGGAAACTGATCTCCCGGTAGCTCACCGCGTCGTTGTGCAGGTCGCGCAGGTAATCCTTGGCCCCGCGCCGAGCACTGATGAAATGGTGCGGCTGGAGCCCGAACACCGGATACACGCTCCGCAGCTCCGACTTGCGCCAAAGCGGCGATCGCTGCCAGTCGAGGCACGTGAACGGGCTATGGATCGCGTGCTCCCGGTGCCCTTCGGCCGTGTAGATCATCAGGTGCAAGACGGCCGTTCGCGGGTCGTTGAACTTGAGCGGCCCCAGCGTGGGATTGATCCGCAGGGCGAAAAGCCGCTCGGCAAGGATCGGCTCCAGCTCGGCGCGAAAGGCCTCCTGAATCTCGGCGAAGCGTGCAAGATCGAGCGAATCGACGATCACGATCGTGTCGATGTCGGCGATCCCCTCCAGGCCCGTGCCGCGGCTGAAGCTGCCGGCGATCGTGGCCGAGCGCACGTACTCCAGGCGATCGGCCACACGCCACACCGCGTCGATCAGTGCCGTCTTGAGCTGGCGATCGCTCACGGTGCCGGGGTCCTCAGCAACAGCGCGGTGTGGGCGGGGTTTTCGGCCCTCAGCACCCCGGAGGCGGAGACGATGATCCGGGCCGGGATGTGGTGGACGTTCTCTTTCGTCACGCCGCCGTCGAAGATCAGCTCGTAGCCGTAGCGCGAGGCGAGCGCGTCGAACGTCGCGGCGGCCTCCAGGGCCACGTCCATCAGCTCCTGGCCCGAGTGACCCGGCCGCTCGACGGCCAGCACCATCACGAAATCGACGTGCGGCAGGTAGGGCA
Organism: uncultured Planctomycetaceae bacterium; assembly: GCA_964505295.1. Lineage (GTDB taxonomy): Bacteria > Planctomycetota > Planctomycetia > Pirellulales > Thermoguttaceae > DATKZH01. The sequence continues at coordinate 3,361 of CAZDHR010000486.1, forward strand.
TGAGCTGGCCGAACGTGACCGTGTGGTGCCACACGACGCCCACGCTGCGGCGCCGCTGCCGGCATCGGGCGATCACCTCGGCCACGTCGTCGTCGATGTCGACGTGCACCAGGAAGCAATCGGCCAGGTCGCTGCACTCGTCGATCCATCGCAGGGGCGTGCGCGACATCACGTGCAGGCAGAACGGCTGCCACGCCCACAGGCGCCGGGCCTGGCGAATCTGCTCGACGTCGACCGGCGCGGCCTCCGGATCGAACGTCGCGTCGACCAGGTCGAAGTGGATGTGGTCGCACAGATCGCCCACGTGCTCGAACGCCTCGCGAACGCTGTCGCCGCCCGTCGCGTACACGGCCAGCCCGAGGTTGCGGGCCGTCTTGCGGAACGTGAATCGCCGGTGCAACGTGTAGGCGATCATGAACAGGCAGCCGGCCGTGATGAAACGCCCCAGCGGGTACTCGTCCAGCTCGAACCGCGTCATCGCGGCGAGGTTCAACGAATAGCTGAGGATCGAGACCAACGCGAACAGGAAAAACGCCCGGACAAACTGCTCGCGCGAGACCCGGAAGTTGAAATAGGCGTTCATGAAGAACGCGAAGAGCATGCCGATGAGGAACGCGGGAACCGTCCGCGCCAGCTCGCCCCACCTTTCCGGAAAGACGAAGACGAACCGGATCAGCGCGACCTCCAGCACGATCGAGAGGAAGCCGTAGAGCATGAACCCGGCCAGGTATCGGTAGCGCCAGGCCAGCCAGAGCAGCCAACGCCTCAGACGCCGATCCATCGGCATGCGCGCGGTTCCACGCCACGGGACGCCGTTGGCGCGAAAGGGCCGCACTCCAGCGCGATCGACCGCGTTGTCTCTGAGCTGACTCACTCGACGTCCTCCAGCGCAAACCGCTCGATCAGAACCGGCTCGTCCCCACGCATGCCGTAGATCGACAAATAGGAAAATCGCACGATCGCATCGGGAGGCGTCCCGGCCAGTTGCGGCCAGACCGCGTCCCAGTCCTCCGGACGAATCGAGGCCACGGTGACGTGCGGGTGCCAGATCGGGCCCACAAAGGGAAACCCGAACTGCTCGACGTTCGCCCGCTCGTCGGCCGAAAGCCGCTCCCACGATTCCTCGTAGCACTGTCGAGTCGCCACGGGATCGCGGAGCGGGGCGGCCGCCCCGATCGCCTCCCGCTGCACCCGCACAAGCGGCTCTCGCGTGTCGGGCGCCACGTCGCACACCAGGGTGTGGCTGCCCGTGAGCTGGTCGGCCTCGAACACGTGCCAGCCGCGAATCGTGACCGCGGGGGCTGCCAGGTCGCGGCAAAGCCTCGCGATCGGGCTGGCGACATCGGCCTCGACGCGAAACACGCTCATCGCGAGCGTTAGATGGGGCGGATGGTCCAGGTAGAGCTGCTCGCCCACCAGGCGGCGGACTCGCTCCTTGAAGGCAAGGACCTCGGCGGCGAACGCGTCGTCCGGCTCCAACGCCAAAAATCGGCTTTCAACACAATTCATCGGGCAAGCCCCAGGCCGAGTAAAAACATGTA
>CAZDHR010000487.1:0-4887 GCA_964505295.1 uncultured Planctomycetaceae bacterium
TCTCTCCAAAGTCGCCTAGACTTCCCGCTGTAACAAATTCCTATTGGGTCAAGTTGTTTCTGCGCAACCCCCTCTCTGCTCGGAAGGTACTGGCGGACCACGGTGGGTGGGTAGTAGACTGGTATGCGGTACGATAAGCAGAGGAGTCATCTATGTCCCGGATTGCGACGTGCGGCAACTGCCAAGAGCGTGTGACCGTCCCCGAAGGCCTCAAGGAGGGCGAGTCGGTCCGCTGCCCGTTCTGCCAAGCCGTCTATTCCCTGAGCGAACTGCCGGCCGACGCCGCGGACGCCGACGACTCGGAAATGCCGCCCGAGCTGGTCCCGGTCGCCGAGGCGGACGGGCAGCAGGGGGCACCGTCCGAGGCCGACTCGAGCGAACGGCTTGAGATGGCCGACGAAGAGGAGGACACAGCCGAGGCCCCCTCCGATCAGATCGGTGAAGGCACCGATGAAGCCATCGAAGGGCCGGAAGCCGAGGCGGGCGTCGAGCCCGGTGAAGAAGAGGGGCCCACGGCAGAAACGGAGACGGATACCGAAGAAGAAGAGGGGAACGAAAGCGAGGAAGAAGGGGCCGAGGAAGAAGCCGAATCGGCCGAGGACGCCACGGAGACAGGTGAGGAGCCGGCCGAAGCGGCGGCACCGGAAGAGACCGTGCAGGTCCGCTGTCCGCACTGCGAGGCCGAATACCCGCTGAGTCAGGTGGTCGTCGTCACGACCGGCGCCGAGTTGGGACCGGCGACGGCCGCTGCGGTGGCCCGATACATCCTGTCGGGCGAGGGTCCTGCGAGCGAACCGCCGGCCTTGGACGTCTGGGCGAAGGCCGAGGGCGTGCCTCAGATCGATACGGGCGAGGACGCCGGGCCCCAGGCGGTGGCCGCCCACGCCAGCGCGTTCGACTTCGCCCGGGAAGACGCGGAAGTGGAAGCCGGTCCGGCCGGCGCAACGGGTCTACGGCCCCGAAGGCGAAAGCAGAAGAGCATCGCCCGGGAGCTGGCTAGTTGGGTGTTCGGGGGGGTCGCCGGCCTAGTGATCGCCTACTACTTGCTCAACTTCATCCGGGGGGAAGCGGGCAATTTCTTGAAGATCCCTCTGCCGGGCGTTTCGCACACATACCAGCATTCGCCCGATTGGTTTCCCGGGTGGATGAAGGCGGCTCCTGAGTCGGAAGAAGAGGTATCGGAGGAGATCGCCGATTTGAACGAGGTCTTCAGACCGGCGCTCCGGGGGGAAGCGGGAGGCAGTGAGCAGCCGGCGCCCGTACTGCCACAGGCCGAGTCGGCCGGCAACTTGTTTTCCGATGGCCCGTACTCCGGCCTCGGCGGCGCAACGCCGCCACCCCCGCCGAGGACTTTCCCGAATGGCTACGTGGGCTTGGCTTCCCCTCCTTCGTACACCTCCGATGAGTTGGGCGAGGCGCTGAAGGCGATCCATGAGAGTGTCGGGGAGAAGGCCGAGCCGATTTCGGAGGAAGCGTACGGGAAGTGGTGCCGGTTGGCTGAGGTCGTCACCTTTGTCCACGGGGGCCCCGGCGCCAAACAACTCCAGAATCGCAAGTCGGCCGCCCGCACGCTGCTCGCCGGAATGGGAAAAAACGAGACCAACCTCGACAAGATCGGGTTCCAGGCAGGGAAGTGGTGCATGGCCCGCAATCGCCCGTCGAACGGCGTCCTCTTGGCCGGCAAAGTGACCCACATGTTGTCGGAGGGGAACGCCCACGGCGCCCACGTCGAGTTGGCCGCCAGCGGTCGGACGATCCTCGTGGCAAGTAAGCGGCCGTTGCCGGCCAAGGAGGGGGAGTCCGTACTGATCCTGGGCCGGATCGTCGACAACCCGGCCCAGAATCTCATTGGCTTGAAGACCCAGCAGGGGTTGGTCGTTTGGGCCGGCTTGACGGTCAACATCGAACCGTAGCGACCGGCCCCTGCATCGCAGCTCGTTCGGGCGAGCTTTGATACAATCCCCAATAGCACCCAACAGCCCTCGCCGCGACGTCCCCGACGCTCCGCGGCTCAGTTCAACAGGGATGAGATGGAGTATCGCTGGGTAGCCACGTCGGTGAGGGGATTCGTACCGCAACGGGCCGTCTCCTATTTGAGATATGGTTATTGGTGGCACGTAACGGGCCACATCCCGGCGAAAAGGGCCCCCGCGTTGGTCGATGCCAAGCGGCTGGAAACAGAAAAGAGCTGCGTCCCCTTTTTCGGGGGAAGATCGCATGACAGCCCCGCTTACCGGAGAGTGGGGAGGCTACTACACGCAGTCGGGCGAGAAGCACCCGATTCGCGCAAGCGTCGTCCAGGACGGAGATCGGATCTCCGGAACCATGATCGACGCCGAAACGGATTTCGAGCGGTCCCTGTTCGATGCCGCCCGGGCGGCCGGGTTGCCGCCCGGCAGCGACGAAACGATCGACGCGAGCCTGCGGCGATTGCATCCGGAAGTGGGTCGCGCCCCGATCCGGGCCAAATCACGCCTCCCGGCCGATTCCCGGCTGGAGGGCTCCGTCGACGGGAACCGAGTCACCTTCACGAAGACCTATCAGGGTGAGCACTTCATCGGGTATCAGGTCGGCGACCAAGAGATTGGAAGCGAGAAAGAAGGCCACTCGGTCGAGTACTGGGGGCGCATCAGCGAAGACGGCAGCCGCATGGAAGGGCGATGGACCATCTACGCAACCGAATCGCCCAAAGGCTTCATCGACGGGGCGTTTGTCCTCGAACGAGTCAGCGCGCGCCGCGGATCGGCCGGAGAATAGCTTCCGTGTTTGCGGAGTAGTAGGCACCGGAGTGTGCCTAGTAATGAAATCGGGAAGTTGCTCTGCGGCGAATCCTAGGTCTTCGACCCCTCGAGGCTCTCGGCCAGCTTGGCGAGGGCCTCGGTTTCGATTTGGCGGACGCGCTCGCGGGTCAGTCCGAGGGCTTCGCCGATTTCTTTGAGGGTGCGAGGCTCGTGGTCTTTCAGGCCGAAGCGCATTTTCAGGACGGTAGCCTCGCGCTGGTCCATGGTTTGGAGCTGCTCGAGCACGTGGGAGAGGTTGTCGTGCTCGACCAGCTCGTCCTCGGGGCTCCGGGCCCGATCGTCCATCACCATCTCGCCCAGCGACCAGCCCGCGTCGGCCTGATCGGTCTGCGGCGTGAGGTTGTAGATGCGGATGGCCTTCTTGATGATGGGGAGCTTCTTGCGGGGGAGTCCGAGGACTCGGCCGACCTCTTCGGGGGTGGGGGTGCGGCCAAGCTCTTCACCCAGACGGATGCTCGCCCGACGCCACTTGCTCAACAGCTCGACCATGTAGGCCGGGATGCGAATCGTCTTGGCCGTGTTGATCAGCGCCCGCTTGATCGATTGCTTGATCCAGTAGCTGGCGTAGGTGGAGAAGCGGGTGCCCATGGCGGGGTCGAAGCCCTCGACGGCGCGGAGCAATCCCAGGTTGCCCTCCTCGATGAGGTCCTGAAGACTGAGTCCCTTGCCGGTGTATCCGCGAGCGATGTTGACGACCAGGCGGAGATTGGCCCGGACCATGCGATCGCGGGCCTGGACGTCGCCCTCGCCGATGGCGACGGCCAGATCCTGCTCGTCCGTGGGCGAGAGGAGGGGGGTCTCGTTGATCTCGCGGAGGTAGGTTTCCAGCGGGGACTGCACGGCGGAGGCAGACTGCTTGCGGGGATGCTTTGTCATCGGAGTGCGTCGGGGCCGTGGGGTGATAGCCAGACTGACCAGACTCAACTATCGACGCCGGGGAAGTGGTTTCTGCAACCAAGCACGCGGTCAACAAGGTGGACCATCTGTAGGTGAGTTTCCGGGAGTAGGGAAAAGAACGACCCCGCCGGTATTGACCGGCGGGGTCGTGCAGAGGGCGATGTGTTCTGACGTGCCGAAGATCGGGCTACGGGGCTTCTTCGCCTTCCGATCCCGCGGATTGTTCGGGTTTGTCGCTTTCCGATTCCGCGGATTGTTCGGCTTCGCCGGCAGGCGGTTCCTGAGATTCCGCCGACTCCTCTTGGGGCGGGCCCTCGCTCGGCTCGGGTTTGGACTCCGGCTCGGGCTCCGGCTTGGGCTTTTCGGGCTCCTGCGAGACGGGCTGGATCAGCGGGCCGGTGCTGTCGCCCACGCCTCCCTTGAGTTCCGTCGCGGGGATGCCGGTGGAGGGCGGGGCCTGATCCGCGGGGGCTTTGCCGGCCGCTGCCTCCGCCTCCTCGGCCCATTCGACCCGTTTGCGCGACAAGCCGATCTTCCGCTCGTCCGCATCGACGCGGAGGATCTTCACCTGGATCTCTTCCCCGACCTGGACGATCTCCTCGGGGTTTTCGACCTTGTGGTCGGCCAGCTCGGAGATGTGCAAGAGACCCTCCAGGCCGTTCTCCAAGCCGACGAACACGCCGAAGTTCGTGATCTTGGTCACTTTGCCGGTGACGATCTGGCCGGCCTCGTACTTGTTGGGAATGTCGCGGACCCAAGGGTCTTCGGAGCGTTGCTTCAGCCCGAGCGCGATCCGGCGCCGGTTCTGGTCGACCGAAAGGACCATGCACTCGATCGGTTGCCCCTTCTCGACCACCTCGCTGGGATGGCTGATCTTCCGGGTCCAGGACATGTCGCTGACGTGCAGAAGCCCGTCGATCCCTTCCTCGATCTCGATGAAGGCCCCGTAGTTGGTCAGGTTGCGCACGGTTCCCTGGATGATCGAGCCGGGCGGGTAGCGCTCGGCCACGCGATCCCAGGGATTCTCCTGGGTCTGTTTCATTCCCAGGGAGATTTCCTGTTTCTCCTTGTGGATCCCCAGCACCTCGACCGTGATCTCGTCGTCGATCTGGACCAGCTCGCTGGGGTGGCTGATTCGCTTGGTCCAGGACATCTCGCTGATGTGGACGAGGCCCTCGATCCCCTCTTC
>CAZDHR010000488.1:0-4860 GCA_964505295.1 uncultured Planctomycetaceae bacterium
GTCACCCCCTCACCTTGTCACCCCCTCACCTTGTCACCCCCTCACCTTGTCACCCTGTCACCTTGTCACCTCGTCGCCTTGTGATGAAAACATCGGACTGCCCGCTGGTGGAGGAGCTGAGCCCGGCGCCCGGGCCGGAAGAAGCGTTCCTGCGGTTGTGTGGCCGGCCGCACTGTCTCTTTCTCGATAGCGCGCTCTCGCATCCGGTCCTGGGACGCTACTCGTTTCTGGCGGCCGACCCGTTCGACTACTTCGAGCTGCCGGCCCACGCAACCGACGGCCTGGGCGAGCTGGCACGCCGTCTGTCGGCCATGCGGGCGCCCACGATTGCGGGGCTCCCTCCGTTTCAGGGCGGAGCGGCCGGGCTGTTCAGCTACGACCTGGGTCGCCAACTGGAAGCGCTGCCCGAGCCGGCGGTCGACGAGTTTCAGGTGCCGGCGCTGGCCATCGGCCTGTACGACGTGGTGGTGGCGTTCGACCACGTGGAGGACCGCGCCTGGGTCGTTTCGCAAGGGCTTCCCGAAGCGGAGCCGGCCCGGCGGCGACAGCGAGCCGGCGAGCGGCTGGAGCAGTTTCGCCGGTGGCTTTCGGGCCCCGCGGAGTCCGATGACTGGCGCACGCCGGGCAAGACGCCGCTTCCGATGGTGGTGGGCGATGAGCTCGCGCCGCAACACGCGATTGCGGGGCTCGACGGGCTGACGAGCAACTTCTCCGAGGCCGGATACCTGCGCGCGGTCCAGCGGGCGATCGAGTACGTCTTTGCCGGCGACGTGTTCCAGGTGAACCTGGCGCAGCGGCTGCTTCACGCGGCCGACGACGATTCCGTCTCGCTCTACTTGCGTTTGCGGTGCTGCAATCCGGCCCCGTTTGCCGGCTATTTCGACCTGGGAGACTTTCAGGTTGTCAGCTCCTCGCCGGAGCGGTTCCTGAAGGTGCGGGAAGGGGCCGTCGAGACGCGGCCGATCAAGGGCACCCGGCCGCGAGCCGCCGGGCCGCAAGCCGACCTCTCCGCCGGCCGGGAGCTTTGCAGGAGCGAGAAGGACCGTGCCGAGAACGTGATGATCGTCGATCTCTTGCGGAACGATCTGGCGCGGGTCTGCCGGGCGGAGAGCGTCGAGGTGAGCCAGCTTTGCGGGCTGGAAACGTACGAGTACGTGCAACACCTGGTTTCGGCCGTGCGCGGCGAGCTGCGCGACGAGTGTACGGTGATCGACCTGGTGCGGGCGGCGTTTCCGGGCGGCTCGGTTACGGGGGCACCCAAGGTTCGGGCCATGGAGATCATCGCCGAGCTGGAGCCGACGGCCCGGGGCGCCTATTGTGGCTCGCTCGGCTACCTCGGCTTCGACGGCTCGCTCGACCTGAGCATCCTGATCCGCACGATCACCGCCGGCCGCGGCTGGTGGCAAGCCCCCGTCGGCGGAGGCATCGTCGCCCAGAGCGATCCGCGCGACGAGTACGAGGAGACGTGGGACAAGGCGGAGGGGCTGATCCGGGCCTTCCGGTGAGCCCCCTGTCGCACCCTCAACCGGGCCGCTTTTTCCCCCCCGGTGCCCAGCCGCTTGCGGCCTCGCCCGGCGCGAGTGTTTCACTCGCCGCGGCCCGGCACGCGAACCACGTGCTCCTCCTCCAGCGACGCCGTCAGCCCCCCGCATTGGGCGGTGTAGGAGAAAATCAGCCGGTGTCGGCCGGGCTCGAGCCCCAGGGCGTCGTGGCGGAGGAAGTGCAGCAGGATTTGGGCCTGGTCGGCGACGACCTCCGATTCGACTGAATGCTGAACCGGCCCTTGCGCCTTGGTTTTCGGGTCCTTGCGCAGAAGCGGCTTGCCGTCGTCGCCTTGGAGCACGAGTTGCCCGACGATCTTCGAGCGTCCCAGCCCTTCGGCCTCGACGTAGCCCTCCACCATCAGGCCGCGCTCGTGCCCGGCCGGGCCGCGCGAGCCGTCCTTCCGGCGAGCGTCATCGGCGGCGGCCGTCTCATCGGGCGGGGGGCTATCGGCAAACGGGTCGATGGCCAGCACCGCCAGGGCCCGTTTCAGCCCGGGCACCTTGCCCGGCGGAACCGTGATCTCTGCCTCGGAGACGCTCGACAGCCCCTCGCAGGAAGCCCGAAACGTCACGATCAGCCGCCACGGCCGCTCGGCCGGCAGATTGAGGACCTTCTCGTACGGGATCGAGGCGCGGAGCTCCGGCCATTCGTAGCGGTCGTCAAACACGGGAAGCCGAGCCCACATGAAGAACCGTCCCTGCTTGTCGGCGTAGCCTTCCGGCGCCCCTTTGGTCGCTCGCACCGGCTTGCCGTCCGGCGTGCGAAGGCGGATTTCCACGAGAAGCGACCGCCACCTGAGCCCCACGGCCTCCACGTGGGCGTAGAGCGAGAGCCCGGCTTCGGGGTCCGAGTCCATCCCCGGCTCGCACGAAAGGCCGTGCACTTGCACGCGCCGAACCGCTTCCATGACCCCGGGATACTCGGCCGTCTCGCCGCTCGGCAGTGCGCCCGGTGCGCCTGCCACACCGAGAACCGCGAGTAGCGCCAGGCTCGCCCGCCCGAAGAGCATTCCCGAAAGGCTTGATCGTGGACCGTTCATGGTGTCAAATCTCCCTGCAACTCCCGACCCGTCGCGCGGGCTGTGCCGGATGGACGGCTCGCGCAAGTATACGTCACACGGCCCGTCCCCAAAGCCTCGCGCGGCGGATCGACCTCGTGCCGGATCGAGAAGCGTGATCCTCCTCGTCGACAATTACGACAGCTTCGTTTACAACCTGGCCCGGTACCTGGAGCGTCTGGGGCAGGAGACGCGGGTAACGCGCAACACGGCGATCGACGTGGCGGGAGTCAGGGCGCTCGGGCCGGAGGCGATCGTCCTTTCGCCCGGCCCGTGCACGCCCCGCCAGGCCGGCTGCTCTCCGGCGATCGTGCGGGAGCTTCACCGCGAGGTGCCGATCCTGGGCGTTTGCCTGGGCCATCAAGCGATTGCCGAAGCCCTCGGCGGCCGGATCGTTCGGGCGGCCGAGCCGGTGCACGGCCGGACTTCGCTGATCCACCACGACGGTCGAGGCGTGTTCCGCGGCCTGGCCAGCCCGATCGTGGGCTGCCGGTACCATTCGCTGGTGGTCGACGAAGTGTCGCTGCCCGACTGCCTGGAGACCTCCGCCAGGACCGACGACGGCACGGTCATGGCCGTGCGTCACCGCCGGTTGCCCGTGGTGGGCCTCCAGTTTCACCCCGAGTCGATCCTGACCGAGACCGGGTATCGCCTCCTCGCTGGATTCCTGCGGCTAGCCGGATTGAGGATGCCCGCGAGCCTGCCGAGTATCGACAGCGAGCTCCGCCAGCCCGGGCACGGACCGATGGGCCGGGCAAGGCGAGCGAGGCTCGGAGCCCTCTCCCCCGTAGAGGAGTAGGGTGACGGGGTGACGCCGTGACGGGATGACTCGGTGAAAGCTCGTTGTCACCCAGTCACCCAGTCACCCAGTCACCTTGGCAACTCCGGTCGCTCGTTGCGATAGCTCAGGTCGAGAAGCTCCATCGGGTGCATCACGGCGATCGGCTGGCGCTGCCGGCGGACTTCGCGCATGATTTGCAGCAGACACCCGGCGTTGGAAGCCAGCACGATCTGGGCCTTGGTGCTGAGGATGTTCTCCAGCTTGCGCCGGCTGAGCCGATCGGCCATGCCCGGGTGGTTAAGATTGTACGTGCCGGCGGAGCCACAGCAGATTTCCGTCTCGGGCAGCTCGCGCAGCTCGAGGCCCGGGATCAGGCCCAGCAGCCGCCGCGGCGGTTCGGTGATTTGTTGGGCGTGTCCCAGGTGGCAGGCGTCGTGGTACGTGGCCACGGCCTCGATGCGTCCGCTCGGCGGCACCGGCCCGAGCTGGTCGAGAAACTCGTTGATGTCCCTGACCTTCTCGGCCAGTTCCGTTCGGGCTTGCGTGTGCTCGTCGTTCCAGTGGAGCGGGTACTCCTTCATCATGGCCCCGCAGCCGGCGTGGTTGACGACCACGGCGTCGATTTCCTCCAGCGCGAAGGCTTGGACGTTGGCGTCGGCCATCCGTCGCGCGCCGTCGCTGTCGGCCGCGTGGTAGTGGATCGCGCCGCAGCAGCCCTGCCCGTCGGGAATGAGCACGTCGCACCCGTTGTGCTGCAACACGCGCAACGTTGCCCAGTGGACATGGCGGAACATCGCGTCGGCCACGCAACCGACGAAGAAGGCCACCCGGGCTCGCCGCCGTCCGATCGCGGGCAGAAAACTCGGTAGTTTGGGTCCCGGGTCGACCGGCGGGGGCACGAGCGTGATCATTTGCCCCAGACGCCCCGGCACCAGCTTCAACAGCCCCAGCCGCTCCGCCCAAGCGTAAATGCCCAGACGCTGGGCGAGCCGGACCGGCGTCATCGCCAGGCGAACGCGGTCGCGGTAGGGGAACAAGCGGAAGAGGATCAACTGGCGGAACCAGTCGAACCGCTTGACGGGGCTCTTATCGGCCTCCTCCATGGCCAGGCGAAACGGCTCGATCACCCGGCCGTACTGCACACCGGAAGGGCACGCCGTCTCGCACGCCCGGCAGTCGAGGCAGAGATCCAGGTGGCGGCGCAGCCGCGCACTCACGCCCAACTGGCCTTCGGCCACCAGACGCATCGCGTAGATCCGGCCGCGGGGGCCGTCGTTCTCGTCGCCCAGTTCCACGTACGTGGGACACGTCGACGTGCACAGCCCGCAGTGCACGCAGTCGTAGAATAGCCCCGGGTCGACTGCCCGGCCGGGGTTCTCGCCGTTCTGTTCGCTCGGCTTCTGCACGTTCTTGCGACTCATCGACGGCTGTAACCGAAAAAAGGTGACAGGCACCTTTTGCCTGAAAGGCCCTTCGG
>CAZDHR010000489.1:140-4852 GCA_964505295.1 uncultured Planctomycetaceae bacterium
AGCACCCACCCTACCGGTTTCGCGGCGGCGCGTGGGTGCAAGCACCCACCCTACCGGTTTCGCGGCGGCGCGTGGGTGCAAGCACCCACCCTACCACGGATTGTTATTGTTTGAGTTTGAACCCGCAGTCTACTAGCATCAACCGTTGGTTGTTCCATGTCCGTCATCGTTCAGAAGTTCGGCGGCACGAGTGTGGCCGACAGTGAGAAGATTCTGGGCGCGGCAAGAAAGGCGATCCGCGCGAAGAGGGAAGGTCACCAGGTGGTCATGGTCGTCAGCGCGATGGGCAAGAACACCGACATGCTCGTCGAGCTCGCCCGTCAGATCACCGAGCAGCCCCCGGCGCGGGAGATGGACATGCTGCTGTCGACCGGCGAGCAGGTTTCGGTCGCTCTGATGGCCATGGCCATCCATTCGCTGGGGCACGAGGCGATCAGCCTGACCGGCGCGCAGATGGGGATCGTGACCGACAGCACGCACACGAAGGCCCGCATCCAGTCGATTTCGGCCGAGCGGATTCGCCGGGCCCTGGACGCCGGGAGGATCGTGATCGCCGCCGGTTTTCAAGGGATTGACGAGGGCTTCAACATCACCACGCTGGGCCGTGGGGGCAGCGACACCACGGCCGTGGCCTTGGCGGCGGCCCTGGGCGCGGCAAGCTGCGAGATCTATACCGACGTGGACGGCGTTTACACCACCGATCCCCGCGTGGTGCCGGAAGCCCGCCGCGTGGAACGGATCAGCTACGACGAGATGTTGGAGTTGGCCAGTGCGGGCGCCGGCGTGATGCACAACCGGTCGATCGAGTTTGCCAAGAAATTCGCCGTCCCGGTGCACGTGCGGAGCAGTTTCAGCGACCGCCCTGGCACGATGATCACCTCGGAGCCGGAAGCGGCCGATCGACCGGTCTGCGGCGCGGCGTTGATCCGCGACGAAGCCCGGGTGACCGTGCTGGGCGTCCCGGACCGACCGGGCGCGGCGATGACGATCTTCTCCAAGGTCGCGGCCAAGCACATCGCCATGGACATGATCGTGCAGAACGTCGGCGCCGCGGGACAAGCCGACATCTCGTTCACGGTCGTCCGCGACGACCTGCCGGGGACGCTCAAGGCCGTCGAGCAGGGCGTCGACGAGCTGGATGCCGAGGGGTACAACTACGACGACGACGTGTCGAAGATCTCCGTCGTCGGCCTCGGGATGGCGACCCAAACCGGCGTGGCGAACCGGATGTTCCGGGCGCTGGCCGAGCGCGGGGTCAACATCCTGATGATCACCACCAGCGAGATCAAGATCTCGGTGCTGGTGGCGCGCGAACACGCCTTGGAGGCACTGCGGGCCGTCCACGAGGCCTTCGAGCTCGACGCCGAGCCGCCGGCCCGAGCCGTTCGACAACCGAAGCCCGCCGGGCCGCTCGGGCCCAGCATCTCGGCCGAGGTGGTCAAGAGAATGCAGTCCATGGAGGATCTGATCATCGAGGACATGAGCTTGGACGAGTCGCAGGCGCGAGTGACGCTGATGCGGGTTCCCGACACGCCGGGTCTGGCTGCTCAAGTGTTCGATGAGATCGCGGAAAACGGGATCATCGTCGACATGATCGTGCAGAGCGTGGGGCGAGAAGGGCACGCCAATCTCAGCTTCACCGTCGCGCGACGGAATCTCCAAAAGGGCATCGATCTGGCCGCGGCGATGGCCGAGGGGTTCGGCGGCCTTGCGCCGACGAGTTCTCCCCAGGTGGCCAAGATTTCCGTCTCCGGCACGGGGATGCGGAGCCATACGGGCGTCGCCACCCGGTTGTTTCAGTCGTTGGCCGACGCGGGCATCAACGTCGAGATGATCAGCACGAGCGAGGTGCGTCTGAACGTCGTGGTCGACGGCAGCCAGGGCCCAAGAGGGCTCGAAGTCGTGCGCAAGGAGTTTGCCGACGTGACGATGTGAAGGGGAATGCGGAATGCAGAATGGTGAATGCGGAATTCATCATTCATCATTCATCATTCATCATTCATCATTCATCATTCCGCATTCATCATTCCCCCAACACGTCGTTGAGCACTTCTTCGGCAACGTAGATGGGTAGCGGCGGGCGGCAGGTGACGGCGACGGCGATGGCGTCGGACGGTCGGGCGTCGATCTCGACCAGCTCGCCCTCGTGCCGGACGCGAAGCCTGGCGTAGTAGGTATGCTCGCGAAGCTCGTTGATCACCACGTCCTGGAGTTCGCCCCCCAGGTTCTCCACCACGCTGACCACCAGGTCGTGGGTCAGCGGACGCGGCGTGTCGAACCCCTTCACCCGGCGGTCGATGCTCGTGGCCTCGAAAATCCCGATGAGAATCGGGAACGACCGCTCCCCGTCGATCTCCTTCAGGTAAATCACCTGCTGATCGTTGATTTCGCTGATAATGATCCGCGACAATTCCATGAGAACGGGCATGACGATATCCTCGTGCCTGGGACGGGAGCCTGACGGGCGTCCCCGATAGAGGTCATTATAAGCCGCCGCCCGTCAAGCTGCCTAGAGGGCCGCGGAAACCCCTCAGAAATCGGGGGGCTCGATGAACGACCATGGCTTGGGCGCGAGGCCGATCGCCGCGTTGTGGCGCTCGACGTACGCGATCCATTGGCGGGCGGTCTCCTCCTCGAAGCAGAACCGCTGATCGTACCCGTCCCCCCAAATCGGGCGCTTCAGCTCCAGCCCTTCGCGGACCGCGTCGTCGGCACAACCGACGATCCGCTCCATCGGCTCCCAAGTCGCCGCGACCACCAGGTGCGCGTACCAGACCTGCACGGCAAGCGCCCACACGTGAAGCCCCAGCTTCTCCTCGAGTGCCGTGCCGATCAGCTTCCCCACGAAGTGCAATTGGCTGCGCGCGAACAAGAGGGGCGCCAGGCCTTCGCTCTCTGAGGCAAGCGGTTCTCGGATCGGCTCGGCGGGCAAGATGACGTCGTGCTCCACGCACTGGCGTTCCTCGCCCGGCAGCGACGTGCCGTGCGTGGTCATTGTCAGCATGATGGCCAGGACGTCGCGCACGATAGGGCCCTCTCCATCGTCAGATTACGTCGTGGGTCACCGCCCGGGCGGGACTTGGCATCACGACTCGCCGGCCTTTCGCTCGGCTTCCAGCGCGACCATGCTCTCCAAGATTGCGGTGGTCGCGGCGTGCTGCTTTTCGAGCTCCGCCAGGCCGTCGCGCTCTTTCTCGACAACCGCAGCCGGCGCCCGCTCGACGAACTTCTTGTTGGCCAGCTTCTTACGCTTCGCGGCGACCAGCGAGTCGAGCTTCTCGAGATCCTTCTTCTTCCGAGTGATCTCGGCTTCCAGGTCGATCAGCTCGGCCAGGTCGACGAAGACATCGATCCCCGACAGGGTGACGTTGGCACTCAGTCGCGGCGCTTCGACGCTCGGGCCCCAACCCACCGCCCGAGCCCAAGCCAGCGACGCGAAGTAAGGCTCCATCGGCCGCAACAGGTCGGCCGTCGCGGCATCGCAACGAACCGCGAAGTCGACTTGTCGCCTATCGGGAACGTTCTGCCGACTTCGGATCTCGCGGACTGCCCGCAGAACCTCCTGGAATCGGCCGAACCGGGCCTCGATCTGCGGGTCCTCCCTGGCGGGGGTCCTCTCGGGCCAGGGGGCGATCATCACGCTTTCGGCCGCCGGCTCGACGCGGTCCAACCCCCGCTCGGGCGCAAGCCGGCCGAGCAACTGCCACACTTCCTCGGTCAGAAACGGGATCATCGGGTGCAGAAGCCGCAGGAGCGTGTCGAGCGTGTGGGCCAACACGCGCTGGGCCGTGGGGCGGGCCTTCTCGTCCTGAAGCCGCATCTTGACCATCTCCACGTAGAAGCTGCAGAACTCGTCCCACGAGAACTCGTACAGCACGCGCGCGGCGTCGGCATAGCGGTACCCGGCCAGCGCGTCGGTGACTTGCCCCGTAACCGTGGAAAGCCGGCTCAGCAGCCAGCGGTCCTCGACGAGCAACTCCGCTTCGGCCACGGGGGCCGGCGCGTAGCCCTCCAGGTTCAGAAGCGCGAACCGCGAGGCGTTCCAGAGCTTGTTGCAGAAGTTCCGCGCGACCTCGAACCGCTCGCTGATCACCGGGCCCCGCGGCAAGGCCTGGTCTTCCGGCTTCTCGGCCCATTGGGTGGCGAAATCCTTGCCGCACTTCTTGCACCGCAGCCGGGGCTTGATGCGATTGTCGCGAGTCTGCTCGATCAAGACCCCACAATGGGGACACTCGAAATCGACGGGCATCCGAAAGTCTTGCGTCTCCGTCGTCAAGTGGGCCAGCCCGAAACGGAGCGCGTCGGCCCCGAACTTCTCCATCACGTCGATCGGATCGACGCCGTTGCCCTTCGATTTCGACATTCCCTCGCCGTAGCCGTCGAGGATCTTGGGATGGATGTAGACCTCGTGGAAGGGGATCTCGCCCACGTTGTGCAGGCCGGTAAGCACCATGCGGGCGACCCAGAGCGTGATGATGTCGCGGCTGGTGATCAAGACGCTGGTCGGATAGTAGTAGTTCAGCTCGTCGGTTTGCTCCGGCCAGCCCAGCGTGGAATGCGGCCAGAGCGCCGAGCTGAACCACGTGTCGAGCACGTCCTCCTCCCGCTCGATGGCGTGGCCCGGGACGGCGTCGTCCGAAAGGTCCTCTTCCTGGGCACAGATCAGCCACCCGTTGTACTCGTCGTCCCATTGCCAAACGACGTCGTCGCGG
>CAZDHR010000490.1:0-4852 GCA_964505295.1 uncultured Planctomycetaceae bacterium
GGAACGACCTCCACCTCAGCGAGCGCGACGGCTGGTACGTGCTCGAGTATCATCCGGGAAGCGGCAACGACACCGAGGACCAGGAAATCATCCAGGCGGGGATGCTGGAGCTGGTGATGCCGATCCTGCCCCATCGGCTCAACGACGACTGGCGGCGGGTCATCGAGCAGATGGATTTCCTGGACGTCCCCGGCATGCGCGCGGGCCGGCAGGGGGCCGAGCAGGGCAAACGCACCTCGGCCGAAACGATCGACGAGCAGATGGAGATCCTCAAACGGGGCAAGGTGGCCTACCTGTTCGAACGGTATACCGAGGAGCTCCAGATTCAGACGCTCCTGCTCCTGTCGCGCGGAGGCAACCTCGAAGTCACGGCCCAGATGAAGTACCACATCGACAAGTGGGGCAAGGCCCGCTACGGCAAGAAAACCTGGCCGCACCGCGTCCGCGACGAGGTGCCCGCCCTGTTCGTCGGCATGACGGGCATCGACGAAGAGTTCCGCAACCGGGAGGAATACGCCGATCGAGGGCTCTACGAACAACGCCTGGGCCAGTTGGTCGACGCCCTGGGGACCGTGATGGTCGACTTCGGCGGACGGGGGAAAGCGTTCACCAACACGTATCCCATCCGCTACCCGGGTACGTGGGACACCACCCACGCTCAACGCCAGGCCGAAGACCCCGAGAAGTGGAGCCGCGCCCGCAAGGCCTTCCTCGAATCGGAGATGGTTCGCACCTACATGCGATCCCCCGAGCAGCGATGGGACACCGCCATGCGCGACGACGACGGGGGGCTTTCGCTCATCAGCGCGGGCATCCGGGCGGTCACCACCGCCGACGACAAGCAGAACCAGCTCCAGCGGGAGATCGTGGAGATCGAGAACCGGCTCTTGCAGCTTTCTCGCGATTGGGTCGTCGACCCCGACGCCAACGTCGATCGCGAGAAGCGGATCGCCGTGGCCAGGAGGGTCGTCGACTGGCTCGTCGCCGACGAGGCGGCCGTCTACTACCGCGTCCACGCCCTCCAGGAATCGCTCGGCGTCCAGGACGGCGACGAGCTGCACCTGGCCGACTGCATGGACATCGCCAGCCGGCGGCACGGTGATCCCTTGCCCCGGCACCTGCGGGAGTTTCTGCACGAATGGGCGACCGTGGCGGTTCCCAAACGATGGGAGGAGTACACCAAATCGCACGACGACGGCGGACCGTGGCTGGATCCCAACGACCTGAACGCCTTCACCCGCTACTTGCGCGACTACCTGGTCACCGAGGACGTCTTCGAGGAGCTGCTGCGGCGATTGAGCCCGGTCGTAAACCTCAAGACCCGCGACGAAGCAGCCCGGCGTCGGGCGCGCCGCAAATACACCCGCATCATCATGAACGACTACGTGATGAACCCGGGCCCCAGCATGACGCCGATCCGATCGCCTCAGAAGACCGCGGAAGAGGGCGAGGGCGGTGACGGCGGGGATGGCGAAAGCACGGAGGAGATTCGCGAGGAAGCTCCCCAGCAGGACTACCGCCGTTTCGGGTTGATGGCCGGTTTCATTGAGCGGTGGACCGAGCGACTTCCCCAAGCCCTGGCACAAGGAGCCGGAGAGCACGTTCAGATCCCGCCCGGCAATCCCGAGTTGACCGAAATCCTGGAGCCGTACGAGAAGTGAAGTAGGGGCGAGTACTGGGGACTCAGTACCGAGTACACGCGCTCACGCGCTCGGCGCGGGGCTCCTGACCACGCCACAGCGCGTCGTTGCGTGGCATGGTCAGGAGATTACGCCACAGCGCCTCGTAGTAAATGCTAAGTGTCGGGCACTGGGAACCGGCTGCCGAGTACCGAGTACTGCGGACTGGATACTGAGTACTCAGTGGTGAGTGGACGATCCCACTCGCCACTTGCCACTGACAACTCGCCACTCGCCACTGAACACGACGAGACACCAACATGCACGTACTGTTTGCCAACACGGGCGTTCAAATCGTCTGCGTCCCCTTGCGCGGCGGGGCCCGGTACACGACGGCCCAGATCGGCTATGGGTGGCAGCGACTGCGTTGTGGCACGGGCGAGGAGGATGACGAGCCCAGGGCGTACCCGTACATCCAGTGGCAGATCATCCAGGCGGGCACGACGAAGCTCTTTCTGGCCGTCGACACGACCTGCGGCGATCCCGAAGTCGGCTACTTCTGCGATCCCGGCGCGCTGACCAAGGACTTTATCATCCACCTGGAAGGCATCCTCGATTTGGACAACAAGCCGCTTCGGGGCGCCCCCACGGTCGAGGTCTGCATTCGCCCGGCCACCGCCACGGCCGGCGACGCCAAGCACGTCCACATGGTCGTCGACTTCGGCAACAGCCGCACGGGCGGGCTGCTCTTGGAGTTGACGGGCGAGATCGCCCAGACGCCGCAGATGATGCCCTTCGAGCTGGTCAACCGCTACCATCTCGACGCCTGGGACGAAAACGGAGAGTTCCAGCGGACGCCCTCGGCCCGGTGGTTCTCGTCCAAGACGCATTGGTGCAATACCCCGTATCTCCCGGCGGTTGCGCAGAAAAAGATCGAGTACCACGCCGTCGAGGCCGACGACCGCGCCGGCTGGTTCGGCCGGGGCAAGAAGAAGCCGAAACAGACCAAGGTCGAGGTGCCCGTTACGCCGCCGCTCTTCGACGATCTTTCCATGGTCCGCTTGGGCCACGAAGGGGACGACGTGACGGGCGTGATGCGGGTCGACGGCGACGTCCGCACCGGCGTCAGCTCCCCCAAGCGCTATCTCTGGGCCGACGACGCGAGCTGGCTCGAGGGGGCCAACTGGCACATGGCCGACCCGGCCGATCGCTGTCAGACCGGCGTCTACGGAGCCACGCTCAAAGGCCCCTACCTCCGCTTCGTCCACGAGGACGACCGCGACTTCCTCCTCGCCGACGCCGTTCCCAAGGAGCGTGACTTCGCCGCCGACGCCCCCCACAAGCCGCGACACGCCCCGCGGGCCTTGATGACCGCCGCCCTCTACGAGCTGCTCTGCCAAGCCTACACCTACGTCAACTCGATGCCCTACCGGACGGCCTCGGGCGACGCCGGCCGTCCGCGGGAAATCCGCACGCTCACCTTGACCTTCCCCAGCGGGATGATCTTCGAGGAGCAGAGACGCTTCGCCGCCCAGGCCCAGAAGGCGATCAACATCTTCGCGATGACCCTGGGCAAGCACCAGCGCACGAAACCCGAGCTGAACCTCAGTATCGACGAGGCCAGCGCCGTCCACCTCACCTACATCTGGAGCGAGCTGCGGATGCTCGGCCAGGACCCGCGTCTCTGGTTTGCCACCCTGCACCAGGACCGCGGCGAGCCGGAGCCTCCCAAGGAGGAGGAGCCGGAGCCGGAAGCGGCCGCTCCGGCGGCCCGGCGTCGTGGTCGGCCCGGGGTCGCGCGTCCGGGCGGTGCAAGGCGCCCGGCCCCGTCGCGCGGTCGCCGGCCCGTGCCCGACAAGAAAGAGGAGTTCGGCGAGCCGGCCACCGAAATCCGCATCGCCTGCATCGACGTCGGCGGAGGCACCACCGACCTGATGATCGCCCGATACAACTTCGAGTCGAAAATCGACGACACCATCCGCGGCGCGGTCCTCCACCAGGACGGCATCGCCCTGGGCGGCGACCAGCTCGTCAAGCGGCTGTTGGAAACGATCATCCTGCCCACGTTCGCCGACGCCCTCTCGCTCGAAGAGGAGGACGTCCAGTTTCTCTTCGGCCCCGAGACGCCCAGAAACCGCGAGTTCCGCTCGCAGCGAGTCAATTGGATCAACCGCCTCTTCGTGCCCCTGGCCCAGGCGTACTTGACGGGCGCCGTCGACGACGTCAGCGACGAGCCGATCTCCCACACCGACCCGGAGATCGTCGATCCGGCCGTGATCGATTCGCTCCAGGAGGTGTTCGACCGGATGCGCGGGCCCGGCTACTACACGGTGCAGCAGGAGCTTGATCTGTACCTCGACCGGACGGAATTCGAAGGCGTGGTCCACGACGTGTTCGACGACCTGTTGTACGACTACTGCCAGCGGATCGTCGACCACCAGGTCGACGTGGTCCTGATGGCCGGCCTCCCCTCGAAGCTCAGCTACATCCAGCGCCTCGTGCGGATGTACGTGCCCCTGTCGCCCTCGCGGATCGTGCCCATGCACCAGCACTACGCCGGCAACTGGTACCCGTACCAGGACGAGTCGGGGCGCAACCCGGGCGTGATCGTCGATCCCAAGAGCCCCGTGGTCGTCGGCGCGGCGATCGAGTTCATGGCCCAGCACGGCATGTTGCCCCAGTTCAAGTTCGAAATGAAGGGCAAGGCCAAGGAGAACACGTACTACTGGGGCGTGATGACCGACGCCACCTCCGGCATCCGCAAAGAACGGCTCCTCTTCGAGCCGGCCGAAGAGCAGGCCCGCGAGGAAATCACCGAGTTCTCCACCGGCTCGCAGCGCGTGATCATCGGGCGGAAGATGAACGCCGGCGAGGACTCCCAGGCATCGCCCGTCTACGTGCTCAAGATGGACGCGGGCGACCGGATCGGCAAGACCGAGGTCCACGTGAAGATCAAGCGCAAACGGGCGACCGGGGAGGAAGAGGAGAGCCTGGAGTGCGAAGCGGTGACCGGGATCGTCGCGGGCGAGGACGCCATCCTGGGCGAGAACGTCCAATTCAGTTGGCGCACGCTGGCCGACGAGCGCTACTACCTCGATACCGGAGGACTCGACAATATCGAAGTGGGCCAGCTCGCCGGCCGCTGATGAGACAATACACGGGGAGAAAAAAGGTGACAGGCACCTTTTTTCGGCTACCCGTTGCGGGGTATGCTGTTTCATGGGTGTTGTCTG
>CAZDHR010000491.1:0-4831 GCA_964505295.1 uncultured Planctomycetaceae bacterium
GTGCCGTCCGCCGGTTACGGCACACGGCGAGTGCCTACTACTCCGCAAATGCGGAAGTTGTTCTTCGGCCGATCCTAAGAAGCCCCCTGCGACCCCCGGTATCGAACCGAAGCCAACACCCGGCCCCAGGAGTGCGCCCGTGTACGACAAGCAAGCCCTGATCGCGCTGTTCCGGAAGAAGGCCCTCAAGTTCGGCAACTTCACGCTGGTCTCGGGCAAGAAGGCCACGTACTACCTGGACGGCAAACAGGTCACCTTGGATCCCCATGGCGCCCAGCAAGTGGGCGAGGGGGTCCTCGACCTTCTCGACCCCCACCGGATGCCCGCGGCGATCGGGGGGATGTCGATCGGGGCCGACCCGATCACCGCGGCGGTGGTCACCATGTCGGCCGTGCGAGGCACGCCGACGGCCGGCTTCATGGTCCGCCGAGAGAGCAAGGGCCACGGCACCGACCGGTACATCGAGGGGCCCGTCCAACCCGGCGACGAGGTCGTGATCGTCGAAGACGTCGTCACCACCGGCGGCTCGTCGCTCGAAGCGATCCGACGGGCCGAGCAGTTCGGCCTGAAGGTCACCCGGGTGATCGCCATCGTCGATCGGATGGAAGGCGGCGCCCGGGCCTTCGCCCAGGCGGGCTATCCCTTCTCCAGCCTGCTGACGATTCAGGATTTCGGCATCGACCCGCCGAAGGAGTAAACAAGGGGGGGACGGAGGGTGACGCCGCGGTAGTGCGAATCTGCTAACCGCGGCCCTCACCGCAATGGGCGGGGACGCAGTGGTAGTCTGAATACCCTCACCCCCGACCCCTCTCCCGCAAGCGGGAGAGGGGAGGATCATCGCCGCACGTTGTGGTGCGCAGCGCGTCGAGCGACGTCTCGACCTGGCGAAACGCGGCGCTCTGGGGCACTTCCGCACCACGGCGAAGCTCGCCGAGCAGGCCCCCCATCAGTTCCCGCTCGAGCCAGCCGGCCAGCCAGCCGGCGCGTTGCCGCGCATAGCGGGACTGGAGCCGGCGGAACAGGCGCGCGGCCGCCTGGCTGACGCCCTCCCCGGCCACGTTCACCCCCGCCTCGCCCACGCCCGCAATCGTGCTGGTCACCATCGCCTCCATCGGCAGCTCGATCAGCAGGTGGCCCGGCTGGCCCACCACCGGCCCGGCAAGCCCCCAGCCGGTGACGACCAGGGCGATGCTGATCACCGGCCGGGCCAGCGCGGCGACGTGGTCGAATCGGCGAAGCCAACGGACGGCGGCCGGGTTCTCCGTTCGCCACGCGTCGAGCTCCTCGCGCAAAAACCGGCGATAGTCGTCGTCCACCGGCGGCAGTTGCGCGTGGGCCTCGCGCACGCGCTCGAGCAGCCGCTCCCGGGCATGGCCCCCCAACAGCTCCAACAGGCGCGGCCGGAGGATCTCGTTTCCCACCTGGGCGAGCCGGTCCAGCTCGCCGAGCATGTTCTGGACGGCCATCACGATCGCCTCGCCCTCGCGCCGGCGAAACGGCTCGATCGCCTCGGCATCGCCGCGGAGCTTCCCCAGCGCGGTGCGGACCGGCCAGGTCACCCCGCGGCCCAGCGTGCGATAGAACCCGTGGACGTTGCGCGACCAGTGGCTCCGCCCCATGTCCCACCAATCGCGGATCTCCTGGACCAACAGCCGCGGCGGCAGCGTGGGCCAGGCGACCCGGGCCATCTCCGTGGTCGATAGCGCTTCGATCGCGGCGGTGAAGTCCCCGGCGGCCGTGCGAATTCGTCCCAGATAACCGGCGGCGCCCCGTTCGGCGTCGAGCACCCGGCCCAGGGCCCCGCGGAACGTGCGGATCTTGATCGTGTCGAAGTGCAGCTTGGCCAGCTCGTCGCGAAGGCTCGAGGGAGCGTCCGGCGGCCGATCCCCGTCGGGCCCGACCACGTAGAACGGCAGCCGCAACTGATGGGCCGCGTCGCGGTCGTGCGGGACCACGTAGACCAGCTCCGGCTCGGCGCCCGTCTCGGCCGAGAAGGTCCGCAACCATTGCGGCCAGTACTCGCGATCCCGCTCCAGATCGCACTGGTTGAAGACGGCCACGATCGGCTTGTCGGCCGCCACCGCCTCGCGGAAGAACTGCTTGACCGCCGCGTCGTTGTACTTCTGCTGGGTGAGCACGGCCACCAGCACGTCGGCCGCCTGCCGGATCGCCCGGGCACGCCCCCAGTTGACCTTCACGTCGGAGTCGACGTCGGGCGCATCGAGCAACAGCAGGCGCGGCGGCACGTTCTCGCCCACCCGCCAGAAGAGCATGTCTTCGGGGCTGTCGCCCAGCGGGTCCTCGGCCGACCGCCACGGCGCCAGATCGAACTCCTCAAACAGCTTGGCCAGCAGGGTCGCGTCGTTCATGCCGGGCGGCACGAGACACATCGGATGCTTGGTTCCGGCCGCCAGGGGACTCACGCCGCTGGCCACCTCGCCCGCTAAGTGGTTGAACAGACACGACTTGCCGATATTCGTCCCCCCGACGATCGCCACGACCAGAAACGGCTCGGCATTCAACTGGGGCAGCAGCTTGAACCGCAACAGCTCGTACCACCCCTCCCCATCCGGCGGGCCAATGCCCACCCGCATCGCCACCGGCGCCAACGCGGCGAGCGACCGATCGAGTTGCCTGACCTGGTCCGCCCAGGCCTGATAGTCGGTGGTCATGGGGAAAGACGTTCCGGTTCCTGTTCCTGGGGCAACCTCCAATAGACGAGACGGGGAGCACGGCCGTCAAGGTCACCGCGAGCCCGCCCTTCAACCATACCCCATACCCTACGATTGGGTCCTGCCCCCCGTTCGGACTGCCCTCGCTATGGGTTGGCGCTAGCGCCCGCTGGCAGGCGAAGGACCGAACGGGTCGATCCCCTGAAACCGCGCGTCCTTGATCTGGCTCATCGCACGCTCCGCCTGGTCGTGCAGACGAAGGATTCGCTGCCTCTGTCGCTCGGTCCGGTCGCCGGCGCGCTCCCCGCGCTCCCGCTCCTCGCGGATCCTCTCCAGGACGACCTCGAAGGACGATAGAAGCGCCGCGTCGCGCCGCGGGGGTTGGAGCGTCCACCGCAGCTCCGCGTCGGCCAGGTCGGCCAGCTTGGCGGCCAGCGGGTCCATCCAGCCGGGCTGGGGCCGTTCGTAGTCGGTGAAATGACGAACCCGATCGGGCGTCAAGAGGCCCCGATGCTCCAGCAGCTTGCGCGTTTCCGAGTCGTAGAGCGGGATCGTGAACGGGCTGGAGGCGATCCGCATGCGGCGATGCTTGTACGCGTTGAGAATCAGCAGCCGCAGCGTCTCGACCAGCTCCTCCGGCGTCGTGTCGAAGTCGGTCAAGAGCTGGAAGACCGTGTAGTCTTGCCGGGTCGTGTCGAGCGCGTCGAGCACCGTGTTGAGCTGATCGGCGTCGTGACGCTTGCGCCATCGCGCGAGCAGCTCGCGGTTGAACGACTCGGCCCCCAACTGGACCATCGGCTTGATCGAATCGATCCACTCCAGAAGTCCGGCGTGGACCCGGCCGTCCGAGGCGAGCATCGAGCACGGATTGGTCTGCAAGCTGAGCCGGTAGCGGTGTCTCAGGGGGCTTTGGGCCCAAAGCCGAAAGAACTCGATCGCCCGGCGGCGGTGGAGGAGGAAATCCTCGTCGTAGACGGCGGCCCAGGCGACCTCGCGCTGCTGAAGCCCGGGATCGTCGCAGTGGGCAAACAGCGGCCATCGCGTGACGCGAATCTCCCCGGCGGCGACCTTCGCGTCGGCCGCCTCGATCTCGTCGAGAAGCTGCCGCGCCCCTTTGACGCGGACCTCTTGCCCGTGCAGCTTCGCACAGAACGTGCAGGCGCCGGGACATCCGCGCCCGCCGGTGAAGAAAAGGCTGTCGAGCTCGACGCGATCGAACCCCTTCAACACGGACCAGTCGAGCCGGTTGGCGGCGATCACTTCCCGGGGAGCGACAGGGCGCGGGAGGGTGTTTACATGGACCCGGCCGCCGTAGCGGTAGGCCAGGCCCGGGATCTCGGGCTGGCGGTCCTTCGAGTCTCGCTCCCACGCCAGGCGGAGGAACCGGTTGAACGGCTCCTCGGCCTCGCCGGCGAAGACGTAGTCGGCCCCCGAGTCTTCCAGCACTTCGGCCGGATGGCTGGTCGCCGTGGGACCGCCGAGCACGACCTCGGCATCGGAGAAGAGGCGGACCGCCTGGATGAATCGCTTCACCTGGTCGAACCGGCCCCCTTCCAGCCGGAACCCGACGACGTGGGGCTCGAACTCGACCAGCTTCGCAAGGAACCGCCCACCCACGGCCGCCAGGGCGTCGCGGACCGTCTCGCTCGGCGAGCCGTCTTCGTCGAAGAGCTCGCCCACCCGCGAGCGTGATCGGGCGAGCCGGCGGACGACCGCGATCGACTCGGGCGACTCGTAGCTTTCGAGCACGTAGACGTCGAGCCCATCCGGCGCGTCGACCACCCGATAGGTCCAACCGCGGGCGAGATCGCCGATCTCCCAGGCGTGTTGGCCGGTTTGGCGCACGACCGCATCGTCCGAGAGGGGCCGCTGGCGTTGGGCGAACGAGTCGATCACCTCCGGATCGACGCGGCCCTCGCGGAGGTACGGCCGATCCTCCGCCGCCAGCCGGAAGGCGTAGCCCGGCAGCACCGGAACCACGACCGCATCGGCGAGCCCTTCCCGTTTCGCCCAGGAGGCGATCTCCAGCACGCCGCACGGCCAGCCCGTCGCCCCGAACAAGACGCGGACCGTCGTGGTTCGCTCCGCGAACAAGCGTCCTTTCTCGGCGTGAGAAGGTCGACCGTGCCGGCGGGAGTCGAGTTCGGGACGAGGGGCCA
>CAZDHR010000492.1:0-4818 GCA_964505295.1 uncultured Planctomycetaceae bacterium
AGTGTCGTTGTTCGCTCCGCGAACAAGCGTCTTTTCGCGGAGCGAAAAGCGACTACTGCGACAGTCTAGGCGGCTTCCGCATCGTCGCGATCGTCGTAGTCGTCCTCGTCTTCGTAGTCTTCTAGCTCGTCCTCGTCGTACGACTCGTCTTCTTCGTCGTCGTCCTCGGCGTCGTACGGCGCTTCGTGTTCTCCTTCGTCGTGGTCGTCTTCTTCCTCGTCGTAGACATCTTCGTCGTCGTAGTCGTAGTCGTCCTCTTCGGCTTCCTCTTGGTCGTCTTGCTCGTCCTCGTCGCCGGCGGCGAAGTGGTTGGCGATCTCCACGCCGCGATCGTCGTAACTGCCTTGGTCGTCGTAGTAGCCCGGGAAGGCGACGTGTTCTTCCCGCTCGGCCTCTTCGCCCGGTTCGACTTCTTCGGCAGCCGGCTTTTCAGGCTCGTCGATCCGGTCCCCGCCGTCCGACGCGGCGACCAATTTGTGCGGCAGCTCCAACGGTTCCGGCGCCGGCGCTGGCTTTGCGGCTGGCTTTGCGGCTGGCTTCGGCACCGGCGTAGACGCCGGCTTTGGCGCCGCCGTTGCCTTGCGGCGCTTCTTGACCGGCTTTGGGGGAGAAGGGGCGGAGTCGCCCAGTCCGCCGCAATGGGGAAGCTCGTTGACCTTGAGCCGGGCGGACCGAAACAGTTTCACGATGTGCTCGTGGCAGGTGAAGACGAGGACCTGGTGCCCCGCCTCGGCAAAATCGCGCAACACGGCCACGGCCGCCTTTGCCCGGGGCCCGTCGAAATTCACCAGCACGTCGTCCAGCACCAGGGGTAAGCGGGCGCCGCGGCGCGCGAAAGAGCTTGCCAGCGCCAGGCGGAGGGCGAGGAACAGTTGCTCCCGGACCCCGCGTGAAAGCACCTCGATGGGAAGCGACCTGCCGTGAGCGTCGTCGACGAGCAGGACGTCCCGATCCAAGGGCGTCCAGACTCGCAGATAGCGACCCTCCGTAAGCCGCTCGAGGTAGCCCGAGGCCTCCTGAAGCGTCTCCGGCTGACGCTCTTGCTCGTAGCTGGTGCGGATGGCACGGAGGATTCGGCTCGTGACCGCGAGCACCCGCCAACGATGGATCGCCTCGGCCAGGCGCCCGTCCACCAGCGACAGCTCGAACTGCATGGCGGCGGGCCGACGGTCGTCGGCCAAGGCCCTCAACTGCTCGCCCAGCGTCCCGCGGCGCTCGAAGCGTTCCTGGAGCTTCGCCTCGACGCCATCGAGCCGCTTTGCCAACTGCTCGTAACGCCCCTCGATGTGTTGGGCGCGATCGCCTTCGAGCTGTTCGGCGATGGCCTCCTCCGGGCAGTGCCCGGCGATGGCCGCGTCGATTTCTCGCTTGAGCGAGTCCCGCTGGCGACGAATCTCTTCGGCCCGGGCGACCTCCGCGGCGCGCTCGCGAAACGTCTGCTCGTCGTGGGCGCCGGCTTGGCGAAGGATCTCCCCTCGTCGGAACTTCAAACGGCGGATCGACCGCTCGTACTTGGCCTTCTTGCGGCGGAGTTGCCGGGCGCGAGCCCGCAGTGCCTCGCGACGCTTGAGCCGGACCTCCTCTTCGCTCCACCGTTGGGCCAGCGCTTGGACCTGCGCAACCGGATCCTCGCTCTGGATGGGCAGATTCGCCTCCGACGCCAGTTGGGCGATTCGATCGGTGAGCGATTCCAGCTCGCGACGACGCGCCTCGTATTCCTCGTAACGACCCTCCAGCCGTCGCTGAAGCTCGCCGATCTGGGTGGAGCCGCTGGCCAGGTCGCGGACCTGCTTGGGAGAGAGTCGCGTGGGCAGGCCGAGCGTATGGAGCGCCTGTTGCCAGCGACGCCGGGCCGCGTCCAACTCGCCGCGGAGTTGCCGAGCCCGACCTTCCGCCGCCTTGGCTTCCTGCTCGGCCGCTTTGCGCCGGGCGTCGAGCGGCACGAGATCCTCGAGCTGGGCCAGGTCTTCTTCCGCCGACCCCAGCCGGCCGGCCACCGACGCATCGCTGATCGAAAGCTGCTCGTCCAGCGTCCGGCGCTCTTGCCGGGCCTCCTTGATCTGAAGCTGGAGCATCCGGATCTGCTTGTGACAACCTTCGAGCCGCCGGGCGTTGGACCGCTCCAGGAGGAACTTCGCGGCCACCGCGGCCCCGAGCCCGGCGAGTCCCAACAGGGCAAGCGGCCAGGCGAACGAGCCGACGATCGACTGCGAGACGAGGACCCCCGCCAGTCCGGCCAGGATCATCATCACGCTCGCGACGAACACGCCCCCCAAGGCCATCAGCAGCCCGGCCGGCAGCACCTGACGTTGGAGCAGGTCGCGGCTCTCCTCCTCCAATTCGACCTGGTGGCGCTCCATCTGGTCGAGTCGCTGGTCGAGCTGAACGCGGCGGCGAAGCTGCGCGACCAGGCCTCCGACGCGGTCCATCGCCTCGGCCAGGTCGGCTTCGTCGCGCGCCGACAACGCGCCCTCGATCTGATCCGTGAGCGACCGGGCGGTCTGGCTTGCCGTGGCCACCTGCGCTTCGGCTTCCTGGAGTTGCTGGCGGCACTGGCGGAGCTCGCGAGCCGGCCCTCGCAGCACACGGAGCGAATGCGCCGGCATCGCTGGAATCGCCCCGCTGCCCGGCGTCTTTCCCAGTCCGAGCCGCCCGTGTTCGGCCGACAACTGGGCCTCCAGGTCGGTGATCTCCGTTTCCAGCTCCGAGGTCCGGGTCTGAAGGGTGCCGATCCAGGACGCCTGCTCGGCGATGGCTTCGATCCGGGGCGCGAGCCGCCAGAGGGCCTTGTTGGTCTCCAGCTCGGCCGCCTCGGCGCGAAGCTGGCCCCATGCCTCCCGGAGCTGGCTCATCCGGGCCGCGCCCTTGGCCAGCGCCGTGTTGACGGTGGCGAACTGCTCGATGGCCCCCTCCGGCAGCGTCTCGACCGGCCCCAGGGCACGTAGCCGGTCGTCCAGCTTCTTGCGACGCTCCCAGCGATCCCCGATGACCGCCGCGATTTCGAGCACCCGGGCGTCGTGCCGAAGCTGGTTGGCCTCTTCCTCCAGGCGGGCCGTCTGCTGCTCGAGCTGCTCGCGCTCGGCGGCCAGGCGCAAGTAGCGGTGCGTGAGCTCGTCCAGTTGGCCGAGCTCGGCACGGAGCTTCTCTCGCTCGGCCAGAAGCTGCGCGACCAGACACGGCTGGCCGTCGGCGCTCAGAAGACGGTTCCGCGACCTCTCCAGCTCCCGGAGCACGTCGACCAGCGCCACCCGGTCGAGCCCGGCACTGAGGCTGTAGAGCAACGAGGCGGCTTCCGTATCGTCGAGCGTGCCGAGCTCCTGCAACTCGTCGAGCCCCACGGCGAACACGTTGTTGAAGATCGCTTCGTCGACGTTCGCAAGCAGGACCTTCAGCAGGTGGCCGCCCTGTCGGGTCCCGTCGGGGGCCTCCAGCGAGACCTCGTCGGCAGCGTCGGGGTCTTCTTCGCTCTTGTAGCGGCTGACCAGGAAGCGGCCGTTGGGTCCGACCACGCGAACCGCCCCGCCCGGCCGTCCTCCGTGTACCGGAGGCAGATAGCGGCGGCGCGCCGGCGTAAAACCGTAGAGCACCGACCGGACGAACTGCATCAGCGTGGTCTTCCCGGCCTCGTTCGGCCCGAAGAAGACGTTCAACCCCTCTGAGAGGGGGCCTAGCTTCAGTCTGCTCCAGACGCCAAAGCCGTCGACTTCCAGTCCTGTGATTTTCACGGCTCGGGTTCCTCCCCGCTTAACAGGTCGACGCCCAACACGGCCGCCTCGCGCAACACGTGTTCCCGGGTAACGTGGTCCGACAGATCGGCGGCCCCGCCCAACGTGCCGGCCACTTGCTCCTCGGCCAGGTACGACTCCAGCTCGATGGGCTCGTTCGGGTCCATCTGGTAATGACGGATCTCGCGGAGGAAGTCTCCCCGGATCGTCTGCTGCTCGTACCACTCCGGCGGCAGCATCGCCGTCGGCTCCGCCGCAAGCGAGAGACTCCACGCCGCCGGCGGCCCGAAGCCGTACTCGCTGCGTAGCATCTGGAGCACCTGGCCGGCCAACGGGCCCTCCCGCAGCTCGGCCACGAGCGGTCCGTCGCCCACAATCGTCCAGGAGACCAGGAGGTCCATGCCGGGCGCGGTCTCCACCAGCCTCTGCATGCGGTTGTGCAAGAGTCTTTCCAGGTTCTCGCGGGTGGTGGCCTCTTCCACGGCGATCCGCTCGCTCTGCCACCGCATCACGTCGGTCGGCACCAGCGTGGTCCGCGCCGTGCGCTCGGCGTCGACCTGGACCAGCGTGCAACCGTGCGGACCGCACTCTTCGGGATGACGGCCTTGCGGGCTGCCGGGATAGTGGCCCAAGTGAGGCGAGCTGAACAGGGCGTGTCGTCCGTGCCTGCCTCCCAGTGCCCAGTAGTCGATTCCCCGGGCGCCGAGCGATTCGGCGTCGAGGGAGCCGTGCACAACGGCGATGGAGAACAGGCCGCCGGGGTCGGGATCGAACTCCGACACGCGGATCCCGCGGTTCCGCGAACGACTCACGCCCATCACCCGCGCTAGCGGCGTCCCGTCGCGGTAGTGGACGTGCTCCTGCGCCCGGTCCTGCGGGAAGACGTGCACACGGTCGGGCAAACGGACGGCCGAAGGCCAGGCGTTGGGGGGGTCGACGCGCCCGCCGGCCCAGTAGACCGCGATTTCCCGCTCGGCGAGCCGGCGAAACTGCTCGGCCAGAAAGAGCAGCCCTCGGGGGCCGGTCCACCTCGGGTCGAGAAGGTCGCCCGCCAGGACGAGAAAATCCGCCTCCTGCGACACGGCCGTCTCGA
>CAZDHR010000493.1:0-4796 GCA_964505295.1 uncultured Planctomycetaceae bacterium
CAACGAGGACGAGCTACAGAGCTACTTCACGAAGCGGGTGGAGCGATTCCTGAACTCGAAGGGGCGCCAGTTGATCGGCTGGGACGAGATCCTCCAGGGCGGGCTGGCCCCGAACGCCGTGGTCATGTCGTGGCGGGGGACGGCCGGCGGGATCGAGGCCGCCCGGAGCGGGCACGACGTGGTCATGACCCCCAATCGCCAGACGTATTTCAACTACGCCCAGGACTCCTCGCGCGAAGGGCCGGGGCACACCGGCGGGTTGTTGACGCTGATGACCGTCTACCACTTCGACCCCACCGAGGGGATGACGCCAGCCGAGGCCAAGCACGTCTTGGGCGGCCAGGCGTGCCTGTGGACCGAATACGTCCCCGCGCCCGCCGACGTCGAGTACCTGCTCTTCCCCCGGCTGTTTGCCATGGCCGAGGTGTTGTGGTCGCCGAAGGACGGGCGAGACGACGGGGACTTCCTCAAGCGCGTTCCCGCCGGCCTCCAGCGGCTCGATCAAGCGGGCGTCAACTACTATCGGGGCGAAGACGATTAGTCTACAAGCGAACCTCGAATCCCTGTGAGTCGATGATGACACGCCGAGCCATGCTCTTGGCCGTTCTGCTCCTGATACCCGCTCTCGCCAACGGCGCCCTGGGTGAGCCGCCGAGTGGTCCGCCTGATTGGCGCGCGAAGCTCGCCGATCCCGGCACCGAGTTCGCCCAGATGCCATTCTGGTTCTGGAACGACGAGCTGGACGACGCGGAAATCCGCCGGCAGATGGCCGCGTTTCGCGAGCACGGCGTCTACGGTTTCGTGATCCACGCCCGCATGGGCCTCAGCGAGAAGATCGCCTACATGGGCCCGCGGTGGCTGGGGCACGTGAGAGCCTGCGTCGAGGAAGCCGCCCGAACGGGGATGCACGTCTGCCTCTACGACGAGGGGATGTACCCTTCCGGCTCGGCGCACGGGGCGGTGGTCCGCTCGAACCCGGCGTTTGCCGCGCAGGGCATTATGGTGGAATCGCGGGAGGTAACCGGCCCGAGCGAAATCGCGGCGCCCCGGCCGCGCGAAGGGAGCTACGTGGCCACGGTCGTCGCCCGACTGGTCGACGGAAAGGTCGGGAAGAAGCGACTGGACCTGGCCGACGTCAGGCTGGTCGCGGAGCCGGGTGCGAAGGCGTCGGTTCCCGAGGGCACGTGGCGGGTGATGACGTTCTGCCGGGTGCCGTCGGGCGGGCACATCCGCGGCGTCCATTGGGACGAAGAGGGCGGCCGGCCCAACGCCCCGCCCGCCGCCGACCTGCTCGGCTTCGAGGCGATGCGGGCGTTCCTCCGCTTCGCCTACGACCCCTACTACGAAACGCTCCGGGAGCACTTCGGCAAGACGGTGTTCGCCATGTTCACCGACGAGCCAAGCATGCTGGGCCGGGGCGCGCGGCGTGGGCTCCGCCCTTGGACCGAGGGGCTCGACGCGTATTTCGAGAGCCGGCGCGGCTACCCGCTCCTGCCCGCGCTGCCCGCCTTGTTCTACGACGTGGGCGAAAACACCGGCAAGGTCCGCGCCGATTTCGAGCGGACGCTGGCCGAGCGGCTCGAGGAGACGTACTACCGGCCCCTCTCCCAGTGGTGCGAAGACCGGGGCATCGTCCTGACCGGCCACCCTGCCGGGAGCGACGAAATCCGCCCCTTGCGGTGGTTCGGCATCCCGGGCCAGGACATGGTGTGGCGCTGGGTCGTGCCCGATGACGCCTCGGCGCTGGAAGGGGCGAACAGCACCGTGGCCAAGTGCTCGTCGAGCGTCGCCCGGCACGACGACCGGCGCCGCAACTCGAACGAACTCTACGGCGCGTACGGCTGGGACGTGACCATGGACGAGCTGAAGTGGCTGGCCGACTGGATGATCGTCCGCGGCGTGAACCTGCTCTATCCCCACGCCTTCTACTACTCGGTCCGCGAGCGCCGGGCGTACGAGCGCCCGCCCGACTTGGGCATGCACAACGCCTGGTGGCCTCACTATCGCGTGTTCGCCGACTACACGCGCCGGCTCTCGGGCCTGATGACCGACGGCCGCCACGTCTGCGAGGTGGCCGTGCTCAGCACCGACAATCGTCTCCCCTGGCGCGCGGCCAAGTGGCTCTTTCAGAACCAGATCGATTTCAACTACCTCGAAGATTGGCGGCTTTGCGAACAGGCAAAAATCCGCGCGGGGC
This sequence comes from uncultured Planctomycetaceae bacterium, assembly GCA_964505295.1. Classification (GTDB taxonomy): domain Bacteria; phylum Planctomycetota; class Planctomycetia; order Pirellulales; family Thermoguttaceae; genus DATKZH01. The sequence goes on from CAZDHR010000493.1 coordinate 2,198, forward strand.
GCATCCTCGTGGGCCCGATGAGCTACCGCCTGCTCGTCGTCGACCAGGACGGCCCGCTTGCCGAGCCGGTCGCGCGGCGGATCGCCGAGTTCCAGGCGGTGGGCGGGCTCGTGCGGCAGTGCTCGGCGGAGCCATCCGCCGAATTGGCAGCCGGCTTACCCCGCGACGTGACCCTCGATCCGCCCTCCCAGGACGTTCGCTACGCCCACGTTGCGAAGGACGGGATCGACTTCTACCTGCTGGTCAACGAGGGGGAAGCCGCGGTCGACACCGTGTTGACCTGTCGGTGCGTGGGCAAGGCGGAATGGTTCGACGCCCTCGCCGGCACGTTTCGTCCGGCCGCCGTGCTTTCCCACGGTGCGACCGCGTCGCTGCCGCTGCGTCTGCGGCGTCGCGATTCGATCGTGCTGTGCATCGACACCGGCCAGCCGCCCCAGCCGCCGCGAGTTACGGCGCCCGAAGAGAAGCCACCCTTCTTCGTGCCGATCGCCGGGCCGTGGAAGATCGTCGACGCCGAGGGCCGGAAGCTCAGCGACCAACTGGTCGACTGGGCGAAGCTCCCGGGCCGGGAGAAGTTCGCCGGCACGCTCCGATACGAGACGAGCTTCGATCTCCCGAAGCGCGACGATCGCGCCTATGAACTCGACCTGGGCAGGGTGGGCGATTGGGCCGTGGTCCACCTGAACGGCAAGGAGTTGGGCCCTCGATTCTGGGCGCCGTACTGCTGGGACGTGACCGGCCCGATCGTCGACGGCCGGAACCGGCTCGTCGTCGAGGTGACCAACTCCTGGGCGAACCGCTACGTGCCCGACAAACGCCGCCCCGCCGGACTGTTCGGCCCGGCTCGACTGTCGGTTCGGGGCAGCATTGATTGATGATTTCGTGGGGAGCGTGTAGAGTGGGTCGAGACGCGTAGGGTGGGTCGAGGCACGAGACCCACGCGTCTGACTTTTACACCACCGGAGAAACACGATGGCCACGAAGCAATCCGTCGCGTGGGTCACGGCCCTGTTGCTCGCGTGCAGCCTTGGCCCGGCCATCGCCCAGGACCTCGGCGGCGGGATGGTCGACCCCGGCATCGACCTGCCCGGCGAGCCGTTCTCGTACTTCGCGAACCCCACCGACGTCCTCGGGGCGCTCTACGCCCCCGTGGCCAGCGAGGTGACGCCGGAAGGCTACGTGTACACGGGCTTCGGCGAGCTAATGTCTTTCGTGGGCAACCCGCCGGAGCCGGTCGACGTGCGGATCAAGACGCTCCACCAGGGCTACCTGCCGATCGTCGAGTACGGCCTCGTGCGGCACGGCGTGCGCTACCGCTTCCAGGCTTTCGCTTCCGACTTGGGCGGACCGCTGGCCGGGCTGCCCGTGAACTTCGTGAAGGTCGAGCTGGCCAACGAAGCCGCCGACCATCGCACGGCATTTTTCAGCTCGGCGTACCGGTTCGCCCCGCCCAGCACCACGCTTTATACGAGGGGCGATTACCGCTTCGGCCAGCGCATGGACCTGATCCCCAAGGAGCTGGTGGCCGGCCAGACGAGCCACAAGCCGTCATGGGTCTATTCGTTCACCAAGCGCGGCGTCGTGCGCGACGGCCGCCTGCTCTATCTCTTCCCCACCGAGCCGCAGCCGCACCTGGCCGCATTGTCCCAATCGGACTACGGGCTGCGCACGCTGCGGTACCTTTCGGGCGAGGTCCAGGAGCGATCCTTGCGCCAGCATCATACTCCGCAAACGCCCATGGGGTTGGTCATGTACCGCGTTCCGCTCAAGCCGGGCGAGACGCGGGATCTGGTCTTCAAGATGCCGATCGCGCCGCTCGCGGCCGATTCGGAGGAGGCGCGGCTGGTCGAAGCGGCCGACTACCAGGACCATTTCCGCAAGACGGTCTCCACCTGGGACGAGTTGGTCGGCACGGCGAGCACGCTGCACTTCCCGGAGACCAAGGCGCAAGAGTACCTGCTGGCCAACACGGTCTTCGATCTGTTGGCGATCGACAAGCTCGGCGACGACTATGCGATCAACGTCAACAAGTTCCAGTACCACCGCTTCTACCCGGGCAACGGGGCGAGCATGATCGTCGCCCTCGATTACATGGGCCTTACGGATATCGCCGAGAAATGCCTCCTCTACGCCCGCAACGCCCAACAGCCCGACGGTCGTATGGAGAACCCGCACGCGCCGCAGTCGAACCGTTGGGAGAACAACGGCTACGTGCTCTGGGCGTGGGGCCGACATTACCAGTTGACGCGGGACCGGGAGTTCCTCGCCCAGGTCTATCCGCACGTGGCCGCCTGCGTGGCGTGGGTCGGAAAGAAGGCGAGCGAAGACCCGATGGGCCTGCTCCCCCCGGTGGCCCTGGCCGACGACGCGATGCTGGCGGGCGTGCGCCAAACGGGCCAGCACATGTGGATCCTCATCGGGCTCCTGAACGCCGTGCGCATGGCCGAGGCGATGGACCGGCCGGACGACGCGGCGGCGTTCCGCGCCGAGTACCGACGCTTCCGAAACGCCTTTGAGAAGGCCCTCGCCGTCCAGCTCGCCAAGACCGAGGGCGTGATCACCCCAGCCCCGGAAGGCACCGCGGCCGGTAACCATTGGG
>CAZDHR010000494.1:0-4786 GCA_964505295.1 uncultured Planctomycetaceae bacterium
CGGGTACACACATCAGTCTGCATAAAAGCCGAACATCATATTATACGAGCACCCTCCCATGTCCGGCCTCCTTTAGCGCACGAAGGGAGTAGAGCAGTGCCCGTATTGTGCAGCGGAGGGCGGGCGTGGGCAAGGTGCCGCGGGGCTCGCGTGCGGCAAGCCCGGCGGGCGGAGCTTACGGGACGCAGAAAAGGTAGATCACCAGCACGACCACGCTCCCCACCACGGCCGTCAGCAGCCCGCTGAAACGGCGGCGCCGGTAGAACAACAGCAGGGCCAGTCCGGTGATCGAGGCGACGGTCAGGATCGCGGCCGAGGCGTCGATCACCCACGACCAGGCGGGGCCCGTAGCTTTGCCCCGGTGGAGATCTTGGAGCACAACCAGGACGCCCGGACGAAACTCGGTCAGGTTGTACTCGCCCGTGGCCCGGTCGATGAGCGCTTGGGCGAAGTAGCCCGGGCCCTGGAAGGTGACCATGCACTGGAACGGGTCGACCGCGAACTCGGCCACGAAGCCCTGGAGGCGATGCCGGCTCCTGAGCGTCTCGGCGACCGCGAGCTTGTCGACCGCCCCGGCGTCGTGGCCGGCCGGAGCCGGGCCAGCGAGACTCCCCATTTCCCCCAGCGGCGGCGGATCGCCCGATTCTTCAAACACCGGAAGGGCGCCAATCTCCTCGAGCGGCGGTGTGGCCATTTCTTCAAGCGGTGGCGGCGCGGCCATTTCCTCCAGCGGTGGAGGGGCGGCCGATTCATCGAGTGGCGGAACCGCGCTCAGGTCATCCGACGGCGACGGCTCGGCGTAGGGCTCCGCGGTTCGAGGAGCAGCGCTCGCCCCGAGGCTCACAAGCGCCGGGTCGATCCGGCCCTGCATCTGGCGCATCGCCGCTTCGCCGGAGTAGAACCACTCGGCGTGGTTGAGCATGAAGCCGGTGACGGCGAAGAACAGGAGGGCCAGGAAGCCGAGCAAGGAGACGTAGGTGTGCAGCCACCGGAAAAGGCCACCCAGCCGTCGCGTCCACGTTTTCGGCCTCGAAGTTCCGTTGCTCGGTTCCGACATTCCAGCCCCCATCGCCGTATTGGCAAGGCGTCAAGTCTCGGTCGATCCGTTCGTAGCGACCGCATTCATGCGGTCCAGCCTGCAGATCGATCCGATGAATCGGGTCGCTACGCGCCCGGCCCCTTCTTGGGCTCCTCCGCCGACTTTTTCCGGCGATACTCGATCGACGCCCGAGGAACCTCGTAGTTCCCTTTCGTGTCGAAGGCGAACGGCTCGCTGCCGATCTCGATCATCTGGCGGGTCAACTGGTAGGTGCCGTGCTCCCGGGACGCCTCGATGTTGACGATGTACTGCCCCGTGGGCACGTAGGTGCCGTCGTTGGCCCGGCCGTCCCAGACGATGCGGTATCGCCCCGGCGGCCTGCTCGCCCGGGACACGGCGTAGACCATCCTCCGATCCCTGCCATGGAAGTAGTACCACCGGCGGAGATAGGGCAGCCAGCGGTAATCGCGGCCCCACAGGGCAATCGTCCGAAGCGGCTTTCCCTTCGCGTCCTCCATCCAGACGGCCACGTAAGGCCGGGCGTAGTGCCATCCGCCGCCACTCTTGAGCTGCAACTCGACGACCACTTCATACTCGTGGCCCCAAGGGAACGGCTCAGCCGGCTCCGGCGGGGCTGCGGCTTCCTGCTCGCCCTCGGCCGGCGGTTGGAACCGGACGAACGTCGCGCGGGCGCCCGTCGCCTCTTGAGCGGGCTCCGCATGCCCGGCTTCGGCCACAGCCAGAAGCTCGGCTTCCGGAATGACCAGCTTGTCCCAGCCGGCGCTCTTTTGCAGCCGGCCGTCCCGCGTGACGATGAGGCACTCGGTGTCTTCCAGGCGGTCCACCAGGGCAACACCCTCGCTCGGCTCCAAGACGTTGAGGATCGTGGCCAGCGCGTCGGCCTCCGCGGCCTCCGGGGCCATGACGGTCGCACTGACGATCCGCTCCACCGGCTTGCCCGTGCGCGGGTCGATGATGTGCGAGTAGTGGGTCCCGTCGATCTCGAACCCTCGCTCGTAGTTGCCGCTGGTCGCCACGGCCCCGTTGCGTATCTCAATGCAGCAGAGCGGCGGGGCGTTTTCGACGGGCGACCAGGGGTCGGCGATCCCGATCACCCTGTCGGCGTCGCCATAGACACGGAGATCGCCGCCGATGTCCAAAAGGAGGCTCGTCACACCGGGCGTATTGGCCAGCGCGGCCCGGCACGCTCGGTCGATGATGTAGCCCTTGGCCAGGGCGTTGAGGCTCAAGGGGAGGTCGGCTCGCCGCGTGATCGTCTCTCCGCTCGCGTCGATCTCCCAAAGCGGCCGCCCGACGCGCCGAACGGCGTCGGCCAGCTCGCCTTCCGAGGGCGTCCGGTTCTGCTCGGCGCCGTGGCTCCAGAGTCGACCGAAGACTTCCGCCGCCGGGTTGAAGGCACCGCCGGAGGCCGCTTTCCAACGGTCGCACGCCCGGAGCACCTCGACCAGCTCGCGGGAGGCCTTGCGGGGCGTCTTCTCCCCGTCGAGCAACCGGCTGAATTCGCTGGCGTCGGAGTAGGTGCTCAGAACGCGGGAGAGCCGCGCAATCTCCGCCAGGACGGCCGCTTCGGCCTGCCGGTCCGTCTCCAGCGAAGGCGAGTCGACGTGAAGCTCCAGGGACGTTCCCAGGACGTTCTCGTGATGGAAGCTGTGGCCCTGGCTGGTCGCCGTGAGGTCCGCCCAGAGCCCGACCGCCAAGGCAGCGCTGAGAAGCCGGAAGCAGCGTCGACGATCGACGGGATCGCTTGGGTGGCGGGAAGGGCCGCCAGCAACCTTCTCGGCGGCAGCAACGAAAGGCGAGCAGTTCCTCATGAGACAAATCCTTGCAACGAGACGGAAGGAATCGTAGACCTGGTTTCCGGTTCCATCGGTCCGGCGGTGCCGGGGCGGGTGCGCTGGAGGGAAGATCGACTTCACCAGGGCTTCGCATTTGGCTCCTTCGCCAATTACACAAATATATCGGCGCGGTCAACCACCGTCCAACCCAAATTCGGCGGTCTTGCCCACCGAGAAGACTATTCATCTTTCCTAGTCCATCTATTTTGCTTCGCCGGATGCCCCAGTCAATGGGCGCGGGAAACGTGTTGAGCTAATTGGACGCCAAAGTGAAGGACCGATTCGCGCGACGGTCCTGCGGCTCCCTCACAAAGGGGAGCGATGGATGGCGAGCACCGGGGGAACTCGTTGTCATCCGCCCGTCCCGGCCGACGCCCCTCACGCCCGCTTCCACGGCTCGCGATACTCGTAGTCGAGCAGATCGTTGGCTTCCCTCGGGCGGGTGATCTCTTCCCGGTCGGCGTCCCATTCCAGCCGGGAGCGGGTGGCCAGCGAGATGTTGGCCAGCAGGGCAAAGGTGGTGGAGCGATGGCCGATCTCGACGTCGGCGTTGGGCAGCCGGCGGCTCTTGACGCAGTCGAGGAAGTCCCGCGTGTGGTGGAGGTCCATCTGCTTGTCGCCCTCCTCGACCTCGATCGGGTCCATCCTGGGCCCCGGCTCCTGGAACTGACCGCCGTGCTCCGGCACGACGCCGAAGCTGCCCAGGTTGTCGATCGAGAGCGTGCCGTCGGTGCCCCGCAGCTCGATCGCCCCACGCGGCAAGACCGGGTTCTTGCAGGCCTCGTACTGCCCAAAGAGCATCAGGCTGCCCGAGGCGAACTCGAACGCGGCTTCCATCGTGTCGGGGATTGTGCGGTCGTCGTCGACCGCGAACCGGCCACCGAGCGTGCACACCGACGCCGGCGCAAGCTCGCCCAGGCACCAGCGGATCACGTCGAAGTAGTGCGAGCCCATGTTGGCGATCTGCGACGAATACTGCTTCCAATAGCGGAAGAAGTAGGGCGTGACGTTCTCCTGATAGGGTCGCCGCGGACGGGGGCCGAGCCACATCTCCCAGTCCAGGCCTTCCGGCGGATCGGTCGGCGCCTTGCGCCCGATGCCGTTGGGGTAGTGGTTTTTCAACAGGTAGGTGCGGCTGACCGTCACCTTGCCGATCTTGCCGGAGGTGACCAGCTCGGCCAGTCGCATGAACGCGGGCGAGCTCCGCCGCTGGGTGCCGATCTGCACGACCCGCTCGCAGCGCCGGGCCGCTTCGACCATCCGGCGGCCCTCGCGGATGGTGATCGAGACCGGCTTCTCGCAGTAGACGTCCTTGCCGGCCTCGCAGGCGGTGATCGTCTGGATGGCGTGCCAATGGTCAGGCGTGGCGATCACCACCGCGTCGATGTCCTTGCGGTCGATCACCTTGCGGAAGTCGGCGTACTGGGCCGACTTGACCTCCAAGAGCTTGTTGGCCTGTTCCACGTGGGGAAGGTACACGTCGCAGAGGGCGACGATCTGGACGTCCGCTTGTCCGCGAAACGTGCTCACCAACGACCTGCCGCGCCCGCCGACCCCGATGAAGCCGAGCCGGATCCGGTCGTTGGCGCCGAGCACTCTGGTGGCCCTGGAAGCCGCCAGGCCCAGGGTAGCTGCCGCCCCGGCCTTGGTGAACGTGCGTCGCGTGATAGCTTTGCGCATGGGAACCTCCTTCGGGAGTGGGAAGATGCAGGCTTTTGCCCGAAACGTAGCCCCCCCGGTCGCGGCGGTCAATCGGCCCGGGTGGCTGGGGTCGAGCGGAGCGAGCCCCCAGACCGTGCTGGGGGCAGCCCGCGGCTGACCCCAGCCACCCCTGGCGTGGGCTGCTAAAACCGGCCGTCATTGACGGGGCACATCGAGTTCGGTTTTTGTT
>CAZDHR010000495.1:0-4760 GCA_964505295.1 uncultured Planctomycetaceae bacterium
TAACGTTTCCGAAGCATACCCCGCGCCGAAAAACTAATTCATACCATCTCCTTTGCAGCCCGCTGAGCATTTTGCCTTCTTCTGAGCACATGTTGAGTAAGTTCTCAGTCCGATCGTGCGCGCAGTAGCCAAGCCACTCAGCCAGGATCAGAAAGGTCTCGACCTCAGCCAGCGAGCCCTGCGCGATAGAGAGATGGCGCAAGAAATCCTTCGTGGAGTCCCTCGCACGCCCCTCAGCGACATTGGCGGGGATTGACGCCGCCGCGCGCCGAAGTTGGCTGCTCAATCCGTACAGCTCCCAGTTAGGGAAACTGCGCGTAAGCACGTACGCTTCTTTGGTCAGCTGCATGCCGAGCTTCCACACCTTCAAGTCGCGATACGACTCCATAGCCGGGACCTCCCTTCATCCAACGCGGTTGCCAATGGGACGGTCCATCAACGCCAGAATGGTCCTTTCCAATTGTCTTCTGCATCGTAGTTCAAGGAATGGGCGAATCCACATTCGTGCCAGATGTAGTCGAAAGCATCCTTCAGCAGTCGACCGACCGCCTGTCCATCGTACATGTCTTCCCAATTGGCGATCACAATTGGCGCGGGCATGATATCGTCCGTATGCTCAATGCTGCGCCCCATGTACGGCGAGCCAGCGTACATGCGATAGCCTCGTACGTCCAGAAGTGACACTCCTAGCCGCCATGGCAGTGAGCACCCCAAGCGATGCAACGAGTTCCCATACTTCAAGACGGAATCCACAATCACTCGCTCGAAACTCCCTGAGGGTATTGTGTTTCCCAACTCTCTTGACTGGGCAATCCGCTCGGGACGCATTCCTGGATGCAGGCAGAGCGCGTCCGCAGCGCGGATGACGCCTTCAAGGCTGATCTCAGCTACGCTGCAACGAACTCGTCGACCTTTGCGATCGGATAGACGATCCGTCTCTTCGTATATCCACACCCTTGATCGGCCGTAAGTCTCACTGCGGCAGCCCGACAAGTTCGGCGAAAGAAGCTCGATGTTCTGCAAGTCCTGGTGTTCGAAGGTCGCACCGGCGCTGGGCACCAACGTAACGGCTATCGTTCCGCCCTCGCGCTCAAGGTCATGAAACGAGCCGTCGCGAACGGACGACTCGAACTCGGCTCGGATTCGCGCGAATCGTTCCGATGCCTTCTCGGCCTTGTCGGGCAAGACCGCCTTGTCAAGAATCGTGAGAAGAGCCGCTTCGATGTCTCTGCTCAGGTTCTCCCGACCGATTCGTAGTCCGGACTTACCGCTGTTTTCGGGGAGGTCGTACCGGATCCCCCATCGGCGTTTCACGTCGAACATCTGGCGTTCCGGCTGGCCGTACGCGACGTTCATTACGTCGAGTATGTGGTCGAAGTCCAAAATACCGACGGCGTAGCCCAGCTCGAAAAGAACGTTCGGATTGGAAATCAACTGCGCTTCACCCTCCGTGTCCGTACTTCCAACAAATGTCAGATCAACAAGGAAAACGTCGGATCGCTGGATCTTCTCAAGGATGGTATTGGGGATGTCACACATGCCCGGCACGCCTTGCGTAGCCTCATCAAGCGACACGCGCCAGTCATTCGACGGGTCGTTCGTGATTCGGGCGCACGCCTGCTTCGCCGCGTCGCGAATCAGATACCGGTTGCACTCACTGGGCCGATCGTCCTGCCAGGCGTAGAAAACCGTAACGTCCATGGCCGACGAACCCTCATGTCTGGTCTCTTCTCCCTGACCCCTGATCCCTGGCCCCTGGCCCCTAAAGCTGATACTCCTTAATCTTCCGATACAGCGTCCGCTCTCCGATTCCCAGCATCTTGGCGGCCTCTTCGCGGTTGCCGCCGGTTACGCGGAGGGTCTCGGCGATGAACAGGCGCTCGAGCTCCTGGAGGGGCTTTCCGACTAATTTGGTCAGCGATGCGGTAGAGGGCTCGACGGGGGGCTCGTCGGGGTCGGCCAACTCCTCGGGCAGGTCGTCGACGTCCAACAGCCCGTCGTAGTCGACCACGATCATGCTCTCCACCACGTTGCGGAGCTGGCGCACGTTGCCGGGCCACGCGTAGGCGAGGATCTTCCGGCGGGCCGCGGGAGACATGCCCTTGACGTGCTTGCCGTGCTGCTTGGCGAAAAGTCGCATGAAGTGGTCGATCAGGATAGGAACGTCCTGGCTCCGCTCGCGCAGGGTGGGGAGCCGGATGGTGACCACCTTGAGCCGGTGATAGAGGTCTTCGCGAAAGGTGCCCTTACGGATCGCCTCTTCCAGGTTCTGGTTGGTGGCCGAGAGGATCCGCACGTTCACTTTGATCGGCTCGTTGGACCCCACCCGGGTGATCTCGCCGCTTTCGAGCACGCGGAGGAGCTTGATCTGGGTGGCCGTGGGCATGTCGCCGACTTCGTCGAGGAACATGGTCCCGCCGTGGGCGTACTCGAACTTGCCCACCCGGTCGGTCGAGGCGTCGGTGAACGCGCCCTTGACGTGCCCGAACAGCTCGCTCTCCAGGATGTTCTCGCTCAAGGCGGCGCAGTTGAGACCCACGAACGGCCGGTTCTTGCGGGGGCTGTTGTGGTGGATCGCTTGGGCCACGAGCTCCTTGCCGGTGCCCGTCTCGCCCTGAATAAGCACGCTGGCGTTGGTCGGGGCGATCCGCTTGAGGCGCTCGATGACCTGGCGCATCTGGAGGCTGTCGCCGACCACGCCCTCGAAGCCGAACCGCTCGTCGAGCCGGCGCTGGAGCTCCACGTTCGCCCGGCGCAATCGCGAGCTTTCCGCCGCCTTCTCGGTGATCGCCCGGAGTTGGGCCAGGTCCAACGGCTTGAGCAGGTAGTTGAACGCCCCCTGCTGCATGGCCGTGACCGCAGAGGGGACGGTCCCATGACCGGTCATCAGGATGACCTCGGCCTCGGGCAGCTCCTCCTTCGCCTTGGCGAGGACCCCCAGCCCGTCGATGTCGCTCATTACCAAGTCGGTGATGACCACGTCGAACGGGCCCTCCTCGATCATCCGGGCCCCCTCGGTGCCCGACGTAGCCACCCGGCAGGAGAAACCCACCCGTTCGAGCCCCTCGGCCACCACCTGGGCGTGGGCCTCGTCGTTGTCGACGATCAGCACCTCGACGGGGGGGGCGGTCTGATCGTCCGCCTGTTGATCCGGTTGGTCCGATTCGGAGACAGCCATGGAGGCGATGATACAAGAACGACCGAACGCGGACTAGGCCCCCCAAACGGGTGTGTGCAAGGGGCCGTTTCATGAATTCCGGTTGCTTTTTCATGAAAACGCGGTATCCTGGCAAGGGTCGCCGAGTTTCAGCAGCCAGTCGGGGAGAGATATGGCCACACTTCAGGTAAAAGGCATTGATGAGCATCTGTACAACGCGCTTGGTGCCAGGGCTGCGATGGACAACCGGTCCATCAGCCAGGAGGTGGTGATGATGATCCGCGAGTTTCTGGGGCGGCCGCCGCGCGATCTGCGGGAGGCCACCTGCGCGGTGCTGGAATTGGCGGGAACCTGGCAAGACGATCGCACGGCCAGGCAGATTGCCTCCGATCTGAGACGGGCGCGCCGCTCCGGACGGCGGTTCGGAAAGGACCGCGATGTTTTTGATTGATTCCGACATCCTGATATTCTTGCTCCGGGGCAACCGGACGGTCGCCGAGAGCTTCGAGGCTCATGCCGCAGACCCCAAGGCCCTGTCGGTGATCAGTTACGGCGAGTTGCTCTACGGGGCGATGAAGTCGGCTCGTCCCGTGGAGAACGCAGCCAAGGTGCGGCGGATCGGGGAACTGTTTCCCGTGATCGACGTCTCCCCGGCCGTGATGGAGACGTTCGGCTCTCTGAAGGCCGATCTGGAAAAACAGGGCAAGAGGGTCGATGACTTCGACCTGATTATTGCCTCCACCGCGGTTCATCTCAGCTACAGGCTCGTGACCAACAACGTGCGGCACTTCCGCGACGTCCCCGGCCTGGCCGTGGAAAACTGGGCAAAGTCACCTTAGCGCGGAGCGGCGCGAAGCCTCACGCCAAGGCTCGCAGTGCCACGATTCGTCGGGTACGGTCGCTCTGCCGGCGTAGTATCCCCACCGTGCGGCTCGACCGGCTTGACCGCATGAATGCCTTCACTACGAACCGCCGAGCTGCCCTCTAAACCGGCTCCGGCAACTCGTACCCTTTCCGCCTCGGGCGGTCCAGGTACCCGTTGGCCTCGTCGTCGCCGGGAAAGGTCTCGGTCTTCGGGTCCCAGACGAGCTTTCGGCCGAGCCAGCGGGCGATGTTGCCCAGGTGGCAGACGATCGCCGAGCGGTGGCCGATCTCCACGTCGGCGATGGGCCGCTCGCGCGACCGGATGCAGTCGAACCAGTTCTGCATGTGGTTGTCGCTCACGGGCAGGTGGATCTCCGACTCGCCGATCGGCTCCTTGGCGATCTCCGGCGGATCGGCGCCGTACGCGTTGCAGCCGACGAAGACCTCGCCCTTATCGCCGATGAACAGGGCGCCGCAGACGAGACTGCCGGCCGACTGGCCCGCGCGCTTGCCGGTGACCAGGCCGTCGTTCGTCTTGACGATCACCCCGTTGGCGTAGCGGTAGGTGACCATCCGCCCCTTGCTGCACAGGGTATTACCCCGGGCGCCGCTCTCGGGCTCGGTGTAGACGGGCGCGTCGAGCTTGCCGCCTTCGGCCCAGACCTCGACCGGCCCGGTGTGGTCCATGTCGAGGGCCCATTGGATCTGATCGAACCCGTGGGCGCCGTTTCCGGTCAAC
>CAZDHR010000496.1:0-4732 GCA_964505295.1 uncultured Planctomycetaceae bacterium
GTCGTTTTGGTTCTCGATCCACATTACTTCTTGGCCCTGGAGGCTGTCGGGCTTGAGGAAGTAGAGGTAGACGCTGAGCGGGCGGTGCCGCATCTTGATGAACAGGTACTGCTCGTCGAGGAGCTTGCCGTTGACTCGTTCCCGCTTCACCATCACGGCGGAGTAATCCTGGATCTGCTTGAGGTTGTGCACGCCCTCGCGGGCCCAGCGAATGGTCGGCGCCAGCGGGTGCTCCTGGGGTTGGCCCTGGGCTCCGGTCGTCCGGTTGGCCAAGGCGGCGGACCGCTCGGCGAGCTGGTAGGGGGTGCGAGCTTGCGCGGACGGCGGCCGACGAGCCGGTTGGGCCTGCGGTTGGGCGGCCACGCGATACGGGCCGCCGGATGGGCCAGGGCTTGACGGAGGCCGCCTGTTGTAGTCCTGGGCCGTTGCCCAGGAGACCAGGCAGGCCGTGGCCAGCGCGGCGAGCCAGCCGTGGTGAGCCAGGTTCCTGAACGCCATGGAGTGCTCCCCTGTTGCGCGGTCCTGGGTCGGAACGGGAGATCGGCGCAATATGGCCGAACGCGGCTGCGTCCCCTCCCGATTCGGTCCCTTGGAAAGAACGGTTTGCTGGTTAAGCAAGTTACGTGCCAAAATCCCCTGCGGCTCGATGGGCCACCTTGCCCGTGCCCGGTCGAGCCGTCCGGTGGCCGGCCTACTCATTGAGAAAGCGTGGAGGGCCGACTCAGGGCGTCACCACCCTCTTCGTCGCTATCGCCGTGCGGGGTTGACAAAATTACAATGGACCGACCCTTGCAGCCACGTTTTCCCAGCTCATGCGGTTGGGCCGGTCGAAGCGGACTGCAATCATTCTGCAATTTACCCAGTTTCCGCCCACGTGGGGAGGTCAGTTTTGAATCGGCCCAAAATCCAACTCGCTGCCGTCGTCTCCATGGCCTTTCAGGAGAACGCGTACGTCGCCCAGCTTGAAGGGCGGGAGGATTGCCTGGTGATCGACCCGGGCCTGGAGCCGGGGAAGATCATTGCCCACTTGGATGAGCGGCGCCTGGAGCCGGGCGCCATCCTGAACACGCACGGGCACAGCGACCACATCGGGGGAAACGCGGCCCTGAAGCACCGTTGGCCCGACTGCCCGCTGGTGATCGGCCACGGCGACGCGCCCAAGCTGACCGACGCGAGCTTGAACCTATCGGCCGACTTCGGGCTCCCGATCACCAGCCCGCCGGCCGACGTCACGGTCAAGGAGGGCGACACCTACTCGGCCGCGGGATTCGACCTCCAGGTGCGGGAGATCCCGGGCCACTCGAGCGGCCACGTCGTGTATCTCTGGATGGACCACGATCCGGCGATCGTGTTCGTCGGCGACGTGATCTTCGCCGGGAGCATCGGCCGGACCGACTTCCCCGGCGGCAGCTTCGATCAACTGGCCGACGGCATCCACCAGAAGCTCTTCACCCTGCCCGACGAAACCATCCTCCTCTCCGGCCACGGCCCGGAGACGACCGTGGGGCGAGAGAAGCGGGGGAACCCGTTTGTGGGCCTGGGGAGGTGAGGGAGTGACGGGGTGACGAGGTGACGGGGTGACAAGGTGACGGGGTGACAAGGTGACGGGGTGAGGAGCGTGTTACCGCAACACCCAGGTTGGGTGATTGATCACTACGACAATTGTTCCGAGGGTGTTGTCGTAGGTCGCGTAGAGCGTGCGTCCATCGTCGGGGGCGAGGTAGCCGCATTTGAGACGGCGAACTCGAGCCATACTTGCGTCTCGGCCGCCTCGGTCTGGGGCGTCCGAAAGCTTGCTGACGAATACCGCCTGGTAGCGGCGTTTTCTCCATGCCTCCGCAAGGCTGCTGCACACGCTCCGCGACGCGCGGCGTATCTGATCCGTGAACGAATACTCTCCCTCTTTAAGGAGACCTTTCGACAACTCGAAAACCCGCATCGCCGCTTCAAACGCCTTGCGATACACCTCGAGATCGCAATGGTGTCCTGATCGTCTTCTTCACCCTGTCACCCCTCACCTTGTCACCCCCTTCCCCCCCTCACACCGCCGCGTCGGCTACTCCACCCGGAAGCCGACGTTCACGGTCACCTGGTACTGCTGGATCTTTCCGTCGGCGATGCTGCCGCGCTGTTCGACGACCTCGAACCAGCTCATGTTGCGGAGCGTCTCGGACGCCTTGCCGACCGCGTTGGCGGCGGCGGCGCTGAACGACTCGGTCGACGTGCCGACCAGTTGGATCTTTTTGTACACGGGATCTGCCATGGAAACTCCTCGTTTGCTGAGAACCTGGTGAGAACAGGCGACAACGGATGGGCTCCGCCCCACGACGGGCATCCTGCCTGGGTTCACATCCGGCGGCTGGAAGCCTGGGCTACGAATTGGCTCCATGTTTCTCGATGCTGATCGTCTTCGGCACGGAATCGGAAAGCACGGCCGGGATCTCCAGGGTGAACCGGCTACCCTTGCCGGGCGTGCTGTCGAGGAGGATGCGGCCTCCGTGCTCGCCCAGGATCTTCTGGCTCACGGGGAGCCCTAAGCCGGTTCCGCGACTGCTCTTGTGCGAGACAAACGGGCGGAAAAGGCTCTCGACCTGGTCGGGGGCGATGCCGGGCCCATTGTCGGAGACGACCACGACGACCTTGGCCTCTTCGGCGTCGTACCGGGTGGCCACGTCGACGCGGCCCGGGGCCTCGATCTCGCAGGCCGCGTCGATGGCGTTGGTCACCACGTTGAGCACCGCCCGATGGATCCCCTCCGGGTCGAACACCAGCTCGGGGATCCCATGGGCCGGCTGCCAGTGGACTTCGACCTCCAGGTCAAGGGCCCGGGCCTGCATCAGCTCGATCACGTCGCCGACGACCTGATTCAGATCGGCCGGGGCCAATTCCGGCTCGCGCTCCTTGCTGAAGGTGAGCATGTCCATCACGAGGGCGGAGATCTTGTTCTGGTTCTTTTCGACGATCTTCCAACCCTTCTGGACTACCGACTCGTCATGGTCGGAGAGGCCCATCTCGATCAGGTAGCTGCCGCCGCGGATGCCTTGGAGGATGTTCTTGATGTAGTGCGAGAGGGTGGCGATCGTCTGCCCGATGGCGGCCAGCCGCTCCGCCTGGACCATGGCCGAGTAGTATCGGGTGTCTTCCACGGCCAGGGCGGCCTGGTGGGCGATGGCGATCATCAGCTTGAGGTGATCCTGGCTGAACTTGGTGGCCCCGCCTTTCTGGATCACCTCCTGCGGCGAAGTGGACGTGTCGATGTAGATCACGCCGACCACGTCGTAGCGGCCCTGCATGGGCACGCAGATCGCCTCGCGGATGCCCATCTGAAGGATACTGGCGGCCGAGTTCCAGCGGTCGTCCTGCCGGGCGTCGCTGGTCAGCACGCCCTCGTTCCGCTCCATCACGTAGTCGAGAATCGTCTTGCTGATCGTGATCCGGTCGCCTCCCCGGGCCCCTTGGCGCGTGCGACGGACCTTCGGCTCCAGGTCCTTGCTCTCCGGGTGGACCAGCATGATGCAGCCGCGATCGGCCTCGACCCATTCGAAGATCAACTCCATGATCCGCTGGAGTAACTGGTCGATGTCGAGCGTGTGGCTGACGGCCAGGGCCGTGCGGTACATCACCTGGAGGTTGCTGCGGGCCCGGGCCAGCCAGGAGTTCTCGGGCAGATCGGCCTCGTGCCGAAACATCCGACTCCCCTCCGCCTGGGAAACCGAGTGCACGATGTGCGACTCATCCCCCGTCTGCTGGTCGGAGGCGATGCTGATCTGATCGGTCAGGTCTTGTCCCGGCTCTTCGGCGGGCCGCGTGAAGAGCATCAACGTGCCGCCGAGCTGGACCTGGTCGCCGCTGGTGAGCCGATGCTCGTCGACCCGCTGACCGTTAACGAAGGTGCCGTTGGAGCTGCGCAGATCGACGATTCGGTAGCCACCATCCGCCCGGCGAATCTCGGCGTGCTGTCGGGAGACTTCCGTATCGTGGAGCTGGACATCGTTCGACGCGTCGCGCCCCATCCCGACGGCGACCCCTTCCAGCTCGAAACGGGTGCCCTGATCGTTGCCGCGGATCACAAACAGGGAAGGCACGGTGGTGACTCCGCTCCTCGCACGCCCCATCTGAGCGGTGCGACCATGGCTTATCGGGAGCAATTCGCTTCACGCGCACCGAGCCAGCGCCGGCTCGGCGACTCCCAATAACTCTTCGATTCTACGAACCAAAGGGCCGTAGTGATAGGGCTTGCGCACGAATTCCGGGCCCGGCGAGCGGTTGGGCAGGCGACAACTGCCCAGCAAGATCAGGTGGGTCGGATGCTCCGATACCTCCCGCGCGAATCGGGCGTAGGTCTCCTCGGGGCTGGGGCCCTGCGATTCGAGGTCGAGGACGACGAGGTCGGGGCGATGGACCCGGGCCAGCTCCAGGCCCTGCCGGGCGCGGCTGGCTGCGAAAATCCGCAGCCCGCGACGTTCCAACGCGGTCTCGAGCACCTCGCGGGTCTCTTCCGATTGGTCGACGATTAGCACGCTCGGTGGCGAGGCCAAAGCCATTCCCTCCATCAACGCGGTCGGCCGGACTCCCCTTTCCGCCAGATTCGTGCGGGCGCATGGCGCCCGACGAAGGGGCCGGAGCATAGCGAGAGTCCGCGAGCGTGTCAAAGCGAGTTGCGGAGACTGCCGAAATGGGGTGCAAGTCGGGGTTTGCGCGGAGTTTGTGGGAGTGGTATAAGTCAAGAGCG
>CAZDHR010000497.1:0-4726 GCA_964505295.1 uncultured Planctomycetaceae bacterium
GAACTCGATGTGCCCCGTCAATGACGGCCGGTTTTAGCAGCCCACACGGCGTGTGGGCTGCTACGGAAGTATCGGGCCCTTTCAGGGGTGCGGACATCGCGAGCCTCGGCGGTCTGCTGGCGTCGTGCCCCGCGGGTGGTATAATGGCCCGCGCTGGGTCGGGTCCGGCTGGGCGTTGGTGTGCGGACCGCGGACGTGGAGTCTGACAGGAGGGAGAGTGCGATCATGAAGCCGTTACGCTATGGGATTGTGGGGGGCGGGTTTGTGGCGGCCTTTCAGTGCCGTGCGCTTACGGAGGTGCGGGGAGTCGATGTGGCCGGGTTCGTGTCGAAGGACCCCGTGGATCACCTGCTGGCTTATGCCAAGGAGCAAGGGCTGGGCGACGCCCGGGAGTTCGCCAGCATCACGGAGATGGTGCCGGAGGTCGACGTGGTGGCGATCTTCTGCCCGAATTTCGTCCGGGTGGAGGTCGTCGAGGAGATCGCCGACGCCGTGAAGGCCGGGGCGGAGCTGAAGGGCCTGATTTGCGAGAAGCCCTTGGCGCGGAACCTGGCCGAGGGGCGGAAAATCGTCGACATGGTGGCCGGGCTCGGCGTGCCCACGGCGTACTTCGAGAACCAGATTCACATGAAGCCGGTCACGGCCGAGCGCATGCAGCTTGCGCCGGTGATCGAGGCGATGGGGCCGCCGCTGTTGGTCCGGTCGGGCGAGGAGCACGCCGGCCCGCACAGCGCGTGGTTCTGGGACCCGACGCGTCAGGGCGGCGGCGTGTTGAGCGACATGGGCTGCCACTGCCTGGCCGTGAGCTGGTACGCCCTGACCCCGCCCGGCAAGCCGGTCCGGTTCCTCCAGCCGCAGTCGGTGATGTGCGACGTGTCGCTGTTGAAGTGGGGCCAGCCGCGATGGCGCAAGGAGCTATTGGATCGGCACGGCGTCGACTACGGGGAGATTCCGGCCGAGGACTTCGCCACGGGCATGGTCACCTACCGCAACCCGGACACCGGGCAACGGGTCAAGGGGCAGTTCACCGTCTCGTGGATGTTCGACAAGCAGGGCCTGCGGCTTGCCCTGGACGGGATCGGGCCGGGCTATGCGTTCGAGCTGAACACGTTGCGGTCGCCCTTGGAGGTGTTCATCGGCGACGCGGCCGCCGCCAGCCTGGCCGATAGCGAGACGGCCTTGGAGAAGCAGCAGGCCAGCCGGGGGCTTCTGACCGTGCAGCCGAACGAGGCGGATCTTTACGGGTATACCGACGAGAACGCCGACGCGGTGGCCGCGTTCCGTGAGGGGCGGTCCGGGATGCTCGATTTCGAGTACGGGCTGGAGATCGTCCGGCTGACGATGGCCGGGTACCTGTCGGCCGAGCGCGGGGCCACCGTCGATCTCACCGACCCGGCCACGCAGAAGGAGTTGGAGACGTACGTGCCGTTGATTCAACAGGGCCGGGGCGGGGAAACGCTCGTGGTGCCGGGTTGATTTGCCGGTGAGGATCGGCCCGGCTGCGGCCGGGTGCGAATCTTCATTCGGGTACTTACCACGGCCGACGGTTCCCGCTACCATGACGGGCGACGGGTCCGGCTTCTCGGCGGCGCCGGGCTGGCGGAGTGGTATGGGAATTTGGGCCCGCGGGTCGCCGCAAGGTGGCTTGGTCGGGAGAGCAAGCCACAACCGGGGGAGAGCAAGCCACAACCGGGTGGTTGGTCAGCCCTGTTCGAGCGGGCCGCGGCTTGTGGATCTCAACAGGAGGGCTTTCCGGTGAGCGACAAGAAGATCAACATCGCGATCATTGGCCTGGGCTTCGGGGCGGAGTTTATCCCCATCTATCAGGCACATCCGAACGCCAATCTGTACGCCATCTGCCGGCGGAACCAGGCGGAGCTGGACAAGATCGGCGACGCGTTCGGCGTCGAGAAGCGGTACACCGACTTCCAGCAGGTGCTCGACGACCCGGAAGTGGACGCCGTCCACATCAACACGCCGATCCCCGACCACGCCCCGCAGTCGATCGCCGCGCTCTCAGCGGGCAAGCACGTGGCGTCCACTGTGCCGATGGCGACGACGGTGGACGAGTGCCGCGAGATCTGCGAGCTGGTGGCCAAGACCGGCCTCCGGTACATGATGGCCGAGACGGTCGTCTACAGCCGGGAGTTCCTGTTTATCAAGGAAATGTACGACAAGGGCGAGCTGGGCAAGATCCAGTACATGGCGGCGTCGCACCCACAGGATATGGAAGGGTGGCCCGAGTACTGGGAGCGGATGATCCCCATGCACTACGCAACGCACGTGGTCAGCCCGGTTCTCGGGCTGGTGAACGGCCGCGCCGAGTACGTGAGCTGCTTCGGGTCGGGCACGATCAACGAGCGTCTGGCGAAGAAGTCGGGCAACCCGTTCGCGGTCGAGTCGTGCCACATCAAGATCAAGGATTCGGATATTGCGGCCCACATCTGGCGGTTCCTGTTCGACACGTGCCGCCAGTACCGCGAGAGCTTCGACGTCTACGGGTCGAAGAAGAGCTTTGAATGGGCGCTGGTCGAGGGGGAGGAGCACGTCATCCACACGGCCAAGAAGCCCGAGCCCGAGATCCCTGAGCGGGTGACCGTGCCCGACTTCGCCCATCGGCTGCCGGAGCCGATCCGCAAGTTTACGTCGACCATTCAGGACGCGGAGCATCTCTCGTTCATCCAAGGCGCCGGCCACGGCGGGTCGCACCCGCACCTGGTCAACGAGTTCGTCTCCGCTTTGATTGAGGACCGCGAGCCGCGTCCCAACGCCCCCCAGTCGGCCAACTGGACGTGCGTGGGCGTGCTCGCCCATCAATCGGCCATGGAGGGGGGCGCGATCAAGAAGCTGCCCGATTTCACGCTGGTGTAGGGCCCGGTCCGACTTCCACCGACAAGTTGCCAACCACCTTGGCGTACTTAATGCTTCGGGAGGAAAGCCCCATGAGTAGTCTTGAGGACACCCGGCGGCAGCTCATCCAGAGCGAGCTGATGACGGCCGACACGGTCGATTCCCAGATCGCTCGCTGGCGGGATGAGACCGGGGCCTCGGAGGACGCCCCCGGTGAGCCGTGGATCGACTGGCTGGTCGAGAGACAGTTGCTCACCGAGTTTCAGGGCGACGCCTTGCGTGCCGGACATACGGGCCCGTTCATGCTCGGGCCGTATCGCGTGTTCGAGCGAAGGGCGGTGGGCCGGTTGGGGAACATCTATCGGGCGGTCCACGCCGAGCTGGAACAGCCGGTCAGCATCAAGGTGTTTCCCAGCTCGCTGAAGGACGATTCGGAGAAGGTCGCCCGGATGCACCGCGAGTTCCGCGCCAGTGTCGAGCTGGAGCATCCCCATATCCTGCGGAGTTTTCAGATCGGCCACGTGGGCGACGTTTACTACCTGGCGTTCGAGGATCTCCAGGGCGAGACGCTGCTGGACCGCTTGGATCGCGAGGGCGCGATGCCCTACCCGACCGCCTGCAAGCTGATCCGCGAAGCGGCCCTGGCGCTGGCCCACTTGCACGAGAAGGGCCTGGTTCACCGGGATGTCCATCCGGGCAACATGTGGATCAACGAGGACGAGGTGTTGAAGCTGATGGAGTTGGGGGCGGTTCGCGACGCCCTGGGGGAGGTCGTCACTGGGCCGGAAGACCTGAAGGTGACGACGACCGAAACGGTGATCGGGACGTTCGACTACATGGCCCCGGAACAAGCCCAGGACGCCCACGCCGCCGACCATCGCAGCGACATCTACTCCCTGGGCTGCACGCTCTATCACTGCCTGACCGGCAAGAAGCCGTTCCCGGAGAAGAACCCCATCAAGCTGGTCATGCAGCACGTGACCAAGATGCCGCCCGCGCTGGCCGAGATCGTCCCGGACGTGCCCAAAAAGCTCTCCGACGCGGTCGCCTCGATGATAGCCAAGTCGCCCGACGATCGGTTCCCCAAGGCGGAAGACGTGGCGTGGACGCTAGAGCAGCACGTCGACGCTTCGCAGCTTGCGGTCCCGGAGGAACGCGAGGTCAGCCCCGAATACATCGATTGGCTTCACTCCTACGAGGACAAGACGATCGAGGCGCGCACGCCGGAGTTGGCCGGGTTTCTCTCCTGGCTGGCCGATCCCGATTCGGATGAGGGTTGAGAGTTGAGGGTTGAGAGTCTGTGGTTGATGGTTGGTTGTCGGAAGGTGCGGGGTGAGAGATGAGGGGTGACGGCGGGAAGACGAGCCGGTCCCGCGAGTCGACAGGTGAGGCATTTCCCGTCCCTCAACCCTCAACTCGCAACCCTCAACACTCAACCGTCATTCCTCATCCCGCCACGCTGAGCTTCGACGACATCTTGCAGGAGTGCCGCGTCGAGCGCCTGCGGCGGTCCGGGCCGGGCGGTCAGCGTCGCAACAAGGTTGAGACCGGCGTGCGCCTGCGCCACCGTCCCACGGGCGTCCGGGCCGAAGCGTGCGAAAGGCGAAGTCAAGCGGAGAACCAGCGGATCGCGCTTGCGCGTCTGCGGGTGAACCTCGCCCTGGAGATCCGATGCCCATGTACGACGGGCCAAAGCCCGAGCGAGCGATGGCAGTCGCGCTGCCGAGCCGGGCGGATCGACATCCGTGCGTCGCACGACGACTTTCCCGCCCTGCTCGCCGAGGCCCTCGACCGAATCGCCGCCTACGAGGCGGACGTGAAGCAGGCGGCCGAGACGTTGACGTCGAGCACGTCGCAGTTGGTCAAGCTGCTGAAA
>CAZDHR010000498.1:0-4706 GCA_964505295.1 uncultured Planctomycetaceae bacterium
CAGGGTTCAGGGTTCAGGGTTCAGGGTTCAGGGTTCAGGGTTCAGGACTTGGAGTCCCACCTATGCCCGTGAATCCTGAACCCTGAACCCCAAAAACTTGACTCATCTGCAGCAAGTTCCGGAAACCAAGTGCCCTAGCCGGACCGCGGGTTGTCTCGCGGCTGCCCCGTCGCCCCTACTCGCCGATGATTTTGACCAGCACCCGCTTCGGCCGCCGCCCGTCGAACTCGCCATAGAAGATCTGCTCCCAGGGGCCGAAGTCGAGCCGGCCCTGGGTGATCGCCACCACGACCTCCCGGCCCATCACCTGGCGCTTGTGATGCGCGTCGCCGTTTTCCTCGCCGGTGCGGTTGTGGCGGTATCGCTCGGGCGACGGGTCGAACGGGGCCAGCCCTTCGAGCCAGTCCTTGTAGTCCTGGTGCAGCCCCGGCTCGTCGTCGTTGATGAACACGCTGGCCGTGATGTGCATCGCGTTCACCAGACAGAGCCCCTCCCGGACGCCGCTCTTCTCGACGGCCTCCTCCACCTGGGGTGTGATGTTCACGAAGTCCATGCGCCGGGGGACCTTGAACGTAAGGTATTCGGTGTGGGATTTCATGGTCGTGCTTTCACATTTGACGGGACTTCAAGATCAGCAGGATTACGCCTACTTCGCGTTGCCTATCGTTCCGACGCTTCGCGTCGGAACGCACGGCTGGGACGCTTCGCGTCCTGATCTACGACGCAAAGCGTCGCGCGAAGTGCGTCCCCACGCGAAGCGTGGGAACGATGATGATAGCTCAAGGATCCATGCGATTACTCCTTCAGTCGCCATTCGAGCACCCCGCCGGAAAACTCGGGCTGGAGCTTGACTTTCAAGCGGATGCCGCTGGTGGTGACCGGATCAAACTCGACGGCGTTGAACTGGTCGGCCTCGCAGCCGCATTGGCCGGCGCCGGTGACGGGCTTCCACTGATCGCCGTCGAGCCATTGGACCTCCCAGGACTCGGGCACGCGGCAGTGGCCTTGGCCCGTATCGTCGAACCAGTAGACCTCCACGCCGGAGATCTTCTTCGGCTTGTCGAACCGGTATTGCACCCACTCCTCGCTCCCGCGCAAGGGCCACCAGGTCATGCGCGGGATGCGGTGGTCGTTCGAGTTGGCGGGCAGGCGCCCGTCGCACATCGCCTCGACCGTGTCGCTGTCGTGGCAGTGCGAGGCGGAGGGTCCGAGCACGAATTCGGGGGCTGGGGGCCAGGGCTTGGCGTCCGGGCCGTCGCCGATCACCGGAAACGCGGAGATCCGCAGCCGGGCACAGCCCATCGGGATCAACGTGACGGTCTCCGTGGGCTCGTCCGACCGGACCGGGCTCTCGGCGATCGGGCCGACCAGCCCGCGGTAGTCGAGTTTCCAGTCGGGGATCTTTTTGGCCTTTGCCCTCAGCTCGATCGGCGCCACGGTGGCCTCGAACGGCTGCCCGATGGGCATCGCGTTGCGAACGACCTCGAACGACGACGCGGGGTCCTTTTCGTCGAGCACCAGCCCGTAGTTCCACGCGGTGGTGGGGTGGATCTCCCAGGCGGGCCACTCGTCGGTGCCGCCCTCCTGGACGTACTTCTCGCCGATCTTGAGCGAGTAGCAGAGTGGCCCCCGGTAGACGCTGGCCGTGTTCCGGTTCTCCGTCCAGCGGACCACGCGGACGCTCATCGGCAGGCGCACGACGAGCGAGTCGCGGTCCTCCCACGTCCGGTCGATGCGGACGTAGGATCGCGGCTTCGCGTCGACCTCCAGCGGCTCCCCGTTCAACGCAAGCTCCACGCCTTCGCACCATCCCGGCACGCGCAGGAAGAGCGGGAAGCGGACCGGCTCGGCCGTCTTGACGTAGAACCGGACCGACTCATCGAACGGGTAGTCGGTGGCCTCGCGGATGGTGACTTCCGCGCCGTCGCCGACCTGGGCCGTCACCTCGCAAGGGGCGAACATCACCGCCGCCAGGCCGTTTTCGGGCGTGGCCAGCCAGAGGTTCTGCGCGTAGTAGGGCCAGCCGTGGCCCGTGTTGTGCTGGCAGCAGCGGTGGCCGTGCGGGTTCATCAACAGCATGGGGCCGCGGTTCTGGAGGCCGGGCGACTTGTTGTGCCGGTCGCTCAAGACGAGGTTCGGGGCGGTCAGGTAGCGCAGGGCCTTGAGGTCCGGCGTGGTCGTCGCCGGGAGCGTGTTGAAGGTGACGTCTTCACAGCGATCGGCCCAGATCAGGTTGCCCGTGATCCAGAGCAGCGTCTCGTCGGAGAGCATCTGTTCGACCACGCCGCACGACTCGATCGCCTGGCGCGGGCCGTTGTAGCCGGGTCGGCAGTTCTCGTCGCCGCCGAACATGCCGCCGGGCACCTGGCCGTAGAGCCGGCGGACCTCCCGATAGTTGCGCTCGGCGGCCAGCAGGTGCTTGGGGTCTTTCGACTGCATGTAGTAGGTGGCCGGCCCGCCAAACGCCTGGGCGATGTTCACGTTGTGCCAACTGGCGATGCCCTCGGTCCAGTTGGCCGTGTTGCGGTGGATCTTGGCGGCCAACTCCAACAGCCACGGCTCGCCCGTCCGGTTGTAGAGCCAGTAGACGCTGTACAGGTTATCGGCCGCGCGCTGCTGCTGCCAGAAGGGCGGGAGGAACTTCTCGTCGGGCACGGTCATCTCCCAACGGAAGTACCGTGTCATCAGTTCCAGCACGCGCGGGTCGCCGGAGTGCTCGTAGTACCCCTGCAAGCAGAACAAGGCGATCATGTTCGGCCAGAGGTCGTCGCGCCCCACGTTTCGGGCGGCGACGCCCTTGCGACCCACGTCGGGCCCGAACCAGCCGTCCTCCTTCTGCGAGGCGAGGATGGCGTCGATCCAGACCTGGGCTTCCTCGATGATCCGCTCGTTGCCCAGCACGTAGCCCAGGTTCGAGAAGCCCTTGAGCCAGTAGACCACCTCCTCCCAGCCGTGGTCGCCCTGGCCGGTGGGGTTGAGCCAGGCGTTGCCCTCCTTCTTCAGGAAGCCGCTGATCTCCGTCAGACGGCCCGTGTAGCCGTCCGCCTGAAGCTCCAGTTGCGTGCGGACCCAGCCGCGCGGCTCGATCGCGCCGACGGGCAGCTTGACAAGCGGGCTGGGCACGAGCGGCGCCCGGTTGCCGACGTAGTGGTCGTTGCCCTTCTCGACGTCGGGCGGCGCGAGGCTGACCGAGTCGCCGGGAGCCGGCCGGCCGTTGGCAAGCACGAGGCCACAGAACGCTACGAACAGGAATCGCTGTCTCATCTTGGCACCTCTCTCAACTTCGCATCGTCACCTGGGGCTCAAGCTGCGGCAAGGCACGTCCCTGGAGCGAGGCTGCCTACAGGATAGCCGGCCCATCGCCCCCCTGTCCAGAATCACCATGGGCAACTTGGTTCCTCAGGGCGTGCCCCCTGGCGAGAATCTGTCGGAGGAGTCCTTGCGAGGGTGCCGACCTCGCGCAAAGGGGGCGCCTCGGACGATCAGTCCACCTCGCACTGCTTCGCCCAACGTTCCCACTCCGCGGCCATCGCCTTCACGCGCTCGGGATGCCCGGCCGCCAGGTCGTTGGTTTCCGTGCGATCGGCGGCCATGTCGTAGAGCTCCCAGCGCCGGTCGCTTGCGCCCCAGACGAGCTTCCAATCGCCCTGCCGGATGGCGCGGTTTCCGTAGAGCGCCCAGCAGAGCGTCTCGTGCGGCTGGCGCTTCTGCCCCCGCAGAATCGACACGAGGCTCTTCCCTTCGACGGGCGGGATCGCGTCTCCGCCGAAGGTCTCCGGATAGGCCCCGCCGGCCAACTCGAGGAGCGTCGGCATGAAGTCGATCACGTGTCCCACCTGGTGCGTGATCGCGCCGCGCCGGACGACGCCGGGCCACCGCACGATGAGCGGCGTGGCGATACCCCCTTCGTACGTCCACACCTTGTGGCGGCGGAACGGGGCGTTCTGGGCCCAGCCCCAGGCGCGCCCGACGAACTCGTAGCCCCGCGGGTCGCCCACCGGTATGCCCCGGTTGTACTCCTCGAACCCCGCTTCATCGGGCGGCCAACTGGCGCAGCCGCCGTTGTCGGAGAGGAAAAAGACGACCGTGTCGTCGGCCACGCCGGCCCGGTCCAACGCGTCGAGCAGCCGGCCTACGCCCTGATCCATCCGGTCGACCATCGCCGCGAGCACCTCCATGCGTCGCTCTTCCCTCGCCCGATCGGCCACGTCCTCCCACGGTGTCACGTCGTAGTCGTATCGGAACGAGCCCGTCTTGTGATCCACGGGCGAGAGCTTCCATTTCGGGTCCACGAGCCCCATCTCGATCTGCCGTTTGTGCCGCCGCTCGCGCAGGGTGAAGTAGCCTTCGGCGTATTTGCCGCGGTAGCGGTCGATGTCTTCCCCGGGCGCTTGCAGCGGGAAGTGCGGGGCCGTGTAGCAGAGGTGGACGAAAAACGGCCGCCCGGCCTTCACGAAACGCTCGATCGTCGCGATGGCGTGGTCGGTGAAGGCGTCGGTGGTGTAGTAGCCGGGCGGGAACTCCTTGATCGGCCGATCGTTGTGGGCGAACGGGCGAAACTTGCCGCCGTTGTAGAAGACCGGGTCCTGCTTTGCCGGGTTGAAGAAATTGCAGCAGCCGCTCAACAGCCCGTAGTACTCGTCGAACCCGCGATCGATGGGCCGCTTCGGCGCGCTGGGGCCCAGGTGCCATTTGCCGGTCAGCGA
>CAZDHR010000499.1:0-4669 GCA_964505295.1 uncultured Planctomycetaceae bacterium
GTCGGTGCCGCTGGCCACGCCGACGCCATGCCGGCAGTCGCAGAACTCGGCCACGTCGTGCTCGAGTGCCTTGACGTTGGGGCCGAGGATGTACCGGGTCTCGGCCGCCACCTGTTGCATGGCGGCATCGATCTTTGCTTTGAGGCTTTCGTAGGACTGCTTCAGATCGCAGAGGGGAATCATGGGATCGTGGCTCTCACGCAGCGGGTCGTTCTCTGGAGGAGTGGGTTTCGCTGACCGCTTCGGCGGCGTCGATTCGTTCAATGGCCGTCCTCGTCAATTGACGGTAACGGCGACCACACTCGGCACAGGTGGCACGGAACAATCGGAACGTCAGGACCCGGCCACACTCACACGCCCAACCCTTGTGCCGCGCGGGGTTTCCGTACACGACGGCATGCGGGGGCACGTCCTTGGTCACCACCGAGCCGGCGCCCACCAACGCGTGCCGGCCGATCGTGTTGCCGCAGACGATCGTGGCGTTCGCCCCGATGCTCGCGCCGCGCCGCACCAAGGTGGGAAGGCAGTCCTCGGGGCGGTTGCGGGGAAAGGCGCTTCGCGGCGTGTCGACGTTGGTGAAGACCATCGAAGGCCCACAGAAAACGTCGTCCTCCAACGTCACGCCCTGATAGACCGAAACGTTGTTCTGGATCTTCACGTTGTCGCCGATCACCACCCGGGGACCGATCACCACGTTCTGGCCGATCCGGCACCGCTGGCCGATGCGAACGTTCCCCAACACGTGGCAGAAGTGCCAGATGGTCGTGCCGGCGCCGATCTCGACGTCCTGGTCGACGTAGGACGATTCGTGGACGAAGTATTCAGGCGGTTTCGACATGGATGGATTCTCTCCGAGAAGCCCCCCCAGGCGCGCTAGGCCGCTTTGGAGACGAGCTCGAGCAGCCCCACGTCATCCGTCGAGAGATACCGGCTGCCGTGCAGCTCGTGCTCGACCTGTTCGAGGACGCGGACGACGCGCAAACCGTCGCGGCCGTCGCTGCGGGGCGTGGCGTCGTGGCGAATACAGTCGATGAAGTGCTGGGTCTCGAGGTCCAGGGGCGGATGATTGTCGATGTGCGGGATGTGGATGTCGCCGTGCCGCACGCCGATCGTCTGGATCTCGGAGGTGCCGCTGAGCTTCAGGCTTGCCCCTTTGTCGAACACGCGAATCTTCTCCGAGGGATGCATGTCGTCGAAGACCAGCATTTTCTTGGAGCCCACGACGACCATCTTGCGTTCCTTGTGGGGATCGAGCCAGGAGACGTGGATCTGCGCGATGCGACCGTCGGGGAAGTGCAGGCTGGCGAAGACGACGTCCTCGATTCCCCGCTGCAAGAAGCACGCACCGCTGGCCGTGACGCGATCCGGCTCCACGTCGAACAGATACAGGATGACCGAGATGTCGTGGGGGGCCAGCGACCAGAAGGCGTTTTCGTTCTGCCGTACGACGCCCAGGTTGAGACGCTGACAGTAGACGTAGTGAATCTCCCCTAACCGGCCGCGCTCAATCTGGTCCTTCATCAGGGCGACCGCAGGGTGGTATTCCAGCAAATGCCCGACCATCAGCTTCAGCCCCCGTCGTTCGGCCGCGTCGATCAGGTCTTCGGCGTGTCGGCTGGTCAGCGTAATCGGCTTCTCGACGTAGACGTGCTTGCCCGCCGAGAGGGCCGACATGGCCATTTCGTAGTGGTAAGGGACGGGAGTGACCAGGGCCACCGCGTCGACACGAGGATCACGGAGGATCGCGTGGTAGTCGCGGGTAGCGGTCGATTCCGGGTGAAGCGATTGGTGATGATCCAACAGACGGGCGTTCGTATCGCACAGATACGCGAGATGGCAGCCCGAGGCTCCCGCGAAGCTGCGTGTCACGTTCTTGCCCCAGTGTCCAAGCCCCACAACCGCCAACTGAACGTCCGTATCGATCACGCGGACTTCCTTTCCCGATTCCTGGCGAAACCTCCACGACACGGCTACGGCGCTGGGGGCGGCCGGGAGGAATCGCAACTTCCCTTCGCCAAAGCATTTACGCGGACACCCGATCGATTCGGCGGGCCGCGGGCGGATCGTACTCGACGGTCTGTCGGGCTGCAAGGCCAGAATCAAGCCCTTAGCGCGCGGCAGGCGACACAAGCAGGGACAAGCGGGCTTGCGGTCGACGGTGGCCCGACGCGGGTCTCACGCGCGAACCGCTCCCTGTTTCTGGGGAGCCAACGCACAACGAGGCCCCGTGAAGGCTGATGGCGTGCTCGCTACCACGACAGCTCCAGCTCCACCTCGGCACGGAGGATTTCCCGCTTCCAGCCGGGCTCGTGGACCGGCCAAGCCTGGACGGTCCGCAGCCCGTCGCTCGATTGGTGAGGAGCGCCCCGCCAGTGGACGGTCCGCCAGCAGGCCATCTCCCCCGACGATGGGGGCGGAACCCGCCCGAACACGTTGCTCTGACGGAAGTAGACCCGGCCGTGATCGAAGATCGTGACGATCACCGGTGGTTGAAGGTCGAGCATCCGCCGCCCGATCAACTCATGGCTGGCCGTCGTGTAGCGCGATTTGAGCTCGAGCAGGTCCCAATCGCATGCCGGCCCGTCCACGCGAAACCAAGGGCCGGGCAAGAGAATGCGCGAGGCCAGATGGGTCGCGGTGCTTTCCCGGGCGTCTGCGGCCGTCTCCCGCGGATCGACCGACAGTCGGCCGAACACCCGATGCGCCACGTGCTCGCCGATCTCGTGGGCGACCGCCCAGTGACGCCGCTCCCAGCGAGGCTCCGGCCGCAGAAGGATCGTCGGCCGAGGCTTGCGTCCTCGCGCATCGCCAAGCCGAACGTATCGGGCCCGGCCTCGCTGGCGGTCGTCCCGGGCGACCGTGATCCCCAGCCGGCGTGCGATCGAGAGCGCGTCGACCGGCGGGCCGTCGATCCCCGCCTCGTCGAGCACTTCCATGGCTACCGCCTCCAGGCTGGCAGAGAAGTCTTCCGGCGTGATTTCGGGTAGCATGGCGGGCGTCCTCTGGTCTGTGACGGCCGTTCTTCCCGTGCCTCAACGTAGGCCCGTCGGACAGAATATCATGTACGCACGTACAGTATACTGCCGCCGAGGGAGCGATGCAAGCAGCCGAAATGGCCACTTACCGCAACTGCCTCAATCGGCTAGGATTCTTGCGAAGACCGAGGCCGGCCTCCGGACCGGCGCCCGGACTTGCGGACCGCACTTCGCCCCCCGATTGTGGATTCACCCTTTGGCCCCCCCCGCCCACCCAGACGACTCGAAACCGACCTGCTGCCTGGTCACGCTCGGCTGCCCCAAGAACCTGGTCGACAGCGAGCGGATGCTCGGCCTGTTGCGCTTGGCAGGCTACGAGCTGGTCGCTCAGCCGGAAGGGGCCGATTTCGTGCTGGTCAACACCTGCGGCTTCATCCAGAGTGCCCGCGAGGAGTCGCTCTCAGCGATCCGCGAGATGATCGATCTGAAGCGGGGCGGGCTCACGGGCGGGCTGATCGTGGCGGGCTGTCTGGCCGAGCGCGACAGGGAGTCGCTCCTGGAAGCCTGTCCTGAAATCGACCAACTGGTCGGCGTGTTCGCGCGCGACGAGATTGTCGAGGCGGCCCGGCGGTTGACGAGCGGGAATGACGACGGCCGGACCGTGTTCCGTTCCGGCCCGAGCTGTCCCCTCTCCGATCGGGACCGACTCCGCGTGACTGCCCGGCACGTCGGCTACCTGAAAATCGCCGAAGGCTGCGACCGCCGGTGCACGTTCTGCTCGATTCCGGGGATTCGCGGCCAATACGCCAGCAAGCCTCCCGACGAGGTGATCGCCGAGGCGAGGCAGTTGGCCGACGACGGGGTCCGGGAGTTGATCCTCATTGCCCAAGACACGACCTACTATGGCATGGATCGGGGAGGTCGACCGCAACTGGCCCCCTTGCTGGCGCGGTTGACCGAGCTGGACGGGCTGGAGTGGATCCGTCTGATGTACCTCTATCCGTTGCACGTCACCGAGGAGTTGATCGACGTGGTGGCCTCCGGGGGCAAGATCCTTCCTTATTTGGACCTGCCGCTCCAGCACGTCAACGACCGGGTGCTCCGGCGGATGAATCGGGGCATCACTCGGGCGGAAACGGAATCGCTCGTCGATCGGCTTCGGGAGCGGATCGAGGGACTCGTGCTGCGGACGACGCTGATCGCCGGTTTTCCCGGCGAGACCGACGAGCAGTTCGAGGAGCTGCTCCGGTTTGTCGCAGAGCGCAAGTTCGAGCGTCTGGGGGTGCTTCCGTACTCTCAGGAGCGCGACACCCCGGCCGGCCGGTTCGACGGCCAGCTTCCCGAGGAGGTCCGTCACTCGCGCGCGGAGCGGCTGCTCGCGGCCCAGCAGGAGGTCGCCTTCGCCTGGAACGAGTCGCGCGTCGGTTGGCAAGGCGACGTGATCATCGACCGTTACATCCCCGGCGAGAAAAACGCCTGCGTGGGGAGAAGCTATGCCCACGCGCCCGACGTGGACGGCGTGGTCTACGTGACCGGAGACGACTTGAGCCCGGGCCGGATCGTGCCCTGTGAGATCGTGGCCACGCGGGAGTATGATTGGATAGGCGCGGCGATTGCAGAACCGCGGTAGCACGGCAGGACAAGAAAAAGGGGACAGGTCCAATTTGTGCGAAGCACCCTTCGGGCCGTTCCGG
>CAZDHR010000500.1:0-4665 GCA_964505295.1 uncultured Planctomycetaceae bacterium
CCTTGCCACTCGGCGCTAACCCCGATTGAACCGCCGGATCCCTTCCTCCCTCGCGATCGCCATCGCCTCCTCGAACTCGTCGACCCACAGGGTCCGATTGATCCCTTCGTGCTCGTGCGCGTGGCCGTGCGGCCGATACTGGGGCATCACGTTCACGTAGGTTTCCTGCGAGATCTCCTGGGCCAGAAAACGCATCACTCCCCGGGTTCCGGCCAATCCGTTGGGCATCACCAGGTGACGGACCAAGAGCCCGCGGCGTGCCAGGCCCTCGTCGTCGATCACCAGGTCGCCCACCTGCCGGTGCATCTCCCGGATGGCCCGGCAGGCGATCTGGCGGTAGTCCTCCGCATGGGCCAGCTCCTGGGAGACCTCGGGGGCCCAGAACTTGAAGTCGGGCATGTAGACGTCGACCACGCCGTCGAGAAGCTGGAGCGTTTCCAGGCGGTCGTAGCAGCCGGTGTTATAGACGATCGGCAGGCGCAGCCCGTTCTCGACGGCGATCGAGAGCGCCTCGAGGATCTGCGGCACCACGTGCGACGGCGTGACGAAATTGACGTTGTGGCAGCCGGCCCGCTCCAGCCCGAGCATCATCCCGGCCAGTTGGCTCGGCGTGACCTCGCGGCCCTGGCCTTCCCAACTGATGTCGAAGTTCTGGCAGAAGACGCACCGCAGATTGCAATGGGTGAAGAAGATCGTGCCCGAGCCCTTCCAGCCCCGCAGGCACGACTCTTCCCCGTGGTGGGCGAAGCAACTGCTCACCACGGCGCGCCGCCCCGTGCGGCAATACGATTTCCGGTTCGACGCGTCGAGCCGATCGGCGTGGCACTGCCGGGCACAGAGGGCGCAGTCGGCCAGCGATTCGACCGCCCGCCGGGCCCGCTCGGCCAGCTCGCCGCTCTCGAAGAGCTCCAGGTACGCGGGATACGTCGAAGGCATGGCGTCCCTTCTTCACGCTGCCATTCTACCGTGGATGCCGGACGAGCGAACACGGCAACCTTGACTGCCTTTCGATTATCGCCGAGACTGACACGGCTGGGAAGCGGTGGCCGTCACGGACGTGCAACACGCAAAGCAGCTTCGGCACCCTTCGGACGGAAAAGGCGAGGCGTTGGAAGCCCTCAGGCGTCACGGCCCCATGAAACTCGGCAGCCTGTTCGTTCTGTTCGGCCTTCTGTTCGGGTGGTGGGCGTTCCGGCTGCCGGGTGCGAGCTGGATTCTGGGGTGGGCCGGTGCCAGTTTCCTGCTCGCCGGATTGGCTTATCTGGGGCTGGGCGCCGGCGTGTTCGGGAAGCGCGCCGACGGAACGATGGCCGTCTGGTCCGTCGTCCTCCTGCTGCCGTATCTGTTGTGCGTTTGGGCGGTTTGGCTCGCAAGGAGGCTCACTTGGCGCAGGGAGCCTTACCAGGAACTGGCTGCCGGGATTATAATCGGTCGGCGCTTGTTCCCCTCGGAATACCCGGAGGCCGTCGATGGCGTCCTCGATCTGACCTGCGAGTTTCCCGAATTCAAGGCGGTGCGCCGCGTCCGGCATTTTCGCTGTTTCCCCATCCTGGACGGCCACGTTCCCAAGTCGAGCGACCTGGTCGCGCTCGTCGGCCGGCTCAACGACGTGCGGGGCACGCTGTACGTCCATTGTGCCGAAGGATACGGCCGCACCGGGCTCGTGGCCGCGGCGATCCTGCTGGGTCGGGGTTGGGCGACGGGGCCCGATGAGGCGATCCGGATGGTCCAAGCGAGGCGCCCCGGGGTCAGGTTGAAGAAGCGCCAACGCGAGATGCTGGCCGAAGTCGCCGGAACCCTCACGCCCGAAGCCGGCACGCCGGGCAACAAGAGACCACGTCCATGAAATCTTCGCTCACGCTCGTCACCGGGGCGACCGGATTGGTCGGCAACAACGTGCTTCGGATGCTGCTCGATCGAGGAGCGGCGGTCCGCGCCCTGGCCCGTGACACCTCCGACCCCCGCCCGCTCGAAGGGCTCGACGTCGAGGTCGTGCGAGGCGACGTCTGCGATCCAGAAGCCGTCGGCCGGGCGTGCGACGGCGTGACCTGCGTGGTCCACTCGGCCGGCTACGTGCAGATCGGCCGGAGCCACCTCGATCGGCACCGCCGGATCAACGTCGAGGGCACGCGGAACGTGGCCGAGGCCGCCCGGGCCCAAGGCGCCCGACTGATCCACGTCTCCAGTTGCGACGCCGTGGCCGTACGCTCGCTCGAAGAGCCGGCCGACGAAGAAACCCCCTTGAACGATCCGCCGTCGGTCCCCTACGTGATCACCAAGCGCGAAGCCGAAGGGGTCGTGCTCGGGCTGGTTGCCGAAGGGCTGGACGCCGTGATCGTCAATCCGGGCTTCATGCTCGGGCCCTGGGACTGGAAGCCGTCGTCCGGGCGAATGCTCCTGGAGGTGGGAAGCGGAAAAGGGTTCCTCGCGCCGCGGGGGTGGTTCAGCCTCTGCGACGTCCGCGACGTGGCCCAAGGCGTCCTGGCGGCGATCGAGCGGGGGCAATCGGGCCGGCGCTACATCCTGGCCGGCGTGACGCTGTCGTATCTCGAGGCCTGGCGCCTGTTTGCCGAAGCGACCGGCGCGCGGCGTCCCTGGTGCCGGGCCGGCCCCCTGATGCTTCGCCTGGCCGGTTGGGGCGGCGACCTCTGGACCCGCCTCACGGGCCGCGAGCCGGCCGTCAACTCCGGCGCCCTCGCCCTGGCCGGGCTGCCCAAGAGCTACACGAGCCGCCGTGCCGAGACCGAGCTGGGCTACACGATTCGCCCCACCGACGAGACAATCCACGACGCGTGGGCATGGTTTCAGGAGCACGGGTACGCGCGGCGAGGGGCGTTCACGCGAAAGCCGAGCGATTCATCGGGCGATCCGAATCGCTCGGCCCGATGAGCCATCAGGTCCGCCGTCGGCCTTTCGATGGTCCGCGTCGAAGAATCGGCCCGCGAGCAACCGCCAGCCTGACTACCAGCCACACACCCGTCCCGCTTGGGGGTTGACACCGCCAGTCGGCAGACCTAGCATTCTGGGGTAGCGTGAAGATTGCTCGACAGTCCCCGATACGCCAGCAGCTTCCGCTTTGCTCTGGAATGACGGCGTGCCGGGTTACTCGTCTTCTCCATCGCCAGTGAGGTGAGACATGCGGACGTTCCGTGCGGAAACCACGGTCGCCAGTGATGGGACTCTCACGCTCGAAGGAATCCCGTTTCGTGCTGGCGACCGAGTCGAGGTCATCGTCCGTGCCCGTCAACGTGAGGCAAGACCGTATCCGTTGCGCGGAACCCCCGTTCGCTTCGATGATCCGTTCACCGCGGTTGCCGAGGACGAGTGGAAAGCCCTCAAATGATCGTCCTCGACACGCACATTTGGGTCTGGTGGGTACACGGCAGCGGCCGGCTCGCCGAATCGCAGCAGGAAGCGATCCGGTCAAACGAATCGGACGTTCTCGGTATTAGCGCGATCTCGTGCTGGGAGATCGCCAAGCTCGTGGAGCGCAACCGGCTCGAGTTGCCGTGCTCTCTGAGCGAGTGGTTCGTGCAAGCCCTCAGCTACCCGGGCGTTTTCCTGCTGGAGCTGACTCCGGAAATCGCGGTCGAATCGACCCGGTTGCCCGGGCAGTTTCATTCGGATCCGGCCGACCAACTCATCGTCGCCACGGCCAGGGTGCACGACTGCGAACTCGTCACGTCCGATCGCAAGCTTCAAGCATATCCGCACGTTCCGACGATAGCATGAGTCGGCTGCTGGTGATCGGCACGGAGGGTCAATCGTCCTTCCCCCGGGGCCGAGGATCGCAGATCACTGGTTGAATCCCCTCCGGCGGCGTGTTAGAGTGCAGACAGGGCGCTCAAGGCCTGATTTGGGGGGACCGGCGGGGGCAGAACTTGTCGCAGAGGGCGCGCACTGGAGCGGAAGCGTCCGGCGTGAAGGGTCGTGTTATGACGAAGCCGTCTTCGCAGGTGTTCGGGTCCCGGTGGCTTCTCCTTTTGCTGCGGTGTATGGGACTGTCGGAGCGCGCCCCCGAGCCTCAGCTCCGCGTATCCCCGGAGCCTGACGAGTTGCCGCCGCCGGTCGATGATGAGAAGGCCCTGCGCGAGAGCCTCGACTCGCTCGACGCGCTGGGGCCGGAGTCGATTCCCGTGCTTCAGATGGCGCTGCGCCACAAAAGCTGGGAGGTCCGTGCCGAGGCGGTCGGATTCCTCCGCAGGTTGGGCCCGGAAGCGATCCCCATGCTCCTGCGGGCCCTTCGTGACGAGAACAAGTACGTCCGCCTGGCCGCCGTCAAGGCCGTGCGGCCCTTGGCCCGGAAAGCCCGGGAGCTGATGCCCCCGTTGGAGAAAGCCCTTCAGGACGAGTACGGCGAGGTGCGTCTGTCGGCGGTGGTCTGTCTGGGAGAGATGGGCTCGGGGGCGATCCCCAAGCTTCTCGGGGCGTTTCGCGACGAGGACTCGACGGTCCGCACCCGCGCCGTGAGGGCCTTGGCGAGCATCGGTCCGGAAGCGGTCTCCACCTTGGTGGACGTGCTCCGGGACGAGCACGTCGAGATCCGCAGTAAGGGCGCGGAAGCCCTGGGAAGGATCGGCTGCGAGGCCCGGGGAGCGGCGCCTGCGCTGGTCAAGGCGCTGGGGGACGAGGAACCGTCGGTCCGCGCCTGGGCGGCCAAGGCGC
>CAZDHR010000501.1:0-4662 GCA_964505295.1 uncultured Planctomycetaceae bacterium
TTGCCCTAAACTCTAGCACATAGCCAAAGCTCAACGTCGTCCTGGCGCAAAACAAGGGCGGAGCATTTGGAAGTACCGTTGAAGGTTGAGCCATTTGTAGGGGCTGTCCTTCACGGCACCGTAGTAGAGATTGAATCCGTCGACGTAGACGACAGACCGTTTGCGTGCGGGCATGGACGATGCCATCGCAAACCTCCCGGCAGGAGAATGGCGCAAAAGAATGGCCGGCTTCAGGGGGCCGGCCCAACCGGCGTGCTACGCAGAGGCCGGGGAGTCGTCTTAGGAAAACGATCCGTCTACTGAGAAGTATCGCTGTATGTATCGAGGACGTCAAGCCTTTCTTGGACTTCTTCCTGGCGATCCTCTCGGTTCGCCCAATCCGGTTACCCCCCCAAGCGAGGTATTGCGCGAGCTGCAAAACGGCTGGACATCCCCGACAACGGGCACCCGCCGCCGTCGTCTCTTGCCACCGCCCTTGACGGCTTCTACGCCACCGTGCCCGCAATCCTACAACCGACGGCGGATTGGTGGTATGCTGGAGCAAAGCGGCCCCGCCAATGTCTCCGCGTCACGTCCCGCCCCGTGCCGGATTCCCGATCGTGAAAGACTGCCCCTTGGCCAACCCTCACGCGGGTACCCCGGTTGGCAGGCTCCGTTACCTCGTGCACGTACTGGAGGTTCGATCCGAATGGCAAGAATCGGCATCGCGGTGGTAAGTGTGTTCGTCTGCTGCTCGGGCGAGCTGGTGGCCGGCGACTGGCCGCAGTGGAGGTACGACGCGGGGCGGGGGGCCGTCTCGCCGGATGGGCTCCCCGACGGGCTGCGGTTGCAGTGGGTGCGAACGCTCCCCGTGCCGCGACCGGCCTGGCCGGCCAGCCAGCCCTGGCTGCGGTTCGACGAGAGCTACTCCCCGGTGGCGGCCGGCAAGCGCCTGTTCGTCCCGTCGATGGTCACCGACAGCGTCACGGCCTACGACACGGAGACGGGAGCACCGGCGTGGCAGTTCTTCGCCGACGGGCCGGTCCGGCTTGCGCCGCTGGTGCACGAAGGCCGGGTCTTGTTCGGATCGGACGACGGGCGTCTCTACTGCGTCGACGCGAACGACGGCCGCCTCGTGTGGCGCTTCCGCGGTGGACCGTCGGATCGGAGGGTGCTGGGTAACGAGCGGCTCATCTCCACCTGGCCCGTGCGAGGCGGGCCCGTCCTGCGCGACGGCACGATCTACTTCACGGCCGGGATCTGGCCATTCATGGGCATCTTCGTCCACGCGGTGGACGCGGCGACGGGCGAGTCCGTCTGGACCAACAGCGGCTACGCCACCACCTGGACCGTCCAGCCGCACAACAGCCCGGCGTTCGCAAGCCTCGTGCCCCGCGGACACCTGGCCGCCACCGAGCGGGGCCTCGTCGTACCCGGCGGGCGGACCGACCCGGGGCGTTTCGACCTCGCGACGGGCGAGTTCCTCGGCTTTGACTTCGGCGGCAAGAGCGCGGGCAGCCACCACGTCACCGCCCGCGGGGATTGGCTCTTCGTCACCGGCACGATGCGCGGCATCGCCGACGGCAAGACGATCCTCTCGACCGCGGCGACGTTGCACGACGCCCAAGCCCTGTACGGCCTCGAAGACGACGAGATCTTCGCCCAGGGGCTCCAAATCCAAAAGCGAGTGGTCGAGAAGACCGATCGCAAGGGCAAGTCGATCCGCGTGAGCCAGTCCGGGCTCAAGCCACTGTGGAAACTCCCGCTGGGGGAATCGCCCGGCCGACTGCTGCTCAAAGCGGGCCCTCGCTTCTACGCGGGCAAAGAGGGCCAGGTCGCCGCGATCGAGGCGGACCCGGAGAACGAGAAGGCCGAAATCGCCTGGCGCGGCACGATCGAAGGCAACCCCTGGACCATGCTCGCCGCCGATGAGAAGCTGTTCGTGGTCACCACGGAAGGACGCCTCTATTGCTTCGGAGTGGCCGAGGGAGAACCGAAGCGTTACGAGGCGTCCGTTGAGCGCGGCGACCGGGAGTCGCCGCCGCCGGGCAACGACGAGTCGGAAGCGCTCGTTCGGGCCGTGCTCCGCGAAGCCGGCGTGACGGACGGCTACTGCGTGCTCTTCGGCCCGGGCGTCGCCGCCCGGGCCAAGTCCGTGGCCGAGGCGTCCCATCTCCATGTGATTGCGATCGATCCCAACGCCGCGCAGGTCGATGCCTGGCGGCGCCGACTGCGGCGTGAGGGCCTGTACGGCACGCGAGTGGCCGTCCACGAGGGCCGTGCCGCCACGTTTCCCCTGCCGCCGTACCTGGCCGACCTCGCCCTTTGCTTCGACGTTCCCGCCGGGGGGAACGGCGACGTCGACTACGTGAAGACCGTGTTTCGGGCGCTGCGACCGTACGGCGGCACGGCGCTGGTCCTCATGCCGCACGACCGGCTGGCGTCGCTCGTTCAAAAGGCCGAGCTCCCCTCCGCCCGGGCGAAGCCGTTCGGCCGATTCAGCTTCCTCGTGCGCGAGGGCCCGCTTCCCGGCGCCGCCGACTGGACGCACCAATACGCCGACCCGGCCAACAGCGTGGTCTCCCGAGACCAGCGGGTGAAGGCCCCCCTGGGCCTGCTCTGGTTCGGCGGGCCTCCGAACGACCAGGTCCTCCCCCGCCACGGCCACGGCCCCTCGCCGCAAGTGGCCGGCGGGCGCCTGTTCATCGAAGGCCGTCACATGCTCCGGGCCCTCGACGTCTATACCGGCCGGCTCCTTTGGCAGAAGGACCTGGCCGATCTGGGCAAGTTTTACGACAACACGAGCCATCAGCCCGGGGCCAATGAGATCGGCGGCAACTACGTGTCGCTCGAAGACAGCGTTTACGTGGTCTACGGCGACGCCATTCTCAAACTCAACGCCGCCACCGGCGAGCTGGAAACGCAGTTCAAGGTCGAAACCGGAGCCGGCGACGCGACGTCGGACTGGGGCTTTCTGGCCGCGTACGACGATCTGCTCGTTGCTACGTCGAGTCCCGTCCAGACCGGCAAGTCGGCCGGCCTGCTCAATGCGATCCTCGGCGCCGTGCAATCCGGGAAGGAGGCCGACGCCGAGCGCGCGGCGCCCACCGTCTGGCAGGTGCTCCAGCCCACGCGCTACGCGTCGGCCAGCCGGCGCCTGGTCGTTTTGGACCGTCAGACGGGCGAGAAGCGGTGGGAGCGCGAGGCGCAGTACAACTTCCGCCACAACAACATCGCCGTCGGTGCCGGCAAGCTGTTTCTGATCGACGGGCTGTCGCGCCGCAAACAGGATGCCCTGAAACGGTTCGGCGTGAAGCTCGACGACTACACGCCGCGACTCGTGGCCCTCGACGTCCGCACCGGCGAGGAGATCTGGTCTACGTCGGAAGACGTCTTCGGCACGTTCCTCAACTACTCCGAGGAGCACGACGTGCTGCTCCAAGCCGGCAGCGCGTCGCGCGACCGGGCGAAGGACGAGTCGGATACCGGCATGGTCGCCCTTCGCGGCCGCGACGGGAGCGTGCTGTGGAAGGACCTCGGGCGCAAAGTCGCCGGGCCCTGCATGCTCCATCACGACACGATCTTCACCCAGGGACCGGCCTACCGGCTGCTGACCGGCGAGCCCAAGCTGGCCGAGCATCCCCTCTCCGGCGAGCCGCTCCCCTGGAAGTTCACCCGAAACTACGGCTGCAACACGGCCATCGCCAGCGAGCACCTGATTACGTTCCGGTCGGCGGCGGCCGGGTATTGCGACCTGGCCTGCGACGGGGGCACGGGCAACCTGGGCGGCTTCAAGTCGGGCTGCACGTCGAACCTGATCGCCGCCGCCGGGGTCTTGACCGCCCCCGAGTACACGCGCACCTGCACGTGCCGCTACCAGAACCAGACCTCGCTCGCGCTGGTCCACGACCCCGACGCGGAAATGTGGACGTTCAACGCCATCGCCTGGGACGGCAAGCCGGTCCGCCGCGTGGGGATCAACTTCGGGGCCCCGGGCGACCGCCGCACGCCGGACGGCACGCTATGGCTGGATTACCCCAGCGTGGGCGGCCCTTCGCCCGACCTCCCCGTCCGGCTCGACGTCCCAAGCCCAGCGTACTTCCGCCATCACAGCTCGCAAGTTCGCGTCCCCCCGAAGAGCGGCGCTCTAAGCTGGGTGGCTGCTTCGGGGCTTCAAGGCGCGGGGCGGGTGGTTGTCACGCTCGCCAACGATGCGCCGCCGGAGACGCGCAAGTACACGGTCCGCCTCCACTTCGCCGAGCCGGACGACATCGAGCCCGGCCAGCGAGTGTTCCACGTGCGGCTCCAAGGCCAAGAAGCGCTCGCCGACTTCGATGTCGCCGCCGAGGCCGGGCCCGGCACCGCCCTGGTCAAGGAATTCCCGGGCGTGGAAGTTGCCGATAAGCTCGAAATCTCGCTCGTGCCCGCGGCCGAAGACCGGGGCAAGCCGCTCGTCTGCGGGCTTGAAATCGTTGCCGAAGGACGGTGACGATACCGGTTTTCGGGGAGAACGATGACGCGAGGCCGCTTTGCCCGTGCGGCCACGTGGAATCATAGTGATTTCGGTAATGCTATCGTTCTGATGACGCCCTGTCCCCGCCCGCCTCACCGCGTGGACCCTTGTTCATGGTAAACATTCGCCCAACCCGTCTCTGGCGGGGGCAGTGGGGCGAGAATTGACCT
>CAZDHR010000502.1:0-4662 GCA_964505295.1 uncultured Planctomycetaceae bacterium
GCTCCATCGGGGATCGGCCTGCCCCCGCCCCGGATAGCCGAACGCGGTTCCGAACGAGACCCCAACCCCCCCGATCAAGCTAAACGCGGCCCGGAATCACGACGGGGATAGCGGGCCTAGACTGTGTACGAATCATGGGCCGGGCGGGTTCGCGATTGGCCATTGCCGGCCCGCGCGTCGGAAACCACCTCCAAACGCCCGAGGCCCCGTCGGTGGCGTCGTGTGCTCGATCCCGCGGCACAACACGAGCCCGGGCGAGCGGTTGCCCCGGCGGTCGGCAATCCCGTTTGAGATCGCGTCAGGCACGATGCCCGGTGGCTTGATGGATCCGACGCTGGGCAACGGGCACCAAACGGGGCATCGGAAAACTTGTTTGTGAAGCGACCCGGTCCGCCTATAATTCACGTGGCCTGATGGCCGAAACAATGAGAGGTTTGCCGTCGTGCCGCCGGGGAGGCTCCGGCACGCGGATTTTGGGTGCGGCTCGTTGAGGCGGTCTGGGGGCGAAGCCCGCTCAGCCACACCACAGTCGGCCGCTTGAAGCTCGTCACCAAGCCCCTCGAAGTAAAGCCCCGTCGCCAGCCGACCATGAAGCGAGAGGAGACCACGTGCGCCAGAGGCATTCCGAGACACGCAAGCACTTCACCGTCCAAGAGGCGAACGCGACCTTGCCGCTGGTTCGGGCGATCACGAAGGACCTGACCGAGTTGGCGCGGGAGGTGGTCCAGCGGCGTGAGCGACAGTCCAGCTTGCCGTGCGGGTGCGAGTGTGACACCGACGACCCGTATCGGGAAGAAGTGGCCCAAATCGCCGAGGAGTTGGACAAGGACAGTCGTCGCTTACGGGGGTACGTGGAGGAGCTACTCGAGTTGGGCGTCAAACCAAGGAGCATCACGCAGGGGTTCGTCGACTTTCCGGCCGTGCTGGACGGGCGGCCCGTCTATCTCTGCTGGAGACTGGGCGAGCCGGCGGTGCTGCACTGGCACGAGCAGGGGGCGACCTTCCATGACCGGCGCCCGCTGGCCGGCTGCGTCGCCGACGGAGAAGGGCACCGCAGCGGCAGGGGCTCGACGGTTCCTGAGAGGGCGGAGGAAGCACGCGCTTCCCAGTAGGTGCGCTCCGCCGACTTCGCTTCGCGTCCGCAGGGCCTTGCTGGCGCCAACCTACCGTGCGGCACGCTTCCAACGTGCCTACAACCCAAAGGCGCGTTGGAAACGTGCGCCACCAAGGCGGTTGCCATGCACCTGATCGATACCCACGCCCATCTCGACGCGGAGGAGTTCGACGGCGACCGCGACGAAGTGATCGCCCGGGCGCGCGAGTCGGGCGTCGACCAAATCGTCTGTCCCGGGATCACGGCCGACTCGTCGGCGGCCGTGATTCGGCTGGCCGAAACGCACGCTGGTCTGTTTGCGGCCGTGGGCATTCAGCCGAACTACGCGGCGGAGGCCGCACCGGGCGATTGGGACCGGGTGGTGGAGATGGTCGATCATCCCCGCGTGGTCGCCGTGGGCGAAACGGGGCTCGATCGGCACTGGGACTTCACGCCGATGGAATTGCAGCGGGATTACTTCGACCGGCACCTGCAACTTGCCCAGGAGCACGGCCTGCCGGTGGTGATCCATTGCCGGGAGGCCGAGGCGGACGTGCTGCCCATGCTCCGGGAGGCGGTCGCCCGAGGACCGCTCGCGGGCGTGATGCACGCGTTCAGCGGCGACGGGGCGCTGGCCGGGGCATTTCTTGCGTTGGGGATTTACCTTGGCTTTGCCGGGTCGGTCACTTACACGAACAAGAAGTTCAGGCGGCTGCGTGACGCGGCGGTGGTGATCCACGACGATCGCGTCCTGATCGAGACGGACGGCCCCTACCTGACGCCGCAGCCTTTGCGCGGCCGCCGGAAGCGGAACGAGCCGGCCTATCTGGTGCACACGGCCCAATGCCTGGCGGAGCTTCGCGGCCAAAGTGTCGAGGAGCTGGCCGCGCGGACGACGGCCAACGCCCGGCGCCTGTTCCGGCTGCCGTGAACGCTACCGGCGCTGCGGCGTTTCCCGCGGTGGGTGGGGCCGGAGAGAGTGTCCACCGGGCAGACTGCCCCGTTGCCGCCGGGCGTTGACCCGCTCGCCGCCGCCTCGGTGTTCTCCGATTGCCCGGCCGCGTAGAATCCCAGCGAGTGGTCGGATTGGGCCCACGGGGATGGAGATCACCGATTCGACGGTCCGAGAATCAAGGAGATAACCGATGGTGAGAACGGCCAGCACAATGCTTCCGCTGGGCACGCAGGCCCCGGAGTTCTCGCTTCCCGACGCCGAAGGCAAGACCGTGTCGCTGGGCGACTTCGCCGACGCCCCGGCGCTTCTGGTCGTGTTCATGTGCAACCACTGTCCGTACGTGAAGCACGTGGCCGACGGGCTGGCCAAGCTGGCCCGGGAGTACCAAGGGCGCGGGGTGGCCGTCGTGGGGATCAACTCGAACGACGTGGCCACCTACCCCGACGACGCCCCGGAGAAGATGGCCGAGGAAATTAAGCGCCGCGGCTACACGTTCCCGTATCTGTACGACGAGACGCAGCAGGTGGCCAAAGCGTATCGCGCGGCCTGCACGCCGGACTTCTTCGTCTTCGACGGCCAGCGCCGCCTGGTCTACCGGGGGCAAATGGACGACAGCCGGCCCGAGAGCCGGATCGAGGTGACCGGCAAGGACCTCCGAGCCGCGCTGGGCGCCGTCCTGGCCGGCCGGCCGGTCGCCGAGGATCAGAAGCCCAGCCTGGGGTGCAACATCAAATGGAAGTCGGGCGGCGAGCCGGAGTATTTCGGGTAGCCTGGGGTTCGGTGGTTGAGCCGGGGGCATGCGGGAAAGGAGGTCAGCCGTGAGGGGGACGGGAGTCTGAATGCGCTTGCGCTCGATCTCCATCGGGTGTGCTTCCCGGCTCTGCTGCCCATTCTTGCCTTGTGGCTTTCGTGCGACGCGAACGAGGTTGTATTGTCCCCGGAGAGGGGCCGAGGTAGACTGAATGAAGGAAGGGGCCGCTTGGCAGGGACAATGGCCTCTCTTCTCCAGTTGGCGTGGAATTGACCGGGAGTGGAAGTCGTGTCGACCCAGGTGAGCTATCCGCATATCGAGAAGCCGGAAGACGGCCCCGCACGACTCCAGAAGACGCCCCGCGTTCGGGTGGCGCAGATTGCGATGGATTATCTGGCTCATGGGTGGTCGGTGGATGAAATGTGTCGCCAGCACCCATATTTGACGCGTGCGGAAGCGCATGCTGCCATGGCGTACTACTTCGATCATCGCCCGGAAATCGATGCCGAAATCGAGGCGGAATTGAACGCGATTGACGAGGCCGTCGCGACGTCGGAACCTTCATTCATACGGCGGCGTCTTAGAGCCAAAGGGCTAATCTAGATGCCTGTCCGGCTGTACACGGACGTGCACGTTCCTCAGGCGATCACCGATCAGCTTCGGGAACGTGGGGTAGACGTGCTCACGGCGATCGAAGACGGAACTCGGGAATTCACGGACAATCAGGTCCTGGAACGTGCCCGAGAGCTTGGCCGTGCCGTCTTCACGCACGACATCCGTTTCAAGGCGCTGGCCGAGGACTGGCAACGTGAAGGGCGCCAGTTCACGGGACTGATTTTCGGACACCCCTTGCGAGCAACAATCGGACAATTCGTGCGGGATTTGGAGTTGATCGCCCAGGCCTGCGCGCCGGACGAATGCTGGAATCTGGTGCAGTACGTTCCACTCTAGCT
The DNA here is from genome assembly GCA_964505295.1 of uncultured Planctomycetaceae bacterium. Classification (GTDB taxonomy): domain Bacteria; phylum Planctomycetota; class Planctomycetia; order Pirellulales; family Thermoguttaceae; genus DATKZH01. Next base: position 3,753 of record CAZDHR010000502.1, read on the forward strand.
GGCCGTCCCCACGCTCGAAGGACGCCGGCAGAGCTATGGTCCCTCATTCGACACGCCGTTTGGGCAAGCGGCGACGAGTGCTGGCCACCGGGCCGCGCTTGAAGCGTACGCGCAAACCTAAGTCGTGACGAACTCCGGCACCACCAGCTTCGGGATGACGCCGGCCGCGTGTCCGCGGGCGAGGAGCTGGGTGACGGCTTCTCGGCCGCGGGGGCCGAAATCGAGCGTCCAGTCGTTGACGTACATCTTGACGAACTCGTCGGCCTTTTGGAGGTCGAGGCCGCGCCCGAACCCGAGGGCATATTCGAGCGCTTCGTCGCGGTGGTCGAGACCGTACTGGATGCTTGCGCGCAGGAGCCGGGTGACGTTGCGGATTGCCTCGGGGCCCAGGTCCTTGCGGATGGCGTTGGCGCCGAGCGGCAGCGGCAGCCCGGTCTGGTCGAACCACCACTGGCCCGTATCGAGAATCCGCTTGAGGCCCTGGTCGGCGTAGGTGAGCTGCCCCTCGTGGATGATCAGGCCCGCGTCGATTGCGTGGCCCTCGTAGTTGCCTTCGGCCACGGCGTCGAGGATCCGGTCGAAGGGCACGACCATGTGGGAGAACTCGGCTTCGAGGCACATGCTCAGGGCCAGGTAGGCGGTGGTCAGCTTGCCGGGGACGGCGATCGTCTTCTCCCGGAGCGCCTCGATCGGGAACTTCTCGCGGGCCACGACCATCGGGCCGTAGCGGTCGCCCATGCTCGCCCCGCACGGACAGAGCATGTAGAGATCGCTCAGGTGGGCGTAGGCGTGAAGGCTGACGGCCGTCAGCTCCAACTCGCCGGCCAACGCCCGGCGGTTGAGCGTCTCGATGTCTTGGAGCTGGTGCTCGAACCGGTAGGCGCCCGTGGGGAGCTTGTCGTGGGCGAGT
>CAZDHR010000503.1:0-4651 GCA_964505295.1 uncultured Planctomycetaceae bacterium
CGCTCCACGGCCCGGCCACCAAGACCACGGCCCGCAACGGCAGCTCGCGCAGGTCGACGCCCATCCTCTCCGCCCGGTCGACCAGGTGCAGGAAATAGCTGGGCGTCGAGCAGATGGCCGAGACGCCGAAGTCCTTCATCACCATGATCTGGTGATCGGTGTCGCCGCCCGAGATGGGGATTACGGTGGCGCCCAGGGTCTGGGCCCCGTAGTGCAGGCCCAGTCCGTCGCTGAACAGGTTGTAGCCGCAGGCGTTCTGGATCACGTCGCCGCGATGGATTCCGCACGAGGCCAGGCTGCGCACGATCACTTCGGTCCACATCTCCAGGTCGCGTCTCGTCGACGCCACGACGATCGGCTTGCCTGCGGCGCCGCTGGGGGGGTGCAGGTGTACGACCTGCTGGATGGGCACGGCGAACATGCCGACCGGGTACGTGTCGCACAGATCGGCCTTGACGGTGAACGGAAGCTTGTGGATGTCTTCCACGCCGCCGATCTCAGCGGGCGCCAGGCCGTGCTTGTTCATGCGCTGACGATACACCGACACGTGCTCGTACGCCCGCGCGACCACCTGCCGCAGCCGGTGCGATTGCAGCCCGCCGAGCGGCTCGCGCGGGACGTAGTCGGGGCTCGAGGCCGGGTGGAACGGGCCCGGCGTCTCCTGGGCGGTGGCGGGATTCATCGTGGCACTTCCTGTTCTTTGGGATGCGTGGGCACCACACCGGCTCCTTTGTAACCGCTGGCAGGGCGTCGTCAACACCTGGCGGCCATTGTGGCCGCAAACGGGTGGGGTCGCAAGGCCCACAGACGGTCCGAGCCGGGGACGCCGGGCCCCCGATCTCTGGCCGACCGGGCGGGACGCTCGCCGCTCGATAGATTGCACAAACCGCCCGCTCGTCCCCTCGCGGCCATTCCCGTCGTCCGGTTACGGCCGCTTCCCCCGATCGTACGCACCTTGGCGGAGCTGCGAACCACTCATTGGAGCTATGGTGTGAATGCCGGAGCGTCGCGTCCGGTATCTCTTCGCCGTCCGGAAGAGTCTCGCCGATCGATGCGTGCGCCGGCGGATTGCCGAAATTCGCGGCTCTTTGGGCCTTCCCGGCTTGGCGCGGGTGCGTCGTGGTGTATGGTTTCCAGGTTGCTCATGGGCCGCATGGACGTGTAAGGAGAGGAAGCCATGCCCAAGATCGCGGCTGCCCTGGCGGTGTTTCTCACCGTGGTCACCTGCATCGGGTACAACTCGGCCCGATATCCCGTCGTTTGGGAGATGGTGGCCCTTTCTGATGGTTTTACCCGGTCGCGCCAATCGGAGCCGTCCGCGCCGTTCCCGGAATCCACCGACCCGCCGCAATCGGAAGGTCTTGCCACGGCGGCGTCGCCGGGCGGAACGGCCCCACGCCGGCAATCGGACTGGCCGTCGCAGGAGCAGTCCGAAACCGCCTCGAAGTCGAACACGGCTCGGCCCAGCTCGACCTACGCGACCTACCGCGACGGTGGCTCCTCCTACCAAGACGAAAGCAAGTCCTACGACGACTCGTCCTACGCCAACGAGAGCGGCTCCGACGCCAACGAGCACTCGGGTTACACCTACGACGGCTCATCCGGCGGGAGCGAAGATCCGGCGCCCCGTCAGACCGAAGACCGGGGCGCCGCCGAGAAGGACAAGCCGGCCGATCGCGTCGCGATGCGCCAGAAGCGGAAACGGAAGGGCGCCCGGAACGAGGCGCATGGGAGCCAGTACGCCGTCGACCCGGTGGCACCGCTCCAGGGAGCGACCACGTCCGGCGGGGAGGACGACCAACCAGCCGTCGGCGCGGGTGACGTGGCCGATGAGGGCGACGTGAGTACGCAAGGCTTGATCGCTGCGGAGAGGGCTGCCGGCCCGGCGAGTGAGCCGATCTGGGCAACCGCGGGGGCGAAGTATGCATCCTCCCCGCCGGGGACCGTTTCACCTTCGTCCGACGCGTCCACGTATTCCGACCCCGACTCCCACTCGACGGACTCGACGCAAGAAGGGCCGGCCGGCGAGTCAACCGCGGACGCAACCGGCCGGGGCACCCTGGTGCCGATCAAGCCCGCCGGCCCGGGCGGCCACGGCTGCGAGCCGCCCGGCGATCGCTCCCCGGGCGACGCGTTGGTGGCCGTCACTTCGGGCGATTCCCCCAGCACCTGTCGCGTGGAGCGTCTGCCGCCGGTGGACCAGGTCGCCACCCTTCCCGGCGCCCGGCCGCTCGACCCGCACGACGCCCTCCCCGTCTATCCCTCGGCGGGGGGCGAATAGGTCAAGGCAGGAAAGCCGTCAGAAGCGAGCCGTTCGCTCGACCTGGGGGCTGAGCCCGGGACTCTCGCGTCTACGGCTCGCCGTTGCGGTCGCCGGGATCGGCGGCGACCGTTTCGCGCTTGGACTCCCGTTCGCGCTCCAACTTGGGCAGATCGAGCTCGTCGCGGTACGACGCGGCCCCCAGCACGACCCGTCCGCCTTCTTCGAGCCCCTTGGCAATCACGACTTCCTTGTCGTTGGTCGAGCCGATGACCACTTCCCGAGCCTCGTAGCCGTGGCCGTTGCGGAGCACACAGTAGTGCTTGCGTCCATGCTCGAAGACCGCCTGGACGGGCAACTGGAGCACGTCTTCGATCCGCTCCACGCGGATGGACACCTTGGCGGTCATGCCGGGCCGCATTTCGACGTTTTCCGGGAAGTCGTCGATCTTGACGATCGCCTCGTACTCCTTGATGTTGCCCGAATACCAAGCCGACGGCAACGGATACTCGCTCACCTTCTTCACCGTGCCGGTCAATCTCATGTCGGGGAAGGCGTCCAGCTCGACGTTGGTCGGCATCCCTTCTTCGAGCAGGGAGACGCGGGCCTCGTTGATCTTGGCCTTGACCTGCATGTTTTTGGGGTCAGGGAGCCGGATGATCACCTGGCGTTCGCGGATCTTGGTCCCTTCCTCGATGACGATCTCTTGACGGCCGCGGTAGTTCGTCACGTTGGCATACACCACCTGGCCCGCTTGGGGGGCGCGGATCGTGCACTTGGCGATCTGCTCCTCGATCTCGGCAAGCTTCTCCAGGTTGATGTGGTGGCTGTGTTTGCGCGATTCGAGCCTGGCCTGAGCGACGCTGACGTCGGCCTCCAAATCGAGGAGCCTCTTGGGCTTGGTGTACTTGTCGAGGACGTCCTTGGCGGTCTGGGCTCGCTCCAGATCGATCTTCTTCCCCTCCACGTCGAACTCGTCGGCCTGCAACTTCCGGTCGGAGATGAAACCCTTGCCGTGGAGGATCTCGCTGTCGGAAAGGTACTGCTCTGCCCGGATCAGTTCCTCTTCGGCCAAGGAGATGTTCCCTTCCAACTTCTTCCTTGTCTCGATGTACGTGCCCTCGGTGTATTCCTCCTTGGAGATCAAGGCCGTTTCAAGATAGTTCTCGGCTTGGATGAGGAGGGCTTCGCTCGTGTTGCACGTGATCTGCTGCTGGATCAGTCGGTCTTCCAGTGCAGAGGAATCGAGCTTGACTAAGAGATCGGGCGGCTCTTCGCCCGGCTCCTCGGGTTCCCAGTCGGGCATGGGTTCGACGTAGGTGCCCTCAGGAATGATCCAGATGATCATCACGCCCCCGCCGTAGCTCTCGACCTCGCAACGGACCTCCACGTTGTCGGCGCTTTCCACGTTTCCGTGCTCGATCACGTCGTGGACGAACGTCCCCCGCTCGGCCACGCACGTCTCCGGGCCGCCCTCTTCCGGAGTGACCGACAGTCGCGGCAGCCCCAACCAGGCAACCAGCGGCACGGCCGCCACCATGGGAATCGCGAACAACAGTCCGCGATGAGCGAAGCCGCGCGCAAGGAGGGAGCGGAGCGAACGCCGGGAAGTGGATTGTGCTGAGTCCATCGGGCGCAGTCTCACGGCGTGTTCGGGAGCAGCTTGGCCCGCTGGCCCCGGGCGCGTTGGGGAGGGCAAATTCTCAGGATGGCGCTATCTCATTCTAAGCGAAAGAGAGGCCGTTGTCACGCCAACTTGCCCACAAAATGGGGGGCCAGAAACCCGGGGCTCCCTCTCTTGCACAGCGCGGACACCGCTGGCGTAGCGTCGACACGCGCTTCCCTACGTCGGTTCGCCACGCGCCGGTCGCAACGAGGGCCCTTGCCCTCTTCGCGGTTCTTTTGCGAGCCAAGCCGTACCGTCACGGGCGAAACCGGATCGCGTACAGGTCGGCGTCTTGGAGGACGAACCGCAGGCGCACGGGCCGGCCTGCCAGCTCGCTCAGGTCCGAGCCCGACTTCCACCGGACCACGCGATCCAGTTCATCGCCGAAGACTTCCTCCGATTCGGCGAGCCCGTAGCCTGGGATCGGCTTGCCGTCGGCATCCTGGATCTCGACGCGAATGCCCCCCGCCACCGAGGTGGAGAAGTTGACCGCCAGCTCCTTGCCGTCGAACACGATCGGCTTGGTGAGGATCTCGCCGCCGGCCGCCGGCGCCTCGACCGAGACGAACCCGTCGATCCGCAGCGTGTAGCGCCGGAGCCAACCGGCGGGCGTGCCGCCGGACGTGCTTTCCGTGACGTACGTGGAAAGCTCGTTCGGCGCCCCCTCCAGAACCGATTTGGTTTCCACCAGGCCCCACGCCTGGTAGTGGTCCCCGTAGAACCAA
>CAZDHR010000504.1:0-4622 GCA_964505295.1 uncultured Planctomycetaceae bacterium
CGATCCCGGCACCGGCGAAAAGACCGAACCCCAGCATGTACCCCACCGACGACGTGGTCATGCTCGCCAGGATGAAGCCCAGGCCGACCAGGATTCCGCCGATACTGGCCACCAGCCGAGGCCCGAGCTTGTCCTGCATTCTCCCGGCCGGCACCATCACCAAGCAGAAGACGAGACAGGCGACGGCATACGGCCACGATCGTGCCGCCTCGCTCCACCCCCACTCGTCCGGGATGCCTTTGCTGATCACGCTCCAGGTGTAGAGAACCCCCAAGGCCAGGTTGACTCCCAGCCCGGCAAAGGTCACTTGCCAGCCGAGGTTCTTCACGGGTGCCGCTGCCGTCGCGCCGTCGCTGCTCATTCAGTTCTCCTCGAGTCCTACTACGTACCGGTACTCCAACAACCTGAGACACTTCGCGGGTCCCGGCCCGATCGATGCCGTGAGACAAAGACTCTGCCCCGGGGCGGCGGGATAACGCGGAAGGCGCCGCGCCGTCTCAAACGCCGCAACCCCATGCTAGCTGGGCTGCGAGACGACGAAAAGACCTATCCTACCACATCGATAGAGCCGGTGCCAGCGAAAGCTCCAAAGAATGCGAAAGCGAGGCCAAGCGGGTTCTGCGCGGAGTTCGCACGGAGGCGCAAGCGGCGTGCCGGGGCGGCCATGCGCGAGCTTGGCGCAAGTGCGACAATCCGCAACACAGTTTCCCCCAAGAGTGAGGGGCCCCGGGCCGGACGAGTTTCGCAAGACCCGGCCCGCAGCTAGATTTCCCCAAGGGTCCCGAGCCGCGGATCCGCCCAGACCGCGCCGCGGCGATGCTCGAAGAGGGCGCGCTCGACGTCGAGACGGAGAACTGGTAGCCGGCCTTGCCGGCAGTGGGCGCCTCAGCCCCGTAGGGTGCGTGAAACGCACCATATTCGCCTCACCCGGAGACAATGGTGCGTTTCACGCACCCTACTCAGGAACCGCCGGAGCCGCCCGAAATCGTGGACTCGGAGGGATAGACGAACGAGTCCCAGTACGCCCGGTCCACCGCGTAGCAGTCGACCGGATCGTCGGGCCCCAGGTCCTTGGGCAGGAAGCCGAACCGCTGCATCTCGCGGAGGTAATGCTCGTTGGGGCGGAAGCCGGGCATGTCAAACCGCTTGCCCTCCTCGAGGCGGTTATGGGCGTCGCGGACCGAGGCCAGGATCTGCTGGTAGAGCGGGTCTTCCGTATTCTCGAAGACCATCTCCTTGCACAGGCCCAACCCGCCGGCCTTCTTGGCCAACGGCGCCAAGAGCAGGTACGATTTCTCTGGGCGAGTGAGGTTGCTGAGCGGCTCGAGTTGGCTTCCCCAACCTCCGGGGAAGTGGGGCACCCTGCGCTTCTTCCCTTTGCCGTCGTCGACCTCGCGCACGTGACAACCGCCGCAGCGATTCATGATCGGACCCCACGGCAGGCCCACGTGATAGGAGCCACACCCTAGCGACGCGTACGTGCCGGGGTACGTGGCGCTGGTTTCGATCCACAGCCGGATCATCTTCACTTCGTGGTCGGAGAGCTTGGCGTCGTAGTGGCTCCCGTCGAGGAAGGTCATCAGCCGGCTGGAGGCGCTACCGACTTGGTAAGGCTCGTAATTGCTGTGGTCCCGGTTGCGGCCGTCGGACACCAGCCCGCGGGTCTGCATGGTCCAATAGGCCAAGCTGTACATCGCCGTCCGATCACCCGTAAGATCCACTTTCCCTTCTCGCCGCTCGGGGCAGTGGCACTCGACGCAGTGCTCGTCGAGGATCGGCTGGACGTCGCGGGGGAAGTCGAGCACGTCGGGCACGCCGGCAATCGGCTCCGGTCGGCTGGGAGGATGCTCCAAGGCCATCAGGTCGGTGTTAATCTGGCGCGGCGTCTCGTTGCGCTGCTCGTGGCAGCCGACACAACTGGTCAGCTCGCCCGGCTGCATGATGAGGAAGCTGTGCATTCGCTTGACGGGCCGCTCTTGTTCGTCCAGCGCCACGAAAAAGATCGACTGCAAGGCCGGCACCTCCACGTGCGCTGAGCCGTCCGGATAAACCGGCACCTCGCCCACGATCTGGGCCAACGTGAACGTGCCGCCGATGGTCAACGGCTGCATGCCGCCCGAGAAGTTCACCGGCTTCGGCAACTGCTGCAAGATGAGGAGCTTCTTGATGCTCCCCTTTTCAATGCCTTGCATCCTCCGGCCGTCGTAAATGTCCTCCAACACCAGCCGGCCGGTCGGCTTGTTGAGCTTCGTGCGCGGAGGGATGACTCGCTCACGCGGGCGCGCCCTCAAAGGGCGGGGCTCATGACATTCCATGTACCGGTCGGGCTCGGGCAACTGATAGACCAGTTCCGTGTTGCCTTGGCCGTCCATCACGTGGATGCCCCGCCGGTCCGCCACCAGGAAGCAATCCTCGCTGAATGCGTAGGGGTCCCGGAAGGAGGGCGACTTGCTGACGTTTCGGGCGGAGGGCGGGTGGTCCGGCCCCTGTCGCGGATCGACGATCGTCACCCAGCCGTCGTGCTCGGTACGGCCGTGGCCCGGCGAGAAGGAAGCCACCACCTTCCTCGTTCCCGGGATCGGTTTGGCGTCGATCATCACGATCCCACCGTGGAGGTTGCCGAAATAGACCATTTGGCCCGTGCCGTCGGGGTTCATCGTCCACAGATGGTGAAAATGGACCTGGCTGCGGTCGACGTACTCCCAGCGCATGTAAAGGACACGGCCGTCGGGCAGCATCCACGGGGTGTTGTCGTGGTCGTTGTTGCTGGAAAGCATGCGGATGTTGCCCCCGTCGGCGTCGCAACGGTAGATAGTGGCCACGCGAGTGTACCAGCAATTGACGAACCGGCGGCATCGAGCTGACCCGAAGATGATGCCGCCGTCGGGAGCGTAGATCGGCTCGATGTCGTCGTCGGGCCCGTCGGTAAGCTGCACGAGCTTGCTGCCGTCGACGTTGATCTCGTAGAGGTGATAGGCGTCCTCGCCGCCTTTCCGATAGGAAAAGAGAATCTTCTTGCCGTCGTAGTGCACGTGGGGGTCACGTATCCCGCCCTTGCCGTCTTCCAACAGGATCTTCAACTCCCCCGTGCGAAGGTTCAGACGGCACAGCCGCCCCCCCTCGCCAAAGCAGAGCAAGACCCCGCTATCGTCCGGGCCAAACGTGTATCGCTCCGGTTGGTCGGAACGGTCGGCGTAGTTGCCGAAGGTGACGTACCAATGGGGGTCCTTTCCCCGGGGATGCGTGGCGAAGACGATTTCGTCGACCCCCTTCATCGGGCCTTCGAGGAACCGCTTGAGCATCGGTCCGGAGTTGAACCCCGGCGCCGGTTCCGCCACGGCCATCGGCCCGCAGACCAGCGACGGAAGCGCGCAGACAACCGCGGTCACGAGAAGCACGGGCAGGAAGCAGCGTTTGGCGGCGTGCGTCTTCATGGTTCGGGTGTCTCCTGTTCATCCGAACGTGGTGCGGCAGGAACGTACGGCGGGATGAAGCCCTCCAGGCTGGGGACGCCATTATAACCGAGCCACGCAAAACCCGAAAGCGTCTTCCCCCGGATCGGCGAGGTTGCCCCCCCATCGCGTGGTGGGGGAGTCCGGGCACGGCCCTCGCTTGCTTGCAGCCGGGCCGGGAGCCCTGCTAAAGTTGAGCCGTCTGGACCGAAGGCCGTCGTCGCAAGCCAAGGAGATCGAAGCATGTCGCGCACCGCACCCGTCCCCACACACTGGTTGGCCCCGTTCGTCGTCGAGCGGCGGGCGATCAGCGTTGCCCCGGCTGCCGGGTTCGGGTTATGATCGCGACTCGGTCGCCTGGAAACCGTCTCACAGTCCCAGCAGAAGGAGTCAGCCCCGCAATGGCCCACGAAGAGCAAGTCGAGGTCCACTGGCACGAGCACGCCGTTTCACGCGAGGAACGGGAAGCGCTGAACGGCCACAGGGGGTGCGTGGTCTGGTTCACCGGCCTGAGTGCCTGCGGCAAGAGCACCGTGGCCAACCTGGTGGACCACAAGCTGCACTCGTATGGGGTACGCAGCTTCGTGCTCGACGGGGACAACATCCGCCACGGCCTGAACGCCACGCCCGACATGCTCCGCCAGCGGCATGGCGACGAGTTCGGCAAGCGGTTCGGCCTGGGATTCTCCGCTCAAGACCGGGAGGAGAACATCCGCCGGATCGGCGCGGTGGCGAAGCTGTTCTGCGACGCCGGGATCGTGGCCATCACGGCCTTCATCAGCCCCTACCGGGTGGACCGCGACCGGGTTCGCGCTTCGGTGGCCGAGGGTGACTTCCTCGAGATCTTCGTGGATGCCCCGCTGGAGGTGTGCGAGAAGCGTGACCCCAAGGGGCTCTATCGCAAGGCCCGTGCGGGGGAGATCAAGGGCTTTACGGGGATCGACGACCCTTATGAACCGCCTGAGAAGCCGGACCTCGTGCTCGACGCGGGGACCCAATCGCCTGAGGCGCTGGCTGAAGAGGTCATCGCCCATCTCCGATCGGCTGGGAAAGTGCGGTAGGGTGCGGTTGCTTGGGACCAGCACGGCGGGCTTGCTGCCCCCCCGCCGCTGGCTCGCTACTTGGCGCCGGCCTAAGGGTTGGGTGAGTGGCGGCCGAAAAACAGCTTCC
>CAZDHR010000505.1:0-4596 GCA_964505295.1 uncultured Planctomycetaceae bacterium
CAGTTCACGCCCGACCTGTTGCCGGCGGACATTACCGGCAGCAGCCTCTACGACACGAAGCGGCAGGAGTTCGTTTTCACGCCGGGTCCGATTTTCGCCAACGTGGTTCTGGCCGACGAGATCAACCGCACCACGCCCCGCACGCAGAGCGCGCTGTTGGAGGCGATGAGCGAGCGTCAGGTCTCGGTCGACGGCCAGTCGACCCGCCTGGCGCAGCCGTTCATGGTCATCGCCACGCAGAACCCGTTGGAGTTCGAGGGCACGTATCCCCTGCCCGAGAGTCAACTCGACCGGTTCCTGCTCCGGATCTCGGTGGGGTATCCCGACCGGGCGCATGAGTTGGAAGTGCTTGCCAGTCACCGGGAGGGCGAGCCGGTCGACCGGTTGGAGCCGGTCGTCAGTTGCGATTCCGTCATCGAGTTGCAGGAGGCGGTTCGCCGGGTGAAGGTCGACCCCTCGATCGACGACTACCTGCTCGAAGTGGTCCACGCCACGCGCCGCAGCGAAGACTTGCACGTGGGCGTGAGCATTCGGGGCGCCCTGTCGCTCTACCGGGCGAGCCAGGCCTCGGCGCTCGTGGAGGGCCGCGACTTCGTTGTGCCCGACGACGTCAAGCGCCTGGCCGTCCCCGTCCTCTCCCATCGCGTGATCACCAAGGGCTACCTCCAGGGCAGCCAGCGGGAAGCGATCGAGGCGCTGGTCCAACGTCTGGTGGAAGAAGTGCCGGTGCCGAGTTAGCGGCCCCCGAGAAAAGGTCGCTGGCGATCGTAGTCGGGGAAACGAAGGCCTTCGGCATCGTCCAGGATGCCGGTACAATAGCGCAGAAGGTATTGCAGTGGATATTTGATCCACGGCATGCCGGTCGTGAAGCGGAGGATTCTCAATTCATGTCACTTACCATTCGAGCGGAACCGGTTCCTCTTGAGAGCAACGCCGACGGCGTGGTCTGCGTCCGCGGGACCCGGGTGACCCTGGACACGATCGTGGCCGCCTTCAAGCAAGGTGCGACCGCGGAGGAGATCGCCCAGCAATACTCCACGGTCGTGCTCTCGGACATCTATGCGATTATTGGTTTTTATCTGCGGCAACGGTTGGAAGTGGAAGCATATCTCGAGCAGCGCATGCAGCAGTCCGAGGCGGTGCGACGCGAGAACGAATCCCGGTTCGATCCGGAGGGCATCCGCGACCGTCTGCTCGCACGTCGGACGGCGAGACAATGAAGGTTGGGCAAACGATGCTTCGGATGGCGGCGGACGAAAACCTGAACAACGACATCGTCCGCGGTCTCATCCGACGGAACCCGGACCTCGATATTGTGCGTGTGCAGGATGTCGGCCTTTCGGGAGCGGATGATGCCACCATACTCAAATGGGCGGCATCGGAGCGACGCGTGCTGATTACACATGATGTGAATACGCTCACATACTGCGCCTATCAACGTGTTCGCGCAGGAGAAGCAATGCCGGGGGTGTTCGAGGTCTCTCGGTCCGTCTCCGTCGGACAGGCCATCGACGATCTGCTGCTGCTGGCCGAGTGTAGCCTGGAGGGCGAATGGGAAGCACAGGTGCGCTACCTTCCGCTCTGAGCAGCGATGACCATCCAAGACCACAATCGGCGAATTGAGCGAGCGACATGAAAGCCGGGCAGGGAATTGTGTCTCGATACAGCCGGCCCGAGGCTCTCCGGATGGCGGACCTGCAATCACATGCCGTATCGTTGGAGCTTGCAGCTTCCGGGAACCTTGGGCGTCGTTGCATCGTGACTCCGTGAAGTAAGGATCCGCCGACGTGGACAACTTCCCGCCCCGCCGACGTGCCACCGCGTTGCGAGCGGTGACCGAGACGTTTTGGGCGTCGTCGCGTCGCAGCCCGTTGGTGCGGTGGGGGCTGCGCATCGCGCAGCGGCTTCGCCGGCCCAGGCGGCGGTGGTCGGGCACCAGCCTGTCGGGTGAGGGCTGGTACTACCTGTTCGTGCTGGCGTTCGTCATCACCGCGACCATGCTGCGGGAAATGAACCTGATGCTGGTCCTGGTGGGGATGCTCGTCGGGCCGTTGTTGTTCAGTTGGCGGCTGGTCGTGGCCACGCTCGGCGGCCTGGAAGTCGAGCGGAAATTGCCCTCCGGCGTCTGCGCCGGCGATCTTTTGGTGGTCAACGTAGGTCTGCACAACACGCGGCGGCGACTGGGCAGTTGGGCGGTGGCCGTGCAGGACGAGATCCGTGCGGAAGCCGGGCCGGGGCGCGGTCGGTCGATTCGCCCCACCGTCTTCTTCCTCTACGTGCCGGCCGGCCAGTCGCGAGGCGGCGTGTATCGCGGCCGTCTCACGCAGCGGGGGCGATACCGGTTCGGGCCGACCCGCGTCTCCACCCGGTTCCCGTTCGGGCTCTTCGAGCGCCGATTCACCCTCGACGAGACCCACACGCTGGTCGTGGCTCCTCACCTCGGCCAACTCACCCGCCGGTGGATCACCCGGCATCACGAAGCCTTCGAGGGCACGCAGCGTCGGGAGCAGCGATCCAGCCGGGCGACGGGCGAGTTTTTCGGCGTGCGGGAGTGGCGGCCCGGCGACAGCCGCCGCTGGATCCATTGGCGGAGCTCCGCACGGCACGGGACGCTGATCGTCCGGCAGTTCGAGCAGCAACGCAACCGCGACGTGGCCGTGCTCGTCGACCTCTGGCGCCCGGACCGGCCCCATCCGGCCGACCTGGAAAACGTCGAGCTGGCGATCAGCTTCGCCGCCACGGTGGTCGCCGACCTCTGCCGCAAGGGGGGCAGCGACGTTCTTCTGGGCACGACGGGGGTCGAGCCGCAGTGCGCGGGCGGTCCGGCGTCGATGGCCCTGATGCAGGGGACGATGGAGCGGCTGGCGGTCGCCGAGGCCTCGGCCGAGGATCGGCTACCCGGGCTGCTCGAGCACGCCTTGGGACAAATCGAGCCCGGCACGGAGGTCATCCTCGTCAGCACGCGCCCCAACGACCTGAGCGACGCGAAGCGGTTTCCGATGCTGTGGCGGGATCCCGCGCGCCGGGCGATGGCCCGACGCATCCGCACGATCGATGCGAGTGCGGAGGAATTGGCCGATTACTTTCAGCCGGAGTGAGGACGGAAGGCGACGCGGTGTACCTCGAACGACTGCTCCAGATCCACATCGCCACGATGGCTTGCCTGGGCGCGCTGCTTTTGGGCATGGGCCAGCGGAACCCGGCGCTGCCGCTCTGGATGTTGACCGCGGCGATCACGTCCGTGTGGGTGACCGACGTCACCGGCTGGTTCCGACTCAACCGGGCCGTGACCAACGTCGCCGCCGTGGTGGCGTTTTGCATCTTTCTCTGGCAATTGTCCGAGCTGCGGGGGCTCGTTCGCATCCTGGCCATCGGCAACCTGTTGGTCTACCTGCAAATCATCCTCCTGTTTCAGGAGAAAGAGCCCCGCACCTATGGGCAACTGGCCCTGTTGAGTCTCCTGGAAGTCGTCGTGGCGGCGGCGTTCCGGCAGAAGGCCCTGTTCGGATTGCTGCTGGTCGTCTACTTGTTCGTCGGCCTTTCGGCGCTGGTCCTGTTGTTCCTGGTTCGCGAGCGACGACGCCATCGTCCGGCGGCGAACCGCGCGCCGCCGCGCGCCGCCGCCGGTCGCTGGCCCCTGGCCGGTCAGGAATCGGCCTTTTCCGATTCGGCCAGCGCTTCGGCCGGCCAGGCGGGGATCGGGCGGGAACTGCGGCGCCGCGTGGTCCGGATGGGGTTCGGCACCCTCGCGCTGACGCTGGTGATCTTCTTCACCCTGCCCCGTTGGGGCCGTCACCCTTGGCGCGGAGCCACGTCCGGCACACGCCACACCGTCGGTTTCTCCGACCGTGTTACCCTGGGCGAGCTGGGTACGATCCTGGAAAACCCCGAAGAGGTGCTCCAAATCCAGTTGTCCGACTACTCGACCGACCTGCCCCGCCGCGTCGGAGAAATCTACCTCCGGGGAACCGTGCTTACGCACTACCAGGACGGCGAGTGGCATTATCGGGGCCCCTCGCGGTCCGACGTCGCCGTTCCCCTGGGAGCCACACCGCTTCCGAGCATCGAGGGACTCATCCGCCAGAAGATCATCATCGAGCCCATGGACCACGAAGCGCTGTTCTGCGTCTGGCCCTTCGCCAGCGCCGGAGACGACGCACGGCTGTTCATCAACCCCGCACGCCAGTTGCTGCTGCGACGCCACGACCTGATGGGCCAGCGGTTCGCCTACGAGCTGGCGACCAATGCCTTCCACCGCAATGCGCAGCTCCCGCAAACCCCGGCGTCCCAGCGCGATCGGATCGACGCCCGGTTCCTGCTCGAGCCGCCGCCCGCCGAGGGCCCGGGCGCGGTGCCCGGTCTGGTGGCGCTGACCGACCGGTGGCTGGAGGAGTCCTCACTCGACCGCGACAACCACTTCGCCTGCGCACGCATCTTGGAGCGACAACTGCGTGATTCGGGCCAGTTCGAGTACAGTCTCGAAGGGCAGGAGCGCGACCCCTCCGTCGACGCCATCGAGGACTTCATCACCAACAATCGCCGGGGACACTGCGAGTATTTCGCCACCGCCCTAGTCCTCATGCTGCGTAGCCAGGG
>CAZDHR010000506.1:0-4588 GCA_964505295.1 uncultured Planctomycetaceae bacterium
TCCACGGGCCTCTTCCCCGTCCGTTTTAGCAGCCCACACGCCGTGTGCCTACTACACTTCACTTGACCGTGTTGTTCTCCACGACGTTGTCCGGCTCGACCACCTTGATTCCGCCCTCGACGTAGTTTCCCGACACACGGTTCCGGAAGCACCTCTTCCCGATGGAAATGCCGTCCCTGCCCGGAGAGTGGATGAAATTGTCCTCGATCACGTTCTCCACGTTGAGGCCTTCCATCGGGCACCGATACCACCACCAGATCACGACGCCCGTTCGTTCGCTGTTCTCGATCCGATTGTTCCGAACGGTGCAGTAGGATCCGTCGTTGATGCACACGCCGATGACGCTGCGCTTGATCTGGTTGTCGATCGCCGTGCAGTGATAGCAGAAGTGATCCAGATCGATCGCTTCATCGGCGACGTCTTCGATCCGGCAGCCTTCGACCGTGCTTCGGACGACCGAGTAGAACGCCACCGCCCGGCCGTAGCAATTCCGGATCTGACAGCCGACGACCTGAAGGTTCTCGAGCGGGGGGGCGCTGGGGCCCTTCTCATAGGAGTACGCGCCGTGTGCCAGGATCGCGCAGCGGCGAACGTGCCCGGGCATGGACACGCCTTGCTTCCTTCCCCCGTCGAGAATCAGAGACTCGAACCGCACGTTCTTCTGCGAGCCTCTCATCTCGAACAGGTTGTTTGCGTAGCCGGCCCTGCTCCCTTCGGGAACCGCATGAGGGAGGGGCTCGGCCAGGATGAGCTTCCCCGGCTCGACGCGGCTTATGCTGGCGGTGAACGTCTCGGTCTCTCCGTCTGGGAAGGTCTTGCTCCCTTCCGGCGGCAGGATCTCGACCGACGTGCCCGGGGCGTACTCCGACGTGTCGCCGACCTCGAGGAACTCCTGGCCGGCTGTCGCCGGCGACGCGATGAGCACGGGCGACGCCAGCTTCAATCGAGTCTCGTCGGTCCCCTTGATCGTGAGGTTGTCGCGGGGCTCGATCCTCTGCCGGATAACGTACTCTCCCGGCCGGATCAGGATCGTCCCTCCCGTCTCGGCCATTTTCTCGATCGCCGCGAGGATCGGTTTCTCGTCGTTTCCGCGAAAGTCGCCCTCGCCGTTCTGCGAAACGACGACGACCGGGCCGCGATCTGCGGCGGGGGCAAGTACGCAAGTGCCCACGATGAACAACGCCGCGATCACGCCTCTCAGGACGTCGATCGTCCTACCGTTCATCTTTCACCTCCTTGGATGAGTTGCCTTGATAATCCGAGCCAGCCGTTCGACCAGCAGGTCCGCAATCACCCGATGGCCGCGCGCGTCGGGGTGTAGCCCGTCGGGGAAGTAGTCGAGCCGCTCGGGCTTCTCCTCGAACGCCCGATACACGTCAACCAACTCGACGCCCTTCTCGGCGGCCACGTCGCGCATGGCTTGGGCGTAGTCCTTGACCAAGAAGTTGATGCCGTGCTTCCGGTACGGCTCCAGGTGCATGCCCCAGTAGCGCTCGGTCATGGGCGGGCAGGTCATCAGCACGACCGTGATCCCCTCGGCCCGGACGCGATCGACGATCTTCGCCACGGTCGCCGCAAACTGGTCGCGGCTCACGCGGGGTGTGTCGGCGAACCCGTTCGTCTCGGGCCGATAGAAGCCCGCCTCGTTGCCGCCGAACATGATCGTGACCAGGTCCGGCTTGCGGTCGAGCACGTCGCGCCGGAGCCGCCCCGTGGCCAGCGTGACGATATCGCCGTTGACCCCCGCGTTGACCACCTCGACCGTCGTCCCCAGCCGCTCGGTCAACTGCCGCCGCACCACCTGTCGAAACGTATCCGCCTCGGTCATCCCGGCCGGGCTGGCGCCGTTGGTGATCGAATCGCCGAAGGCGACGATCTTCACCGATCCCTTCACTGGCTCGCTCCTTTCCGCCGTGGTCGCCGGAGCGCGAGGGGCCGTTGGGTCCTCGCGCTGGCGGCTCGCGGCTCGCTCGAGCCGGCCCCGGACCAGGCCGTGGCCCAGGTACGTGGCGCCCGGCGTCCGCGCGGCGCTGTAATAGATGTTGTACGTGCCGGGGCCCGTGCGATGGAGCACGTGGCCGGAGACCTTGCCGCCGTCCCAGGCACCGTTCGCCCCCGGGACGAAGATGGGATTGTCCGGCGACTTGGTCCAGTGGAAGCCGTCCAGGCTCCAGGCGTGGCCGGTGCGATAGCCGGTGCGGTTCTCCCGGCTCGATCCGGTGTAGAGCATGTGGAAGTAGCCGTCCTGGCGGAAGACCCACGGCTGGAACGCCGAGTAGTCGTCCCACGCGCCGGGCTTGCCCAGCGGGAGCACGGGGTTTTGTTCGTGCTTGGTCCAATGGACGCCGTCGGTCGACGTGGCCATGCCGGTCACGCGGGGCTTGCGCCCGTAGGTGCTGTACCACATGGTCCATTGGTCGCCGACCTTCAGCACGCTCGGTTGCATCACGAAGTCTTCCCAATCCTGGGAGGGGGCGAGGATCGGATTGTGCTCGCAGTTCTGCCAGTGGACGCCGTCGGTCGAGCGGGCCAGGTCGACGTGGCGGTCGCCGTCGGAGTAGTACATCCGGTAGCCCGGCTCGCCGTCGAACTGATAGACGCGGACGTCGCGGAGGAAGTGCTCCCAGTTGCCCTGCTTCGACCAGATGGGATTGCCCTGGTACCGCTCCCAGCGGATTCCGTCGTCGGAAAGGGCGAGGCCCAACCGCGAGGCGGCGTTGCCGGTCGGGTCGGACGCCTCGTAGTAGAGGTGGAGCCGCCCGTTGACGGGGATCGCCGTCGAGACGACGAACCACTGCGTCTCGCACGTGCCTGGAATCGCTCGCATCAGCGGGTTCGCCGGGTGACGCTGCAAGTCGACCCAGCGGAAGAGCGGCTCGTCCTTCGCCTGGGGTGGGGCCTTCGCCTCCTGGGCCTTCCCCAACGAGCAACAGGCCGCCAACGCGAGGCAGCCGAGGGCGAGTGATCGCAACGAAGGGCCGCGGCAGATTGCCACCATGTCTCGTGACTCCCGGCTTATCGTAGGGTTGTCGCGTCAAGCGGGCGCCGCTCGGCCGGACGGCCCCGGGCACGCTTACCGCTGCTCGGCGGCCAGGGCCAACACGCCGTGGACCACGACCTCTTCGCCGAGGCTGGCGCGGACGACGTCGAACGTGCCGTCCAGCGGCGGGAAGACGTAGCGGCGCACGTGGTTCCGCAGCGGCACCAGAAGCAACTCGTCGCCCACCAGTGATACGCCCCCGCCGAGCACCACGACGTTCGGCGCGATCAGCGTCGCCATCTGGGCGATCGCCCAGCCGAACGCCTGGCAGGCGTGGTTGAACACCTCTCGGGCGAGCCGGTTGCCGGCGGCGGCGGCCTCGGCGACGGTCTTGGTCGTGAGTCGGTCGATTTGTCCCTCGCACCGTTCCAGCAGGTCGGCCGCGTCTTTCTCGTCGGCTTCCTCGCGCTCGATGAGCCGTCGGCGGACCGCGTCGGGCTCGGTGGGCCGTTCGCCTCGAACGAGCGACTCCATGCGGTGGGAGCCCTCGCCGGCGAGTCGGGCCTGGACCGCGGCGGTGATGCCGAACCCGCTGGCCATCGATTCGAGCGTCCGGTCGGGCCGGTCGCACTGGAGCCCGGGGCGGAGGTGGCCCAATTCGGAGGCCACGCCGGAGCCGCCACGGTAGAGTTGGCCGTCGATGACCAGGGCCCCGCCGATGCCGCTGCCGACGTTCGTGTAGAAAACGACGCGGTGTCCCTTGCCCGCCCCGAACCGCGCCTCGGCCAGGCCGGCCGAGTCGGAGTCGTTCGACACCACGGTGGGAAGCCCGAACGTATCGCGCGACCACTCGCCCAACGGGAACTCCTGCCAGCCCTCCACCTGGTGGCTGGTGATCGTGCGACCGGTGGCCACGTCGACCGGCCCGCCAAAACCGATCCCGATGGCCGTGATCTTATGACGCTCGATCAACCGCTTGGCCGCCCGGGCGACTTGGGCGCGAATCGGCTCGGCCCCTTGCTCGGGCTCGACGTCGAGGCGCTCCAGCTCCACCAGCGGCGGGCCGTCGCCGCGGCCCACGCCGAGCTGAAGCTTCGTTCCGCCGATTTCGATGCCCAGGAGCATGGGGAGTCGGGAGTGGGGAGAAAGGAGTCGGGAGTTGGGAGAAGGGAGTTGGGAGTGGCAAGTGGGGATCGCGTGGGTGGGGTCAGGTGCCATGAACGATCACGTAGGGCGCGGCGCCGTCAGCACCCGCGCCCCAACTCCCTTCTCCCCACTCCTGACTCCCTACTCCCTTCTCCTGGCTCCCTACTCCCTACTTCAATTCCTTGATCCGGATATTCCGAAACTGGAGCGGCGAGCCGTGGCCGAGGAAGCCGATGTAGCCTTTTTTGTTGTGCAACCCCGGGTGCTCGCGCCCGTCGATGGTCTTGTCGACCTTGTCCAGGTCGGCGTCGAGGATCACCACGCCGTTGAGCGTCACCTTGATGTGGCTCCCCTTGCAGAGGATCTCTTCGCTGTTCCACTCGCCGATCGGCTTCTGGTGGCCCGGCTTGGCCGGCACCACGCCGTAGACCGAGCCGTGGTACTGATAGGGCTGGAGTTGCG
>CAZDHR010000507.1:0-4585 GCA_964505295.1 uncultured Planctomycetaceae bacterium
CTCGGATGAAGTCCTTGAACAGATCCTCCAGCCACAGGTCGATCACCTCGACGTGCTCCACCCCTTCCTCGGCGCGAAGCTGCCGCACCGTCTCCTCCGTGAAGTCGCCGACCGTCACCAGCCACTCTCGTCCCTCGACGCGCTGCCAGATCATGTTGTCGGGCAATCGGTCGGGAAGGCGGCCGTCGGTGAGCGTGGCCCGAATCCGCTTGGTCGTCGCCAGCAGCTCTTCGATATTGCGATGCACCAACAGGCGACCCCCGTGAAGGATGCCCACCGTATCGGCCAGGCGCTGCACGTCGTCGAGCGAGTGGGTCGAGAAGAGCACCGTCTGCCCCCGCTCGCAGATCGTGCGCAGCACGCCGTCCAGAAACTCCTCGCGGGCAAGCGGGTCCAGCCCGGCCATCGGCTCGTCGAGCACCAGCACTTCCGGCTCGTGCGACACGGCCAGCACCAGCGAGAGCTTGACCATCATCCCCTTCGACAGTTGCTTGACCTTCTTGCGCTCGTCGAGCTGGAACCGATCGAGCATCTCCCGGCAGGTCCGATCGTTCCACGACGCGTACAGCGATCGGCAGAAGCCGACGACCTCGGCGACGCGCATCCAGCGATCCATGTGGTGCGACTCGGGAACGTACCCCACCCGTTGCCTGAGCCGCAGGGGCTCGGCGAGGGCGTCGATGCCCAGCGCGCGGGCTTGCCCGGCGGTCGGCGTCAGCACTCCCATGAGCATCTTGATCGTGGTCGTCTTGCCGGCCCCGTTCGGGCCGATCAGGCCGAACGTGCTCCCGGGCGTCACGCGGAGCGAGAGACGGTCGACGGCCGTCGTGCGCCCAAACCGTTTCGTCAGGCCCAGAAGCTCGATGGCCGGTTTGGTTTCCGTGGTGGTGGTCATGCGTCATTTCCCCGCTTCAGCCGTATCACCCATGCTCGCCTCGAAGATGCCGCGCACCTCCTCGCCGTTCATTCCCGCCGCGCGACTGGTTCGCACACCCTGGTCAAACGCGCGGCGGACCGTTTGCTGCGCGCGGGTCTGCGCCGAGGCCGTCCCCTGCTCGGCGACGAACAGGCCCTTGCCGCGGCGTGCGTAGATCAGGCCCTCGCGGGCCAGCTCGTCGTACGCCCGCTGCACCGTGTTGGGGTTGACCTGCGCGTCGATGGCCAGGGCGCGGAGCGACGGCAGCGATTCGCCGGGCAGATAGACCCCGGCCGCCACCGCCTCGCGAATCCCCTCGGCGATCTGGAGATAAATAGGAACGTGACTTCTCGGATCGATGTTCACGGCAACCTCCTGAGTGCCCTAGTCAACTAAGGCAGTGGTGAAGTATATCAGGATTCGGCGGGCAGGCAAGAGCTTTTTCCGGATTTTTCGGGGGGGGAGGGTGCAGCAGCATGAGAAGTCGATGTCCGGGCACCGACGCATGGCTGGTGTCGCACCACCCGTAGTGGTGGCCGAGGGAACTGGCGGTGAATCGAGGGCGTTCCGGGTGGATAGCGATTGGCTGTCCGGAAAGACCCCCTCTCCCTCTGGGAGAGGGTCGGGGTGAGGGCAGACTGCTGAGACGAGGCAAACGCTGCACGCCCACGCCTCGACCTCCTGCCTCCCCATATGTCAAGCGCGTGCCGCCTCTTGTGGTAGAGAATCCGGCGTCGGCACCAGTAGACCTAGGCCTTCTCCGTGCTTCGTGCGAAGTGCTGCCGAGGACCGGCCGGGACGCTATTGGGCATCCGTCGCCACCTTATCCCTCAGCCGATCCTGGCCCCGGAGGGCGCTGGGGTGTTGTTGGGCACCTCCCTGCCCCGACAACACCCTGGAGGCCGACTCCCCGAGGCCACCTAAACGGTTGCACGGCCCGCGACTGATGTGCTACAATCACCGCCATCGGGTGGGAACGTTATTGGGCAGCAATGTGCCCCATTCGCCTTCTCGTGTTGCTCAATAAACACTAGTTCGACGGAACGAGGCAAGTGATGGAGAAAGCCAACCTCAATCCATTTCTCGGAATGTTGGGATTCCTCGGGTTTCTTGGTTTCCTTGGATTCACGCCGAGCGAGAGTTACCAGCACCTCACAAAATTGGCCCTTTTCTCGCTCCTGTCCCTGCCATCCCTCTTGGTGTTGCTTCCGTTCAACACAGCGAAGGTCAGGAGGGGCATCGACCCGGAGAAGAAAGGCTATCTTGGTTTTCTCGGATTCCTGGGCTTTCTGGGGTTCCTGGGGAGTTCCAATCCTGCGCTTGCGGGACTGGCTTGCATGGCCTGCTTGTCGGGACTCGCAATCAAGTCAAGCAAGCAAACGAACAACGCGCCTTCGCAACCATAGGCGATGTCGAACCAGCGCATGCACCTGACGGCCTTCGCCCGCAGGTGACGCGCAAGCCGTTACGGAGATAGAACGGGGGCGCGAACTTCGCCGGGTGTCAGTGCTGGCTTGTCCAGCAGTGCCGTCGGGCGAAGGTGTTTCTTGGCTATTTCGGAAGTTGATCGGCCGAATGCAATTGGGGTATTAATGCTCACCACGGAACGCACTGCTGGGCAAGCCAGGAGTGGCACCCCCGTTTCGGCTCCTTCCTCCGTGCCGGGTCTGCGCCACTCCCGACACGGCTGGGACCCACGCGCGGCCGTTGGGGGCACACTTCGTCGCCACTCGGCAGCGCGAGGGAGGCTTCTCGGATCGAGTCTCGGCCGGTAGAATGGGCAGGGTAGGCTCAAAGCCACCTTGCGGCCGCCGATTGACGGTTCGGCCCCCGGGCTCCTCAGCAACGCCCGCCATGAGCGAAACGTCGGAAAATCAAGTACGCGACGTGATCCTCGACTCGATCGCCGACGGCGTGTTCACCGTCGACGACGAGTGGCGGATTACGTCGTTCAATCGGGCGGCCGAGGAGATTACGGGCATCTCGCAGGAGGACGCCATCGGGCAGCGGTGCTGCGACGTCTTCCGCGCCAGCGTTTGCGAGAACGAGTGTACGCTGCGCCAGACAATGAGCACGGGCCGCCCCATCATCGGGAAGCCGATCTACATCGTCAGCGTCGACGGGCGCCGAATCCCGATCAGCATCTCCACGGCGATCCTGAAGGACCGCGCCGGGCGAGTCATCGGCGGGGTGGAGACGTTCCGCGATTTGAGCGTCGTCGAGGAGCTTCGCAAGCAGTTGAAGGGGAAGTATTCCTTCGGCGATATCATCGGCCGGAGTCCGCCCATCCGCCGCCTTCTCGACGTGCTCCCCCAATTCGCCGCCAGCAACAGCACGGTTCTGATCGAGGGACCCAGCGGCACGGGCAAGGAGCTGTTCGCCCGGGCGATCCACGATTTGTCGGGCCGGAAGGAGAAGAAGTTCGTCGCCGTGAACTGCGGCGCTTTACCCGATTCGCTGCTCGAGTCGGAGCTGTTCGGCTACAAGGCGGGGGCGTTCACCGACGCGCGGCAGGACAAGCCGGGCCGCTTCGCCCTGGCCGACGGGGGGACGATCTTCCTGGACGAGATCGGCGACGTGTCGGCGGCCATGCAGTCGAAGCTGCTCCGGGTGTTGCAGGAGCGGGTGTTCGAGCCGCTGGGGGCCGTCGAGCCGGTCCACGTCGACGTGCGCGTGATTGCGGCGACCAACCAAAACCTGGGCCAGTTGGTTCGCAAGGGCGCGTTCCGGGAAGACCTCTACTATCGCGTCAACGTGGTGCGCCTCGAGCTGCCGCCGCTTCGCAACCGGCGCGAAGACGTCCCGCTTCTGGTCGACCATTTCGTCGCCAAGTTCAATCGCCTCCAGGACCGGCACGTCGCCGGCGTGTCGGAGGAAGTGACGGCGATCCTCCTGGACCACGACTACCCGGGCAACGTGCGCGAGCTGGAGAACATCATCGAGCACGCGTTCGTGCTCTGCCGCGGCCCGTTAATCGAGCGGCAGCACCTGCCGCCCGAGCTGCGCGAAGGGATCGGCCCGGAGCCGCAGCCCGGTTTGGGGGGCCTTACCCTGAGAGCCCTGGAGAAGATGCACATCACCGAGGCCGTGCGCCGCCACGGCGGCAACCGCACCGCCGCGGCCCGGGAGCTGGGCATCAATCCGAGCACGCTGTTCCGCAAGGTCAAAGCCCTGGGGATCGAGCTGCCCGAGACGGACGGCCGAAGCGGGTAGTCTTAGGATTGCATTATGCAGGCATGCGAGCGGGCCATCTATTGCATTCTGCAACGCCTGTTCGTCGGGTCGCCGGCGCCGGTCAACCTATAACTGCTTCCTGAGAAACGAGTTATGGGTCGATGTCTGCCGCCGATCCGTTTGGGCATGCTTGTTGCATCGATCGGAGCCATGACCAGCGTGAGCCGAGCCCGCCCCGTAGCAGGTCGGGCAGCAAACATAAGGAACCCATTCGCATGAAGATAGCCGTGACGTCGCAAGGCTCGGTGCTCTCCAGCGAGCTCGACCCGCGTTTTGGCCGGGCCAAGTACTTCGTGGTGGTCGACACGGAGTCGGGCGAGTTTTCCGCCCATGACAACGGGACCAACCTCGATGCGGCCCACGGCGCCGGGGTGCAGGCGGCGCAAGACGTTGTCCGCCTGGGTGCCGAGGCGGTGATCACCGGCAACTTGGGGC
>CAZDHR010000508.1:0-4584 GCA_964505295.1 uncultured Planctomycetaceae bacterium
CAAGCGAGAGGAACTCGGCCAGGCCCTCGGCCATGAGGATCACGCCGTAGGGTTTTCCCTCCTGAATGCGGGCGATCACCGTGGTGACGATCCGGTCGACGACGGCCTCCAGGTCGAAAATCTTCCGCATGACGGGCTTGCCGTCTTTGCCCAGGAGCTTCTTGTTCGTTCGCGGATCGATCGTCTCCTCTTCCGACCACCACGCGTCGGGGATGTCTTCGAGTCCTACGACCAGGCTGCCTTCCCCGGCGATCGACGCCCCGTAGCTGAGCCATCCGGCCTTTCGGCCCATCACCTGGGCCACGTACCAGGCGCGGGAGTCTCGCCCGTCGGAGAGCAGGTTGCGGACCTGCGTGGCCAGCAGGTCGACGGCCGTGAAATAGCCGAAGGTGAAGTCAATCCCTTCGTAGTCGTTGTCGATCGTTTTCGGCAGGTGGACGACGCGGATTCGCTTCTTGTCCTCAGGCAGCTTGTCCTGGAACAGCTTGAACTTGGCGGCGGTGGTGAGGGTGTCGTCGCCGCCAATGGAGATCAACGCGTCGACGCCCAGCGAGCACAACGCCTCGTAGACGGTCATCATCGGGGCGGTCTTCTCGGAGTCGTCGAGGTCGTCAGGATCCTCGACCTGTTTGCCCGGGTTGGCGCGGGCCGTGCCGAGCATGATCCCCGTCCCGGTTCGCATTCCCTCCATGTCCTTATGTTCCAGGACCACGTAGGCGCAGCCTTCCTCGAGTGGCTCGTTCGGTTTGTACTCCATCAGGCGGGAGTATCCGTAGCGGAAGCCGAGCACTTCGATGCCGGCCCGCGAAAAGCACATGGCCGCGCTGGCGATCACGGCGTCGGCAGCCGGGGCGGGACCGCCGGAGAAGAGGATGCCCACGCGGCGGATATCGGTCGTCGGTCTCTCGGGACTGGAAAGGGGCGTTCTCATGAATCACTCCGTGTCAGCTCGTAACGCTTGCTCAAACGGCACCGTTTGGGGTACACACGAACCTGTAATTCTAACGGGGAATCGCCCGATTGGAAAGGCGCCGGCGCGGTGGGGAGCGAGTGCCGCGGGCGGCCCGGCCTGTCCCGGCGTGGGGTCCTCAAGGGGAGCAGCCCACAGTTACGGCCAAGAGGGATCAACTGTGGCGGGAAGGGCTCGCCGGCAGGCGCGATTCTCTTCGTTCTTCGCTACCCCGGCCAGGTCCGTTCGATGAACGTGGTGTCGACCCGGGCCTCGGTGAACGCAGGATGGTCGAGGATCTCCTGGTGCCGGGGGATCGTGGTCTGGATGCCCTCGATCCGCAGCTCGGCCAGCGCCCGCCGCATGCAGGCGATCGCCTCCGCCCGGCTCGGCTGGTGGACGATCAGCTTGCCAATCATCGAATCGTAGTGCGGGGAGACGACGTATCCGGCGTGTATGTGGGAGTCGAACCGGACGCCGAACCCGCCCGGCACGATCATCCGCTCGATCATCCCCGGGGAGGGCCGGAAGTTGCGCTGCGTGTCCTCCGCGTTGATACGGCACTCGATCGCCGCCCCGCGGCAGGTGATCTCTTCCTGCGCAAACGGGAGCGGCTCGCCCGCGGCAATCCGAATCTGGGCTTTGATCAGGTCGATCCCGGTAACCATCTCCGTGACCGGATGCTCGACCTGGATACGGGCGTTCAGTTCGATGAAGTAGAAGTGTCCCTGGCGGTCGACGATGAACTCGACGGTGCCGGCGTTCGTGTAGTTGGCCGCGCGGACCAGCCGGACTGCCGCATCGCACATCGCCTGCCGGACCGCGTCGTCCAGCTCCGGCGCGGGGCTCTCTTCGATCAGCTTTTGATGGCGGCGCTGAAGCGTGCAGTCGCGCTCCCAGAGGTGCACGACGTTGCCGTGCACGTCGGCCAACACCTGAACTTCCACGTGTCGGGGATGTTCGACGTATTTTTCGAGGTAGACCTCGCCGCTGCCGAACGCCGCGTCGGCCTCTGCCTGCGCCTGCTGGAAGGCCGTCTGGAGCGCCTGGTCGTTGACCACCACGCGCATCCCACGCCCTCCCCCGCCGGCGGCCGCCTTCACCAGCACCGGAAAGCCGATCTGATGGGCAACGGCCAGCGCTTCCTTTTCGTCGTGAACCAGCCCGTCGCTCCCCGGGACGGTGGGCACCTCGATTTCACAGGCCAGCCCGCGGGCGGCGTTCTTGTCGCCTACCAGGGCCATCGCCTCATGGCTGGGCCCGATGAACTCGATCTTGCAGTCCCGGCAGACGTCGGCGAAATGGGCGTTTTCAGCCAGAAAGCCGTAGCCCGGGTGGATCGCCTGCACGTTGCCGACCTCGGCCGCACTGATCACGCGGTCGATCTTCAGGTAGCTGTCGGCCACCTTGGGCGGGCCGAGGCAGTAGGCCTCGTCGGCCATCGAGAGATACGCCGCCCCGCGGTCGGCCTCGCTGAAGATCGCCACCGTCTCGATCCCCAGCTCACGGCAGGCGCGCAAGATCCTCAGCGCAATCTCCCCGCGGTTGGCAACCAGAATCCGTTTGAACATCGCTGTTACTGACGCGTGTCGACCTTGAACATGGGCTGACCGAACTCCACCGGCTCGCCGTTTTCGACCAGCACGGCCACGATCTTCCCGGAGACCTCGGCCGAGATTTCGTTGAACACCTTCATCGCCTCCACGATGCAAACCGTGGTGTCCGGCCCCACCAGATCCCCCACCTTGACGTAAGACGGCGAGTCGGGATCCGAGGCCGCGTAGAACGTGCCGACCATCGGGCTCTTGATGATCGCGACGTGCGCCTCGACGGCGGGACTCTCGGCGGGCGCGGAGGTCGTCTCCTTCGACGGCTCGGCCGGCGCAATCGGCCTGCTCACCGGAGTGGGGGCCGGCTGGGCGACCGGCGCGGCCACCACCGGCTCACCGGTCCGGCGGAGCTGGATCCGCATGTCCCCTTGCCGGATATCCATCTCGCTCAGATCGTGCTCGTTCATCAACTCCACGAGACGACGGATCTTCCGCACGTCGAAGATGTCCTGGTTGGATGGAGAACCGGCCATGCGAATACTCCGGCTACAATCGCGCACTAGCGGACCACCGCCGCTTCCAACTCTCTGGGAACGCCGGTGAGGACTTCATGCCCCGTTCGGGTGACGAGCACGTCGTCTTCGATACGGACTCCACCCCACCCCGGTAGGTAGATGCCGGGCTCCACCGTCAAAACCATCCCCGGCTTGAGCACCACGCGGCTGTTGGCAGCCACCCGGGGAGCCTCGTGCACCTCAAGGCCTACTCCATGCCCCAACCCGTGCCCGAAGTACCGCCCGAACCCGGCTTGGGAGATCACCTGCCGGGCCGTGCGATCCACGTCGTGGGCCACGGCACCGGGACAGATGGCGGCGATCGCCTTCCGTTGTGCACTGAACACAACCCTATATATCCGTTCGAGTTTCGGCGAGATTCTACCCGTCACCAGGACCCGCGTCAAGTCGCTCTTGTAGAGCCCGCCGTCGGCGCCCCAATCGATTAGAAAAAAGTCGCTGGAGCCGATCGGGCGGTCGCCGGGGGTCGCGTGCGGCAGGGCGGCGCGCGGGCCCACCGCCACGATGGTCGGAAAACCGCTGCGACTGGCCCCAAACAGACGCAACTGGTACTCCAGCTCGTCGGCCAGCTCCTTCTCGGTCTTCTCCGGTCGGAGCGTCGCCCGGAGCACGCCAAACGCCTTCTCGGCAAGCCAGATCGCCTGCCGGATCTCGGCCACCTCCTGCTTGTCCTTGATCTGGCGGAGCCCCTCCACGAGGCCGGCCGTCGAAAGGATATCGAGCTTGGGCAACTTGCCGGCGATCTGGTCGCGGAGCGAAACGGTCATCGAGTCG
Source organism: uncultured Planctomycetaceae bacterium (assembly GCA_964505295.1). GTDB lineage: Bacteria > Planctomycetota > Planctomycetia > Pirellulales > Thermoguttaceae > DATKZH01. Next base: position 3,849 of record CAZDHR010000508.1, read on the forward strand.
GCCTCGACCCCCAGCCGGCGGGGCTTGGCTCGGCGGAGGACCTTGGTGACCGCCGCGAGCATGGTCACGCCCGGCCGGCGCACGTGGAGATCCAAGCCGGGGCACTCCCCGCCCAACTGGGTGGTATAGCGGGAATCGCTGACGATCACGTCGCCGTCTGGCCGCACCAGCAGGTAGCTATCGTCCCCGGTGAAGCCGGTCAGGTAGGTCACGTTGGTGAAGTTGGTCACCAAGAGCGCGTCGGCGCCGGTCTTGCGCACCGCCCGGCGGAGCTTGTCGCGTCGCGCGAGGTAGCGATCTTTCATAGGACGGTTCCCGCTTCCGGTTGCGAAGAACCGTTCAGCGTACGGGGAACCGCCGGTTGCGACAACCATCGGCAACCGGAGGTAGTGGTACAGTCTGGCTGCTCGCCAGGAGCAGAGGGGTGAGCCTTCCCATTAGAGCGGACCCGCCGTGCGGACGAGAGCGGGGTGCGAAGTCACGGCTCTCAGCAGCGATGCTGGTGGGCATGGTGGACGCCTTCTCGGAGCTCGCCCGCCTCCTTGAGGACGATGTGCCCCCCTGTTCGGGTGGAACTGGACAGGAACGTCGCACGAAGAGCAGCAGGCTGTGCAAAGCGTAAGTAATTTGGCAGAAGTGACTTAGAACGGACAGAGGATCTCAATCGGACAAATCGGTCAACAAGAGACAAGACTTTTCGCATCGCGGAGCCGATGCGAAAAGTCTCTTGGACGAA
>CAZDHR010000509.1:0-4579 GCA_964505295.1 uncultured Planctomycetaceae bacterium
CGAGCTGGCCGATCGGCCCGACGCGCCGGACGAGCGGCCCCCGCAGGCGGCCCCGTTTCGCAGCCTGATCCCGCTCAGCGAGGTGCTCTCCGAGATTCAAGGCGTGGGGCCGCAGAGCAAGGCCGTCCAGCGGCGGTACGAAGACCTCGTCGCGCAGCTCGGCTCCGAATTGTTCATTCTCGAGCGCGTCCCGCTGGAAGACGTGCGCCGGGCCGGATCGCCGGTCCTGGCCGAAGCGCTCGCCCGCATGCGCGAGGGCCGCGTGATTCGCGACGCCGGATTCGATGGGCAGTACGGCACGATCCGGCTGTTCACCAAGGAGGAGCTTCGCCGCGGGGCGTCGGTGGGGCTGCTTTTCGACCTGGCGGAGGAAGACACGCCTTCTCCCCCTGCACCGGCTGTGCCGCCGGAGCAGAAGCCGACAACCGACGTCGCCGCGCCGGCGGTCGAGCCGACGAGCCAGGTCAAGAGCACGCCCACTCCCTCGCCCGTGGAGTGTGACAGCGTCCTGGCCAACCTCGATCCGGAGCAACGGGCCGCCGCCGAGGTCACGCACGGTCCGCTGCTGATCATCGCCGGCCCGGGCACCGGCAAGACGCGCACGCTGACCCATCGCCTCGCGCGTCTGGTGGCCGATCATGGCGTGCCGCCCGAGGAGTGCCTGGCCATCACGTTCACCCGCCGAGCGGCCGGGGAGATGCGGGAGCGTCTTGAAACGCTCTTGGGCGACCGGGCCGAGCGCGTGCCCGTGATGACGTTTCACGCCCTGGGCCTGAGCATCCTCCGGGAGCACGGCTCGCGTCTCGGGCTGGCGGAGCCGCTCCGCGTCGCGCCCCGGGGCGAGTGCATCCGATTGCTTCAAGACGCCCTGGGCGCAAGCGAGCGAAAGGCGACGCGGCTGCTGACGCGTTTCTCCCAGTACAAACGTCGAGCCCCAGACGCCGACGCGGACCCGTCCGGTTCCCGGCCGGCGGACGACGCGGAGACGATCGCGGCGCTTGCGGCGTACGATGAGCGGCTCCGTGCTCGAGGGGCCGTCGACTTCGACGATCTGGTGGCTCTCCCCGTTCGGCTCCTGGAGGATCACGCGGATCTGGTCGACGACTATCGAGTCCGTTACCGCTGGATCTCGGTCGACGAGTACCAGGACGTCGACCGGCTCCAGTACCGCTTGATCCGGCTGCTGGCCCCGCCGGACGGCAACCTCTGCGTGATCGGCGACCCGGACCAGGCCATCTACGGGTTCCGCGGGTCCGATGTCTCCTACTTCCAGCGTTTCGGCGAAGACTACCCCTCGGCCCGCACGATTTCGCTTGTGCGCAACTACCGCTCCACGCGGACCATCGTCGACGCGTCGCTCCAGGTCATCGAGCCGGCCAGCCTGATCGTCGACCGAACGCTGGAGGCCCTCACCGAAGGCCCCGAGCGGATCGAGATCCACGAGTGCGCGACCGATCGGGCGGAAGCCGAGCTGGTCGTCCACACGATCGAGCGGATGATCGGCGGGCACACCTTCTTCTCGATGGACAGCGGCCGCGTCGACGGGCAGGAAGGCGAGGCCCTCTCGTTCGGCGATTTCGCCGTCCTCTATCGCACCGATGCCCAAGCCGAGCCGCTCGTGGAGGCCTTCGCCCGATCCGGCATCCCCTTCCAGAAGCGATCGCACGATGCCCTGGCCGATCAGCCGGGCGTCGAGGCCGTGATCCGAGCAATGGAAGAGGGGCCCGCGGGCCAATCCGTGCTCGATCGCCTGAACCGGGCCGCCGAGAAGGTCCGCCAGCACGATCCGCAAGTCGACCAGGCACTCCCGGCGTTGCGCCTGCTCGCCGAGCGACACGCCGACGACCCGCACCAGTTCCTCTCCGAGCTGGCGTTGGGCGTCGACGTCGACTTCTGGGACCCCCGGGCGGACCGCGTGGCCCTGCTCACACTCCACGCGGCCAAAGGGCTCGAGTTCCCCGTGGTGTTCATCGTCGGCTGCGAGGACGGCCTGATCCCGCTCCACTGGGGCCCGCTCGACCAGGCCGACCTGGCCGAAGAGCGCCGCCTCCTGTTCGTCGGCATGACCCGCGCCGAAGACCGCCTGCTGCTCACCCACGCCCGCAAGCGCCGCCGCCACGGCAAGGTGCAAGAATCCCAGCCCTCCCCCTTCCTCCACGACGTCGAGCAACAGCTCCAGGAACGCCGCAAGCACCGCGCCAAGAAGAAGCCCGCCCCGCAACACCAGCAGCGGACGTTGTTCGAGTTGTGAGCCGACCGCGCTCATTACTTGCCGAGCGGCCGAACGCCCGTAGCGTGAGCGCCCGAGATAAGGGGCGGCCGAAGAATAACTTTCCGGTTTCACTCTCTGGTTCGGGCGGGTTGGAATGGTGGAGTGGTGGAATGCCGTGGTATCTACGATTCCTGTTCGGCCGGTTGGTCGTGTACTCCATCATTCCAACACTCCATCATTCCATTACTCCACCGTTCCACCAGAGAACCGGTAACTTGTTGATCGCCCGCCCCTAGGTTAGCGGGACCGTTATCTACGGTGGCCATTCCGCACAACTCTCGAACCGCTGGTGCCCGAGCCGGTCGACCACTCCAGGCACTGTCATTTGTCGCGTTTCTTCCTCGAAAGACGCTCCGCCCTGCCGGAATATGGCCCGTTCCAAAAGTCCTGCAACACTGATCTTGACCTAGAATGAGTCATTTGCGACAAATCGCCCGCCATGAGCGGTGCGACGACATATTCCACATTTGACGTTCGAGTGCGGGCGGTCCGCGCCGTAGTCGGTGAGAATCTGCCGGTGACGGTTGTAGCACAGGCATATGGAACGAACCGCTCGACGATTCACCGTTGGATTTCACGATACCATGCAGACGGAGACGCTGGTGTAGTCCGTAGAGCTGTCAGTGGACGGCCCCGCAAACTTGAGGAAGTTGATAAAGACGTACTCAAGAAGATGGTTTTGGCGCCTGCCAGCGAGCACGGTTTCGAAACGGATTTCACGATCTCGCCGCCGGGAGCGCGTTGCCTTTTCGCCCGGCATCGGGCCTACGCGGGCCGGTATCGATAGACGGGGATCTCGTCGCCCTCCACGTCGTCGAGATTGGCGATCGCCAGGCGACCTCGCTGGTCGAGGTACTCGACGCGTGCCCCCACGTCGGTCAGGGCCAGCATGGCGTAGAAGCCCTCCTGGCGGGAGTACATCCGCTCGGTGATCTCGTTGATCGTCAGTGGGTGGGGGGCCTTCGCGAGCACGTCGAGCAGGCGGTCGAGCCGCCGCCGGTGCGTCTGGTGGATCTCATCGATCCGCTTGGGCAAGTCGCGGATGGGCGGTTCATGTCCGCCCAAGGTCACCTCGACGTGGTCGAGCCGGCGAACCTTCTCCAGCGAGTCGAAGTAGTGTCCCAGGCCGGTGTAGGCGGCCGTGCTTTCGGGCCATTGTTGCGGGACGGTGCGGGCAAGCACGTGGTCGCCGGCCAGAAGCACGTCGCCGACGACGATGCAGACGTGCCCCGGACTGTGACCCGGCGTGTGGACGAAACGCAGCCCGTCGAGCCGCCCGCCGTCGTCCAGCGTGAAGTCGACCGGCACGCTTCGCACGCGATCGCTCGTGTAGCCGAATGCTCGGACCACTTCCGTCTGCCGCTCGGGCTCGACGCCCGCCCGCTTCAGGAAGCACCCGAGCGCGTGATTGACCACCACCGCCCGCTCCGCGTAGTTCGTGATCAGGCCCCGGTCGAGCGCATGGACGCCCACTTGGGCGTTCGTCCGCCGGGCCAGCTCCCAAAGCCCGCCGAAATGGTCGACGTGGGCATGCGTGACGAGGATCCTCCGCACGTCGGGCAATCGGACCGGTTCGCCGAATTCCCGTCGCACGGTGTCGAGGCCGCGGAGCACCTGGCCGATCGACTCGCCTTCGCCGGTGCCGGCATCGACCAGCGTGGGCGGTCCCGCCTCGAGCACAAGGTAAACGCGGCTGGAAAGCCCGGGGAAGGCGTCGCAGGGGATGCGATAGACCCGCGCCCCCGTGCTGGACACAAAACGTCTGACGGCGGGAAGATGCGGCATTCAGCAAGTTTATCGGGGAGCCGGGCCTTGGACAAGGTCGGCCAACTTGCGGCGACGGGACAACGCCGTTAGACTGCGTGCCTGGTGCTGGCGGTCCGTCAGCCACAGAGCCATGCTGCGCGATCGGCGAACCGTTCGAGGCCACCAACCACGGAGGTGCCCGTCATGGCCAAGTACATCCTCGCGTTGGATCAGGGCACCACGTCGAGTCGTGCGATCGTTTTTTCCCACGACGGCAACGCGGTGGCCGCCGCGCACCGCGAGTTCGAGCAGATTCTGCCGGCCCCTGGATTGGTGGAGCACGATCCCGAGGTGATCTGGTCGTCACAGATCGAGGTCGCGCGCGAAGCCCTGGCCCAAGCGTCGCTCGATGCCGACGACGTGGCCGCCCTCGGCGTGACCAACCAGCGGGAGACGACCGTGCTGTGGGAGCGCGACACGGGCCGGCCCGTGGCCAACGCCATCGTGTGGCAAAGCCGCGTGAGCACGCCCATCTGCGACCAACTCAAGGCCGACGGCCTC
>CAZDHR010000510.1:0-4558 GCA_964505295.1 uncultured Planctomycetaceae bacterium
TCCAAGAACGATGCATCGAGGGAGATCCTTCTGATCGGCCAATAACATGGAGTCAGAAAATGGATGACTCAACCCCCATTCATGTTTTGATGCGATTTGCCGATGGATTCCTGTCGGCAGAAGATACCATCAAACGCCACATGGAAGTCTTGAATGAACATCGAGTCGTGTGTATCGGGAAACTTGGAAAGGCACTCGGCCCAAAACCAGTTGAACGAATCAACAGCCAGTGTGAGAAGGGCGTCAGGTCTTACCTATTCCTTGCCCAGAAGAAACGACAGGAGTACGAAGTACACAGGGGAAGAATTGTGGGTATCTCGTACTCGCTGCCACACCGAGAGCGGAAGCTGGTGCCGCAGTACTACGATGAGCTCGCAATAACGGGACAGGTTACCGTTTGGATCAAGCTCTCAAGCCTAGTGAAAGACAAAGGCGAGCTTCGGCATTATCGAATTGCCTCGTCGAAGAAGTCGACCCTCAATGCTCTGCGAGCTAGCATGGCTGCCATCTTTGTTATCGAAAAGGGCGTTGCCATCACCGACTGAAGCTTACTTCTCACAGTTTCTGCTGCCTCTTTTTCCATCGCAAGAATTCCTCGAGACTCGCGTACTCACGCTCTGACGCCCTGCCGCGATAGTTCCGCCAATACTCATCGCATATCTGTTTGCCATGCGTGGCGAAGGGCCCTCGACCCTGTCGCAAATCGTCGATGTTACTTGTGGGAAACGAACCAATGTTTCGGGTGTTGCCGCTTCCTGGACTCTCGCCTACTATCTTGTACTTCTCTTGAACGAAGTACTCAACATCTTTGTAAGGGCATGGAAGCTTCCCAACGTCTTCGCGGCGATACACCTTGGCGGGGACTCCTTCAGCTCGCGTGTAAAGAAAACCGACCACCCAGTGTTCGGAGTACTCCGCATAAGGATAGAGTATGTTCTTTCTAGCTCCGGGCGAACGGAGGAAAGACGTATATGATCCAAGCGTGTAACGAAACTTCCTTAGATCCCCATTCTGATTGAACGTTCGGTAAGTTGTCTTGATGTCGATCGCGATTCGCCGGTCTTCTCGCGCCGTTGGCGTGAGAGTGAAGTCAGGGTAAACCGTCTGCGGCGCTCCTTCGACGGAATAGCCGGCCTCTTCGGCGATCGTATTGATGACCGGCCCGGCGTAACACTCGAAGATCGTTGATATGACCTTCGTGTCCGTTCCGAACGCCAAAACCGCGTCATCTGGAGCCAAAAAACCGACCGCATGCCACGAGATACGTAGTTGGGAGGCGATTTCGTCAAAACGCCGCCGAAAAGACGCGAAGTCAAGCTGAGGCATGTTGCATCCTTGCTATGAGGCCCCACAAGCAGGGTGTCCTACGCGTCGCTCACCCTGGTCGTGCGCAGAAAATGTGTCGGTTCCTAATTGGACTGCGCCACTTAGCAAAAACCATACAACATCTTGTGGTGACAGCACCGCTAGCAGTACAACATCTTGTGCTTTTCGGCCTAAGTGGCGCTGTCCAACTAATATCGGCATGCCATGTACCGCATGTTGATCGGAAAACAGCATCATGTTCATCCGCATCCTACGGACGCCGCATCGGTGTAGCACCCCCGTGGACTAGATCGCAAGCGCGCTGTACCAGCTTCATTGCTCCGCGCCGTCGCGGCTTGATGCCCTGCCGGCTCCCTCTCTTCGTTTCCGCAAAGAGACCCGTCCACGCACGAGCCCGACTAGCGCACGCCGCGCGCCCTCGCCGGCTCTAATGGCGCGTGTCCAACCGGCTGCCCGTGTTTTGCGCGGGCAGACAACTCGCCAACAGCCGGTGCTTGAGGTGCAGCGACGGAGGCAAATGGAGCACGAACTGGGCCGTGTAGAAATGGCGAGCCGGCGAGGACGTGTTGCGCCACCCGGCCGCCTGATCCCCAAGTGCCGGCGTCGAGCGACGCTGGCGCCCGTCGCGCGGAGCGTCGTTTCGTGCCCAGCCGGTCAGGCGGCGCTTGAGCCTTCGCCACCAGCGCGTTTGGGCCGCGGCGTGGCTCAGCCGCCTTTGGAAATGATCGAGGAAATGGTTGACGCCGGCCAGAAACGTGTCGGCTGCCGGTGACTTCGAGGCAACGCCGAACAGGGTGTGCGGAGAGTCGTCGCCTCCCTGCCAGCCGACCAAGGTCGCCTCCAGGCCGGCCATGAGCCTCTCGATTGCCTGGGGGGTCGGGTGCCAGTAGCGCTCAGAGCCGTGGGGCGACCGGCCGCTGGACTGGGAACAACAAACCACCAGCGTGCCGCCCGGCGCGAGGATGCGGACCATCTCGTCCACCGCCCTGCCCGGCTCGAAGACGTGTTCCAGGGCGCCCGCGGCGATCACCGTCCGCGCCGAGCCGTCGGCAAACGGCAGCTCGACGAGGTCCTCCAGACGCTCGATCTCGGCCGGCTCCGAGTCCTCGCAACCGGGACCCCCGTGCTCGGGAAGCCCGCTCTCAGGCGTGGGCGCGACGTGCCAGTCCACGGTCGGGCCGTATCCGAATTCGTACATCGGACCTTCCAGGCGAAACGCCTCAGAGACGCTCTCGAGGAACGTGCGAACGGGCTCGGGCATGTTGGTTCTCTCTGGTTGGACGTCCTTGCGATTGGCCGGCGATCCACCGCCGGAAACGGTCCGCCTCCCACCGATACACGACCACCGAGTGCTGCCGTCGGTGACCGCGCTTGGGGTCGGGAAACGCGGCGACGGGCCGGGCCGCGACGTCGAGCAGACGCGCGATCGTCCGGCTGCGGCGGCTTGCGTACTCCAACTCCCGTCGCTCCAGGACCACGTAGGCCAACTGGGGATGGCCGAACGCGGCTCGGCCGTCGTCGTACCGGCACGTCGTTCGGCCTGAGTACAAGCCGGTCCAACCGCGGGTGTCGATTACCAGCCCGGGCGCCGCCTCTCGGGCCAGCCACTCGGCCGCCAGGCGGTGGCCCAGCCGGCTTGCGTGCAACGGCTCGACCGCCTCGACGAAGCACACGGCCGCGGCCGCCAAGACCGTGGCCCACGCGATCCGCGAAGGAGAAAACGCGCAGCCCCAACTCGTGCGAAGCCCGCTTCGGGCCGTGCCGGCAAGTGGGACCTGCCCCCTTTTTGGGCCGGATGGTGCTTCGTCGGGCGCAGCGGCCGGATTCCGGCCGCCGATCCACGTGCCTAGCGCGATCGCCCCGTATCCGGCTGGGCCGACTCCGATCACCACCAAGGTCAACAGGTGCCGGGCACTGACGTACCCTTCGTTGGCCGCGAAGTGAAGCACCGCCGAGGCGAACAGCAAGCAGTAGATCTGCGCGAACCGATCGACGGGACGGACGAGCTGCCGTCGCAGTCGCCACACTCCAAATAGGGCCAACGCCCCGATCACGTATCCGAACGCTTCGGCCGACTCCTCGGCAAGCTCGATCGTTGCCGCCGCGTAGCCGCGACGCCGGAGGCTGACCGTCGTTTCCTTGGGGGCGAACGACATCGGCTCGTCGTCGGCCAGCCGCCACACGCTCGCGCCGGTTGCCCCGATCGCCGACGCGGGACCCGGCGATTCGGCCTGGTCTTCCGGCTCGTAACGTCCCAGAATCCGTGCCACGGCCGCGCGCGGCGAGTTCGCCCCCACGGCCGCGAGATAGGGTCCGAACACCAGGCCGCCCCCCAGCGCCAGGCAGCCCAAGGCCGTGGCAAGCGCCGACCAAGGCCGGCGCCGCCGGGCGCGGAGCCGGAACGCCAAGAGGGCGACCACCAAGACGGCCGGGAGCACGAGCGCTTCCGCCCGAACCAAGACGGCCAGCGCCGCCAACGTCCCCGCGACAACCAGCCACATCGGACTGCGCCCCGCCCCCGACCGCATGAATGCGGTCACTCGCAACCCGTTGCGTGGCGATTGACAGGGCACTGGTCGGGCCAAATACACCACAACCGCCCAAAACGCCAGGCAGAAAAGGAGCAGGTGCAAGCCATCGCCGAGCCCGTCGGCACCCAGACGGGACACCTCGGGCAGGAGGCAGAAGAAGAGCGAGCCGGCCGCCGCGGGCGCCGGTCCGACGAGCCCGAGCGAGAGGAAATAGACCGGCACGACGGCCAAAACCAGGGGGATGGCCGCCGCCAGTTGCACGCTCGCGGCCCACGACGCGCGAGCCGGGCCCGCCGTTCGCTCCAGCCCCTCGTGGACGAGCCAAACCCAGGCCGGAAACAGCGGCTGTTCCCGCTCGTGCCGGATCGTCGCGAGGAATCCTTGCGCGTCGATCCGCTGGGCGATCTCCACAAAGCCGACCGCGTCGAGGGCCGGTACGGTCGCCCGTCGAATCAGCAGGAGTTGAACGACACACGAGAGGGCGAGCAGTCCTGCGACGATCGCGATGTGGCGCTTCCGATCCATCCGTGGTCGGCCCTTCCAGGGAGTCGATCCTTGCCCCAACGCTCGCCATGCTGGCAGGTCGGGCGAACAGGGTACCCCCAATCGACGGAGGCGTCAATCCGGCCTTTGCGCGGTGCCGAGAGGGGGGTGCAAGTCGGGGTTTGCGCGGAGTTTGTGGGAGTGGTATAAGTCAAGAG
>CAZDHR010000511.1:0-4549 GCA_964505295.1 uncultured Planctomycetaceae bacterium
GGTTGAGCAGGACAATGCCCGGGTCGAGCGGCCACGCGGCGGCGTGGGGGGAACCGCGCGAGTGACTGTGATCAAAGTCCGCCATCGTATGTCCGACTGTTCAGGGCGTCATTCGGCTGGGAACATCTGCCGCCGGCAGCGGCGGGTTCACGGCGTCCAATTCTGCCGCAGCTTGCGGCAGTTCATCCCGCCCAAATCCTGCACAGGCTATACGAGATTCTCACCTGGAATTCTGGTACAGCTTGTGCCAGATTTACGCAACCTCTTGTCAGCACACCACTTGGAACGCTCGCAAAGACATTGGCCGCACTCTGGTTTAGCCGCAAGCCGAAGGCGTGCGCGGGATCCTCGAGCGGCCTCGTCCGCGCGCACGCCTTCGGCTTGCGGCTAAACGATGGTCGCCTGGGGCGTGCGGTGAAACGACCATATGTAGGCTGTTATGCTCTCGCGCTGCCGGCTACCCGACAATCCCGCTCACGTCGATCAGGTGCAACTGCCGGCCTTCGCCGGTATGGGGCGAATCAATGACGACGCTGCGGCCGTCGGGGCTGAAGCGGGGGTGGGTGTCGCACCGCCACTCGCCCCGGTATTCCGGCGGGAGGTGGAAATGACCGAGCCAAACGCGCTTCCCGGTCTTGACGTGGTAGAGGTACGGGCTTTGCAGACGCTCCTTGCCCTGCGGGTAGGTGTCGTTGAGGATCCACTCGTTGCCGGGCAGGTAGGTGCAGTGGCCGTTGACGGTCATCACGCCCTGGCCGACGATTTCCACTCGGCCGCCGGTCTTGTCCTCGAACAGGTAGAACGCGCCGCCGTGCGACTCGTGGCGCGACCAAGCGAGGATGTGCTCCGGGTCGCGCCAGATGAAGTGCGAGGTGTAGCCGGAGGGGTCCACAATGCGGACGTCGGAGCCGTCCGGCGCGGCGGTGAGCATGCGGGTGCCAAAGCTCCGCACGCCCGGCCCGCGCCAGCGGTGCAGAAACTCGAACCGCGAGCCGTCGGGGCTCACCAGCAGGTGGTTGAAATAGTGCTTCATCGGCGTGAGGTCGCGCCCCGGAAAGGGAACCTTGGCGATGTCCGAGAGCGAGACCACGAGTTGCGAGTCGCCCGTGTCAAGGTCGACGCGGAAGATGCCCGTGTCGCTCGGGGCCAGCTCGTCGGCGTGCGGGTCGGGCAGGCCCGTGTAGCCGTAGCCGGGCCGCATGTCGTTCACGCGGCGGAAGTCGGGGGCGACGGCCCACTTGCCGCACGGGCTGACGGTGTAGACCGGGTGCGGGATGGTCCGCTTCCGGCGCGTGAACACGTCGAGCACGTGGCAGACGAAGCGGTCGCCCTGGCGGTCGTTCCAGAGGACCTCGGTCTTCGAGCCGGGCCGCCACTGGAGCATGCAGCCTTGCTGCCAGCACCACGCCCGAGTCTGGCCCAGCTCGATCCACTTATCGCCCTCTTTCAGGTCGACCATGCCGACTCGGATCACGTCGTCGGGCTTGGGTGACCGGCCCTCGAAGTCGACCTCCATCCCCAGCACGTAGCGGCAGGTGGGGTCGAACTCGAGCTTGTCGTAGTAGCCGAACCAGTGATGCTTGGGCCCACGCGTAATCGTCCGCACGGGCGGGAGCTTCTCCGCTTCCTCACCGGCCCGGGCCCATCGCGGCAGGCCGGCCACGGCAATCGCCGCCGGCAGAGCGGCCTTGCAGAAATCACGTCGGGTGAGTTTGGATTGCGGCGTGTTCATCGAACAGTCCTCGGCGCTGGTGTTTGGGAGGATTCGGCAAGTTGGTTCAGCGTCCATTCTAGGCTGCCGGCGTAGCCGATGCCAGCGCGGGAGCCACATGGGGGCGAGCGGCTTTGCCGTTATCTGTACGTGGCTGCTGGTCGACTCGCCGTACGGACACGAGTGGTTCCCCGATCTGGCCGCCCGGCTCCCCGACGAGTTCTGGATGCACGTGCTGGTGAACCTGTTCGTCCTCGCGCTGGCGTTCGTGCTCTCCTGGGTGCTGCCACGGCGACCCCCGAAAAACCTGGACGACCTGACCGTCTGGACGCGAAGCAGCAATCCCGATTGAGCACGGAAGCGGGTGGCGCCGAGGGACTGATTGCTGAAACAGCACCTGCGAAACGCCGGGGGCGCGCCGCGGGGCTTCGGTGTGTCTCTACGGTTGGCGTTCGCCGAGAATGGCCGCAACTTCGGCCTCGAGCTTCTTGGCGGCCTTGTCGATCCGCGCCAGCCGCTCGGCGTGACGCTTGGCGGCCTCGGCCAGCGTCTTGCGGCGAATCTCGATCATTCGCAACGATTCCCGGGGGGCCGGGTCGCCCAGGTTGTCGTGCCGCTTGATGAACTCGACGGGGTCCAACTGCCGGCGGACCTCTTCGGTGGAGAGGCCGGGCGGGTCTTCGTCGGCGAGCCGGGCCGCCTCGTCGAGCAGTTCGCCGGTCGTCTCGTAGGGTTTGATGCCGCGCTGGCGGGCGATGCGGACGAACGTCGCGCAGATCCGGTGCGCCCGGCGGCCGCCGTAGCCCTTGTCGCGGATCAGCTTGACCGCCAGGTCGGGCGTGGCCGAGAAGCCCTCTCGGGCCAGGTGCAGCATGCGCTTCTTGTCGGGCTCCATGGCGGGGAGAATTGAGGCGTAGTTACCCAGCGCCTTCTCGGCGTGGCACATGGCGCGGAGGGCCCCACGGTAGCCCTCGTAGATCGGGAGCATGTCGCCGTGCGGCTCGCCCTTGCACGAGACCACGCCGGTGACGGTCTCGCCGATGACGTTGCAGGCCTCGATGCGGATCCGCTCGAGCTGGCTGCCGGGGATCGCCTTCTGCGGCATCATCGAGCTGACGCCGCACCACTCCGGCGGCACTCGGATCATCCGGATCTCTTCCATGGACCAGATGTTGTGATCCATGGCGGTGCGGCTCAAGAGCGTGGTGACGTTCGTGAGCGCAAAGAGGATCGTCAGCGCGTGGTCCTGGCCGCCTTCACAGTCGTAGGCCGGCTCGACCAGGGAGTCGAAACCGAGAAGCTCCGTGATCATTCGGCGGTCGACCGGCCAGCCGGTTCCCGCCAGCGCGCCGCAGCCGGCCGAGTTCTCGTTGGTGTGCTTGTACGCCAATTCGAGCTGCTCCAGCCCCCGGGCCAGGCCGTCGTGGACCGAGAGCAGGTAGGCGGCGTAGGTCGTCGGCTGGGCGTGCGAGAGGTGCGTCTGCCCCGCCATGATCGTCTCGACGTTGGCCTCGGCCACGTCGAGCGTGACGCCGAGGCTCTCGAGCGTCAGCTCGAGCACGTCGATAAGCTTGGCGCGGAGCATGAGGCGCGACATGGGCTCCTGCAACGTGCGGCCGAGATTGACGGCGCTGGCCGTGTCCTCGTCGCCGTCCAGCTTCCTCTTCAGCCAGTATTCTCCGCCAAAGCCCTTTTCGGTCTCGGCGCCCTCCAGGGCCTTCAGCAACTTGACGGCCGTCTCCTTCGAGATAAGCCCCTGCTTGAGGAGCATCACCGTCCACGCCCGGTCCATCTGCGCCCGAGCAGGGAAGTAGTTGAATACGCGGTCCAACTCCGAGGTGAGCCGCCGCCGGTAGAAGCCACGTTCGGGCGCCTCCGGCGCGCCCGGGGCGTGGCGACGATGGTCGTGCGAACGCCCGTATTCCTCGGGAGTCATCTCGGAGAACGTTTTGCGGGGCTCGGCCGCCGCGCCCACCGAACACGCCCCCAAGAGCACGATCAACGGAATCTGAAGTCGGATCATTGGCTGCTTCTCCTTTCATCCCACGTGACGCGGCTGATACTGCGATGACGGCACGGGACGTTCCGGCCTACGGCCCACCCAAACACACCACCTTGCCGTCCTGCGCGACAAGGTAGAGCCGTCCGCGTGCCGCGGCCAGCCCGTCGAACACCGGCGGGGCGTCGAGCGGGTACTCGGCGAGCTTCCCGCCGTCGGCGGTGGAGACGGCCTGTAGCAGGCCGCCCCGCTTGCCCTCCAAGGCGGCGGGGAGATCGGCCAGCTCGCCGCCGTCGGGCGGGCCGGCCACGAACAACGTCTCCCCGGCCAACACCATCGCCCGGACCAGAAGCGGCGGCTCCTTGGTCCACCGATACGTCTTCGGCGGCGCGGCGGGCTGCCGGCGGCGCTGCTTGGCCGTGGGCTTGGCTGCCCGCTTGGCCTGCGCGGGCTTCGCTGCCGGCTTGGCTTGCACGGGCTTCGCGGTGGGGGCGTTCCGATCCATGGCGAACAGGCGATAGGAGATCAAGCGGCTTCCCGGAAAGCGGTCGGGCCGGAAGTGGAAAATGGTTGTCCCGTCCACGCCGACGTGGCTCCCATGATTGACGTAGTGGTCGCGCCCGAACCCGTAGACCGACGACTCGTCGAGCGCCAGAATGCGCCCCGCCGGAACTTGCCGGCCCACCACGGGCCACCCGCCGTAGCCCGAACGCATGCTGCTTCCCACCAGCCAATAGGTGCGGTGCCACCACGAATCGTCCACAAAGCCGACCGAGCTGTACAGATGCGGCACGTTTTCTTCCTGCTCAGAGAGGTTGCGGTCGAACCGCTTGTGCCGC
>CAZDHR010000512.1:0-4541 GCA_964505295.1 uncultured Planctomycetaceae bacterium
GCAGCAACCGTCCCGATCAACGACAGTTCTTAGCGCGCCGGTAAACCTCTCCCCAACGACGCTTTCCCCAACGCCAACGCCCCCCAACGTGCGCCCAAGCACACCATACGCCCACCCAAAAAAACGGGTTGGGCGAATGCTTACAAAAGCCCTGCCGCAAATCCTTATGCGGCAAGGCTTTGTGAAGTGGGCGATGGCAGACTCGAACTGCCGACCCCTAGCTTGTCGAGCTAGTGCTCTAACCAAACTGAGCTAATCGCCCGAGGGGGTGGAGTCATGGGTTTTGGCGACCGGAGACTGCTGGCGGGGCGGGGCGGACCAAGCGGACCATCTTAATCTGGCACGAAAGGGCGAGGGAGTCAAGGGGGTGGAGTGTGTGCGGCTGGGGCTGCCGGTCGGGTGATGCGGTGCGGGCCGTTTGTCGGATGTTGGCGCGGGCGAGACGGGGCTGCTGTACGGCGAACGTGTTCGCCCGTGGGAGAACGTTTGTGACCAGTCCCTTGTTTCGCTGGTCTTGGCGGGAACGGATATGTCGAGACTTTCGCAAAAAACGAAGGCTGCGAAACCTTGGGAAAATGGGGGCCTCGTGTATAACTCGGGGTTAATGGGAATCCCGCTGTGTGAGGCTTCTTTCGACGTAGGGTTCAAGTTGGGCTGAACCCATGGCGAGAGGAGCGATGACAATAGGCAAACGATCGGATTTAACGATTCCTCAGCGCCGAGAGGTGGTGGAATCAGCGCTGGTGGGGGAGATTGACGGCCGGTTGGGCCGGGCCGATTCCCCACTTTCGGGATATCCGCCCTTTCGGTTGCTTCTGGTGGGGTCCCGAGGGGTTGGAGGTGACTCGCTACTGGAGCGTTCCGATTGCGGAACGGAACGGGCGGGGCCGCCCAACCGTGAGCATCGAGGCTTGGAGGGTTTTTACCTCGGATTTCCGACCAGGGCGCTCGGCGAGTCGTGGCGGTTGGACCGGATAGTCCTAAGGGGGGGGCAGGAGTGGCGGAGCCAGCCGTTCGGAGGGTCTTTTTGCGGGGAACCTGGTTGACTGGCGGGGCCGGGTTGGGAATACTCACCAGTGTGCAATTGCCGGCGCTCGGGAAGTGGTCCCGACGGCGTGCCGGAATGTGAGCTATGTTTAGGGGGAATTGCATCACGGTTCTTAGGAGGACGGCGACTATCGAATCCAAAGCACAGCGGGTAAACGAACAGATCCGGACCTCGCCCGTCCGCGTGATTGCGGCGGACGGTGCCCAGTTGGGGATCCTGCCCATCGAAGAGGCCTTGGCGGCCTCGCGCCAGGCTGAGTTGGATTTGGTCGAAGTGGCTCCCAACGGACAGCCACCGGTCTGCCGGATCATGGACTACGGGAAGTTTAAGTACCAGCAGAAGAAGCGGCAGCACCGGGGCCAAGCTCACCAAGTGAGGATCAAGGAGATCCGGGTTCGTCCGAAGACGGGGGAACACGACATCCACGTGAAGGTCAACCGGTCGCGGCAGTTCTTGGAGCACAAGAACAAGGTGCTCATTTCGGTGATGTTCCGAGGTCGTGAGCTGGCCCACGTCGAGGAGGGGCGTCGCGTGATCGACGAGATGATCTCGCAACTGGAAGACATCGCCCGGGTCGAGTCCACGCCGACCCAACAAGGTCGCCGAATCGTGTGCACGCTGGCGCCCAAATAGCCACTTGCGGTGGCAAATCGGGGGGCTGTGTGCGCCTTTTGGTGTCACGGGGGGGCCATTTGTCCCCCGATGGACCCTGTGGAGGTGCACCCAACTGCCCCGACAGTGGGGTCCACCCCGGCGGCGGCGTTGGCCGCCGTCTCATGCCTGTCGTTCGGCCGTCGCAGGAGCTCTCCCAGGGCGCGCCGATCCCCGCAGTGGGCCGATTCATCCCGGCCGCCCCAGCCCGTGGGGCCCATGGAGGCGTTCCGAGCCCGACCCGAGTGGGAAAGGGCGAGCGGGGCCCGCGCGGGCATTCCGCGGGCTCGCTCGATTTGGGTGCACTCGGGCTCGGTTTTTGGCCGATCCCCCTTCCCCAGGGCGCAGCAGGGCCTATAATCAAAGGTTTGCCCTTTTTCCCCAGCAGCTAGAGAATGCGGCCTAGATCATGCCGAAGCAGAAGACTCACAAGGGAACCAAGAAACGTTTCCGCGTGACGGCCAAAGGGAAGGTCAAGCATCGCCAGAGTGGCACCAGCCATTTGGCCTTTCGGTTGACACAGAAGCGGAAGCGGAAGTTGCGTGGCACGGCGACGGTCCACGAGACCGAGGCCAGGAAGATCCGCGACGCCCTTTGCGGAAACAGCTATTGACCCCCCCGTCTGCCCACGCTCTCCATCGCGGCTGCCCGATCGCTAGGTTGGGTTGCCGCCTCCGCACGATGGTGGTCCGCCGGATAGGCTCAGCAGATGACACGGGACGGGCATGACAACGCTCCCCGCTCAAGAGGGGAGGGCCTTGATCCCGCCGAGAAGTTGAAGGACGCACGATGAGAACCGTCAAGGGTGCCGCCCGAAACCGGGCCAAGAACCGCCTCTTCCGCCGCGCCAAGGGGTATCGCGGCGGCCGCGGCAAACTCCTGCGGACCGCGAAGGAATCGGTGGTTCGCGCGGGAGCCTATGCCTTCCGCGATCGCCGCGTTCGCAAGCGGGAGTTCCGTAAGCTGTGGATCATCCGGATCAACGCGGCGGTTCGCCAGCGGGGGCTTCGTTACAGCGAGTTCATCCACGGGCTGCGCGAGGCCAAGATCGAACTGGATCGGAAGATGCTGGCCGAATTGGCAGTCAACGACCCGGAGGCATTCGACCAGATCGTGGAGCTCGTCAAGCAGGCCCTTCCCGCGGCGACGTGATCGCGGCTGCCGGCCGCCTCCGTCATCGCACGCTGGGACTGCCGTCGACCATCGACGACGGCGAGAAGCTCATTGCACCGACGGGCCGTCTTCGAGCAGGCGCACGCCGCAGCCGTTCTCGTCGGGGAACTGGACCCGACCGCGGTCGATGGTGACGCCGGTGGCCACGTCCTTGGCCAAGAGCAGGGCGCCGTCCATGTCGACGTAATCGAGCATGGGCAGAAGCTGGGCAATCGCCGAGATGCCCACGCTCGTCTCGGTCATGCACCCGACCATCGTCTTCAGGCCCAACTCCTTGGCCCGGGCGATCATCCGCCGCGCCGGCGTGAGCCCGCCGCACTTGACCAGCTTGACGTTCACGCCGTGGAAGTGGCCGTTGCACCGGTCCACGTCGGGCTCCTGCTGGCAGCTTTCGTCGGCCACGATCGGCAGGGCCGACTCGGCGTAGACCTTCTTCATACCCTCCCAGTCGTCCGCCGGGAGCGGCTGCTCGATGAACTCGACCCCCAGCTCCTTGAGGGCCGCCGAATTGCGGATCGCCTCGTCGGCGGTCCAGCCGCAATTGGCGTCGACGCGGAAGACGGCGTCGGTATGCCCGCGCAGCGTGCGCACGATCTGGAGGTCGTTCGGCGTGCCCAGCTTGATCTTGTAGATGGGCCAGCCGGGAAACTCCTGCATCTTGGCAACCATCACGTCGATCGTGTCGATCCCGATGGTGTAGTCGGTAACCGGGACGTTTTCCAGGGTCAGGCCCCAGAGTCTCCACACCGGCTGGGCGCGGAGCTTGCCCCAGAGGTCGTGGGCCGCCTGGTCCAACGCGCATTGGGCGAACGGGTTGTGGGCCAACTGCGGCGCGAGCTGGTGCCACAGCTCGGCCGGGTCGCCGAGCGAGTACGATTCGAGCTGCGGGCGGACCGACTCGAGCGCGGCCGACATGTTGTCCAGCGTGATCCCGTAATACGGGTTGTCGCCCGCCTCGCCGTACCCGCGCACGCCGTCCTGCTCCAACTCCACGATCAACGTCGGGCTCACGCTGCTGGAGCCGCGGGCGATGGTGAAGACGTGACGCAGGGGGAGGTCGAACTGGCGGAGGGTGAGTTTCATCGCAGGGGGCGCCTACTTGTTCAACTCTCGCTTCAACTCCAACACGGCTTCGACAAGTTTGCCGGCCCCGTCGCGGATGACGTCGCAGACGGGGAGGCCGAACTGGCGACGGACGCGGTCGCGCTCGGCTTCGGCTTCGGCTTCGGAGACCCTGCGGCTGTTCATCGAGAAGCCGATCACCCGGCATGGGTGCATCACGTTAGCCGAGGCCTCGTAGTACTCGATCAGCCGCTCGAGGGAGGGAAGCGGATAGGGCTCCATTCCTTCGATCATCGTGCGGCCCACCTCGTAGCAGACGATCAGCCCGTCGGGCATGGCGCCGTGCAAAAGGCCTAGGGTGACGCAGGAGTAGCGGGGATTGAACAGGCTGCCCTGCCCTTCGATTACGATCACGTCGTGGTGCTGGTTGGCCAGGACGAGCCGCTCGGCCGCGCCGTTGAGGAAGTCGCAGATCACCCGGTCGACCGGGCAGCCGTCGCCTTCGACGAGGATGCCGGTCTGCCCGGTGGCCACGAACTTGGCGTCGACGCCGGCCCGCTTGAGCCCCTCGGCGACCTCCACCGCCGCGACCATCTTGCCGCAACTG
>CAZDHR010000513.1:0-4533 GCA_964505295.1 uncultured Planctomycetaceae bacterium
TCGGCAAGGGCAAGGACACGGCCGACGACTACTTCCTGGCCGGGCGCAACCTGGGTTGGTTCATCGTCGGGGCGTCGATCTTCTCCTCGAACATCGGCTCGGAGCACCTGGTGGGCCTGGCCGGTTCCGGCTGCACCGACGGCGTGGCCATGGCCCACTACGAGCTGCACGCCTGGTGCATCCTGGTGCTCGGCTGGGTGATGGTGCCTTTCTATTCACGGTCGATGGTCTACACCATGCCCGAGTTCCTCGAAAAACGGTTCTCGGCGACCGCCCGGTGGGTCCTCTCGGTCATCTCGCTGGTGGCCTACGTGCTGACGAAAATCGCCGTGGGGATCTTCGCCGGCGGCGTGGTGTTCGGCACGCTCCTGCCCGAGCTGCGGCTCGACCTGGGGTTCGTCGCCCTGAACAGCTTCTGGGCCGGCTCGATCCTGGTGATCGTGCTGACGGGCATTTACACGGTGCTTGGCGGCTTGAGGGCCGTGGCCTACACCGAGGCGTTCCAAACCATCGTGCTGGTCGTGGGCTCGGTCCTGGTGATGATCTTCGGGCTCATCGAGCTGGGCGGCTGGAGCCGGCTCTACGAGGTCTGCGGCTCCGAGATGTTTAACCTCTGGAAGCCGCTCGTCCCCGACGGAATGCAGGGCACCTGGGCCCCGGTGATGGAGCCGACCCGCATCGCCTGGTACTTCAACGGCAACTACCCGTGGCTGGGCATGCTCTTCTGCGCCCCGATCATCGGCATGTGGTACTGGTGCACGGACCAGTACATCGTGCAGCGTGCGCTGGGCGCGCCCAACGAGCGCGAGGCCCGGCGGGGTACGATCTTCGCCTCGTACCTGAAGATCCTTCCTGTGTTCATCTTCATCATCCCGGGCATGATCTGCTTTGCCCTGGCCCAGAGCGGCAAGGCGCCCGCGCTCTACCAGGAGCTTTACACGGGCGGCGCGCTGGACAACGAGAAGTGCCAGGCGGCCTTCCCGCTGATGGTCGCCCACGTGCTGCCGGTGGGCGTGCGGGGGATCGTGGTGGCCGGGCTGCTGTCGGCGCTGATGAGCTCGCTGGCCGGCGTGTTCAACGCCAGCTCGACGCTGTTCACGATCGACTTCTACCAGAAGCTCCGGCCCGGGGCAACGCAGCATCAGTTGGTGTGGATCGGACGCGTGGCGACCAGCGCGATGGTACTGATCGGCCTGTTGTGGATTCCCGTGATCCAAGGGCAGCGCGGGCTCTACGACTACTTGCAGACCGTACAGGGCTACCTCGCCCCGCCGATCTTCGTCGTTTTCTTCTTCGGCGTGTTCAACAAGCGGCTGAACGCCAAGGGCTGCCTGGCCGCGCTGGTGGTTGGGTTCATCCTCGGGGTGATCCGCCTGGCCGTGGATACGCCCGTCGCTCTCAAGATCGGCGGCTTCGAGGGGTACGCCGAAGGCTCGATCCTCTGGATCATCAACCACATCTACTTCCAGTACTACAGCCTCCTGGTGTTCGTCGTGTCGGTCGTCGTGATGATCGTCGTCAGCTATCGGACCGAGCCGCCCGCCCCGGAGAAGATCGCCGGGCTGACCTACGCCACCGTGACCGAGGAGCATCGGATGGAGTCTCGCAAGAGCTGGAACCGCCGCGACGTGATCGCCTCGTGCATCGTCCTGCTGGTGATCCTGGCGGCGTACCTCTACTTCACCGGCTGATCGGCCACTTCGTAGGGTGCGTGAAACGCACCATGATGGAAGCGAAAACGCCATTCGGTGCGTTTCACGCACCTTACGACTTTCACACCGCCTCGTTCACCAGCTCCGTCTCCGTGAAGCGGCAGAATAGCTCCAGCTCCTTGGTCACGTCGCCGTAGCAGGTGACTCGGTGCAGGCCGGCGGTCCAGTTTTTCCAGAGCTTCTCGGCGTCGCCGTCGAGCTTGACGGTGATCTTGGTGCGGCAGCCGCGATCGACGTCCGGGGCGTCGGTGATCTCGCCGGTGAAGTAGATCAGGTGATCCGTTCCAACCAGCTTCGCCTGGGTGACTCGCTCGCCCGTGCGCATGAACACCTGGGGCACCACGCCCTCCTGCCGCTCCATCACCGTGCGGAGCTTGTAGGGGGCGTCGGGGCCGTCGGGGCCGTCCATCTTCGGCGTGCCCAGGCAGTGGGCCAGGATGATGCTGTTCGTGGACTCGTCCATCGTGGGATCGCTCACGAAGCCCGGCTTCCCCACCAGCCCTTGGAACAGGATGTGCGTCATGGCGCTCTGCAAGTCCGACTCGCAGATGCCGCCCAGGCCCATGTTGTTGAGCCGGACGAAGCCGACGCACGGGTAGGCGTACGTCTGGCAGAGCGGCTTGTGCATGCTGCCGTAGCAGGCGGCGGTCATCACGGTGGCCTCTTCTTCGTCCATCAGCTTTTCGAAGGCCAGGGCCAGCCTGCACGACTTGACGACGTCCTCCTCGGAAGGCTCGACGACCTGCTTGGCCCCCTGGATCCAGCGGTCGGCCTCGGCCTTGGCCGCCGCGTCGTCCACCGCTTCGTAGGCGGCGATCACGCGCTCCAGCTCGAGCTGCTTGATCTCGGTGCCGAACTTCTCCTGGATCGCCTCGCAGTACTCGACGGGCATGTGCGTGGTGACGTTGAGGATCTTGGCCTCGCGCAGGTGGTGGATCGCCCGAAACGGCCGAATCGCCACGGCCAGTTGCCCGTAGTCGGTCGTGAGCATGGCCTCCATCTTGGCGCCGGCTTCCTGCTTCATGAGGGAACCGAAGCCGCACCATTCGTGGCCGGAATAGGGCACGGCGAAAAAGACCGTGGGCTTCCCTGCACTGAGGATCTCGTTGAGGATCGCCGAGATGCCGATGTTCAGGTGGATCACCAAGACGCCGTCGACCTGGGCCAGCCTTTCCTTCAGGGCGGCGGCCTGCTCGGGCGAGGTGACCAGCTCGTCGACGACGAAATCGACGTCGGCCACTTCGTCCTTCATCTTCTCGAACTGCGCCTTGTAGAACCGGACCTCCTCTTCGAGATTCAAGCCCGGCTTGGGCCAGAGCCCTCGATCGGTTCCGATGAAGAGGCGGGCGACCTTGACCTTCGATTTTCGGCAGCCCGGGCTGATGATCTTGCGCGCCCCGGGGTCTGCCCCCATCGCCACAAGGCCCGAGCCTGCCGCGCAGAGCCCGCTTCCGGCCGCCGCCACTTTGAGGAAATCCCTTCGCTTGATGTCGTTTTGCATGATTGGCTCCCGTTCTGGATGGTTGGCCGTTTCGGCCGCTTGCTGCCTCTCGCTCGCTTCTGTCGTTCCCAAGCCCGTGCATCCTCGCCGAACTACCTCGGGCTGATCAGGATGCGCAGCCCGTCCATGACCCTGGCGAACCTTCGGCGCGCCCTTTCGATCTTCTGCGTCTGCTCCGTGTCGCGCCTTCTCTTCGCCTGCAACTCTTTGGGCGACATCTTGACGTGCCCGGCTCTGATTCTCAGATCTTCCCGTCGGAGTCTCTGCTTTCGCTCCGCCGTTTTCGCGACGAACTGCTGTAAATACCCCTCGATCAGGAGATAGGCTTTGTCGTAGTCGGCCCGCCGGAACTCGCGGGTTCCCACGTGAGAGATTCGCTCCGACATGCCCGGGGTGAGTCCCGACTGCTGGACGGCCGTTGCCAGGAAGGTGAATGCTCCCAGATCCAGCACGCTGTCGACGTAGCTCTTCGGCGCGCGGGCCGCGCCCGGCGCGTCGCGTTCCGCTTCGCTCGGGCCGTGCGCAGCCGCGCTTGCCCCGGCGCCCGACGCCGCCTGCCCCTTGGGCACGAGCCGAACCAGCTTCCGCCTTCTACCCAGCTCCAAGAGCGCGTCTTTCGAAAGCGGCTTGACGCGCTTTCCGGAGAGGGCCGATACCATGGAAACCATGTCTTCGGGTATCGTCTCGGTGGTGCGAGTCAGATACGTTCGCTTCCCACCGCGCAGGAAGTAGAACGTGTCGGGCCTGATGTCCCTCTCCGAGGCAACCTGCTTCAAGCGGCAGTACTTGCGGACGACCTCGAGCTGCTCATCATGAGTCCGGGCGGCCTCGAATTCCGCCGGCATCCCTTCGGGAAGCCGGCCCTTCTCCGCTTCGTCCGGCCAACTCATCTGGTCGATTTCGAAGGCTTCCGGCCGGTAGTCGCGGGAGCGTGGGCCTTTGCTGTCAGAAAGATCGTCTTCTTGCTCTGGGCTCGGCACGACGATACGGCCCCATCTACTGCTGTCTCGCGGAGTCTCCGACAAAAGGGCTCCACCCTTGTCAGGTCGAGTGTGACCGACGTCCTCGCGTCGTACGCGTCGACGGCGCTTTGCCGAAGGACTCGTGATGCCAGGATACCCCCCGGAGCAAGGGCGGACAAGCCGTCCCTGGCAACCGCGCGCCAGGCGCGGCCACCCCGACAAGCTGCCCGCTCCAACCGTATTGTCGGGTGCGGCCCGGCCGTGTCAAGTCGATAGGGACACGCCCGGGAGCGGAGCAGCAGGCACACGCCGTGTGGGCTGCTAAAACCGGCCGTCATTGACGGGGCACATCGAGTTC
>CAZDHR010000514.1:0-4532 GCA_964505295.1 uncultured Planctomycetaceae bacterium
CCGGGCGATGACCGATGGTTTTCGCTGCTGCGACGTTTCCTTCGACGGGCTGGAGGACCCGGGGGAAGGCAAGGCCCACGCGAGCGGGCGGATGACGGCGCCCAAGTGGAAGAAGACGATCCGAGACGCCTACGACCGGAACTGTTACGAGATCCTCGTCGACAAGTACTTGAGGGACTACAACACGGAGCGAAGGTCGGTCGCGATTCTCGACGCCGCCCGGCCCACCACCCTGCGGAAGCCCTCTCCCGAAGAGGTAGCCGCGGAGCTGGACCGATGGATCGGGGCGGGGGCAAAGCGAAGCTCCCACGCGGCCGCGCCCGAGCCATGTCAGCCTGCCGAAGAAGACGCTGCGGAGACCCAGCTCCTCTTGGGGCTCGACGTGGGCGCCACGCTCACGAAGATCCAGTTCTATTCCGTGCAGGCCGGGCGATTGGGGCCCGTCGGCGGTGCCTATCAGATCGGCACGCCGCGTCTTTCCCGAGGAGCCGACCTCGGGCCGGACGACCCGGCGGCCCGCTTCGCCGCCGAGCTCGTGTCCAGCGTCGAGCAGATCAGCCGGTCCGACGACGCGCTCCAGCGGCGACTGTCGCGCCACGGGGCGGCCGTGCTTTGCGTCGGGGTGACGTGGCCCGGGCCCGTGCGCGACAACCACGTCGCCGGCACGAGCAGGATCCTGGCCAACTTCCCGCCGCTGGCGCGCAACGTCGCCGACAACCGGATCGAAGCGATCCTCGACTTGGACATCGCCGGGGCGATCCGGCGCACACTCCACCGGTCCGGCGACCTTTGCAAGGGCAGGGAGCCGTTCGTCGCCATGCTCAACGACGGCGACGCGGCGGGCTACGGCACCCTGGTGATCGACGGCAAACTGCCCGGGCGTCGGCTGGCCGTCGTCAAGATCGGCACCGGGACGGCCACCACCGTCTTCGACGACGGGCGGCTCCTTCCGGGGCCGTGCGAAGGGGGCAAGGCGATGCTCGATCTGGGCGCCACGCCAGCCAGGAAGCGACCGGGTGGAATTGAATACCCGAACGGCGTGGCCAACGCCTACCTGTCGAAGCGGCTTCTGCCGGCGGTGGCAGCGAAGCGCGTCGAGGAGGAGAAGCTCTGCTTCCGCGTGGACGGGTTGGGGAGCCGCGAGATCGGCCTTTTCCTGCTCTCCGACCCCCGCCCGCTTCGCGACCAGTGCGGCCTGCGAGACC
Source organism: uncultured Planctomycetaceae bacterium (assembly GCA_964505295.1). Classification (GTDB taxonomy): domain Bacteria; phylum Planctomycetota; class Planctomycetia; order Pirellulales; family Thermoguttaceae; genus DATKZH01. The sequence continues at coordinate 1,206 of CAZDHR010000514.1, forward strand.
TCGCCGGCGAGAGCTCGATCGGCGTGGAGGTCCTCCGCCGGGTCCTGGAACGCAAGGAAAACGCGGAAATCGAGCTCCGGCAGCAAGTGGAACGGTTTCTCAACCTCATCGGCACCGCGGCGATTGCCCGGCTTGAGCAGTTGGTCGAGGAGCGCGGCCTCATCCGGCTGGCCGAACGGCTCCGCCTGCCGACCGAGCAGGTCCGCCGCTATTTCGACACGATCGACGAGGAATCGTCCCACCCGGCCGCCGACGCGTCGGCCGATCCGCAAATAATCGAGGTGCAGAATCGCATGGCCTCGTTTCGCCGGGAGGTCGCCGAGCCGAGCGTCCGGGCGCTGGGCGAGTATTTGGGTGATTTCCTGGTGCTGATGGCCACGCAGTACGGCGTGGATACCTTCGTCGTCGCCGGCGGCGTGCTTCGTGGCGGGACCGGCGAGGTGGCGCGTGAAGCGGCGCTCGGCCGCGCCGCCCTCTACGGGTTCCGATTGCGCGCAAGCGGCTCGCTGATGGAGGTCGTCGCGCGACCCCCGTGGATGGCCGGCGCGCGGCCCTCCGATTGCCTTGAGGCCGCGGGGCATCGCGGCCCGAGGCATCCGAACGAGCGCGACCCCGGCTACGGCACGGCGGGGGCCGCCGCATTCGCGGCCGGCGAGTTCCTCCTCCGCCAGAAACAGAAGGGGCTGGAGGAGCTCCGCAGCAAGCTGCTCCGTCTTCCGACCAACCAATGCGCGACGCTCGCCGACGGCGGGATTCGGTTTGACGGCGGGGCGGCCGACGACGTCGTGCTGGCCCACCACGCCCTGGACGCGAAGGAAGTCAGACAGTTCCTTGCCCGGGAGCGGATCGTCGTCGAGACGGAAAGCCCGCCCGGCACCACGCGCTACGTCCGCATCATCGCCGAAAGGAGCCAGGCGTTTGAGACTCAGCATTGAACTGGCCGGCGCTTCCAAGAACGCTCGCGCGGCGGAGCTTTGCCTCGACGCCGACGAGCTGGCCGCCGTGCACCTGCACCTGGCGTTTCCCGAGAAGCGGAACCGCACGGGGCTCTACATGCGGCGCCATGCCCACGCGCCCGACGAGCCTGTCGGCCCGAATGAGCCGCTGCGGTCGCCCGAGGAGCCGCCCAAGCTGACGATTCCGGAGCACGTCGAGCAAATGGATCGCGAGAAGCGGATCGAGCTGGGAGCCCCTCACGACCCCGCCCGAGGGTCGCCGGTCCAGGCACCCCCGGCCAGGGAGCCCCAAGAGCCGGCGATGCTCGTCGTGCCGATCAGCGACCTGGTGGCCAACCTGCTTCGGCCGTGCTTTCATCGCGACGGCTGGCCGGGCGCGCGCCTCTTCTTTCTCGACGAAGAGCCGATCCACCGCCGGACCTACTTCTGCCTCTGCTGTTTCGACGACAACCAGACGCAGCGCCCGCGACGGCTCGCGTTCCGCCACGTGCGATTCGATGGCGAGCTGGACCGGGCACTGGACGCCTCTGGAGCCGACTTGCTCGATGAGGGCCTCGTCTGGGCGGCCGCGGTGGTGCCGCTGGTCGCCAACAGCCGGGCGCTGCCGACTGTCGAGATCGCCCGAGCCGACTACGATCTCCGGCAAATCGTGGGGCGCCACAACGAGACTCCGATCCGCCACGCCTACGAAGGCTGGTTCGACGAGTGGGACGACCGGGTGGAGAAGATCGTCGCAGCCCACCAGCGGATCGGTCGCCCGTTCGAGACGTTCTACCACAGCGTGCTGGGGATCGACACGGCCGGCAACGTCCTCATTCGACAGAAGGAATCGACGCTGCCCGACTTGGTCAACTCGCTTCAGTCCGAGGGAATCGTCGCCGCCGGCCTGCTCGACTCGGGCGGGAGCGCGGCCATCTACGACGTCTGGTCGGCCAGCTATCTCAATCACGGGTGGTACTACCGCGAGCCCCGCGGGGCGATCCTACTGTTCGAGCTCACCTGGAAGCGGAGGCTGCCCGACCACACGCCCGACTCCTGGGTGTGCCGCAGGGCCCAGGTAGTCAAGTCCGCCGCCAGCCGGCTCGACGCGCGGCGGAAGTGAGAGTGCGGAGTTGGGAGTCGACCGTGCCGGAGGGGCGGGAGTCAGTGGCCAGGGCGTAAGAACCTGGGGCGTGGCTCTCCAGCCCGGGCTTTGGCCCGAACCGCGCAGTGCGAGCCGGCGGCCGCGGGGTTCCGGGGGCGGTCTGTTCCTGCCGGCCTACGCTTCCGTGGGAACGGGACACCCGGAGGACCATTCGGCCGCCGTGCCACCCGTCTCGGCCGACGGGTCTTCCTGCGGCGGCCCCTGGCAATTCACTTGGTTGCGGCCCAGACGCTTCGATTTGTAGAGGGCTTCGTCGGCGCGGGCGAAGACGGTTTCCAGCGTATCGCCTTCCCGGGGAGCGGCCACGCCAAGACTGACCGAGATGGAGACGTCTTCGTCCCGCAGGGCGATCTGCGAGGTCTCATCGGCCGTGCGAGCGCGGATCGTCTCGGCCAGTTCCACGCCCACGTCCAGCTCGGTGTGCGGCAGGAGGGCGGCAAACTCGTCGCCGCCGAATCTGGCCACGAAATCCCCTTCCCGGACCCATTCGCGAAGCCATCCTCCCAGCTTCTCAAGCACGTGGTCGCCGGCCTGGTGACCGTGGCAATCGTTGATCCGCTTGAACCGGTCCGTGTCGATCAGGACCAGCACGTAGGGCTGACCTCGTCGCTCCCAGTCGCCATGCACCACGGTGAGCTTCTCGTCGAAGGCTTTCCGGTTGGATACACGAGTGAGCGGATCCGTTCGTGCTTCGCGCCGCGCGTGGTCGATCTGCTGGGCCTGCTCTTCCATGCGATAGCGGGAGTAGGTGAGATCCTGCTGGAGCCGCTGGTTCGAAGCCGTGAGGCCCGCAATCTGCCCGAGCAGGGCTTGCCGGACGCTCTCCATCTCGCCGGCCACCTGGATGCTGCCCATGTGGTCGGCCGTCTCCTGGATCTCGGAGTTGTGAGACTCCACGTCGCTGGAGATCGTCTCGGCGGCCTGGAGCAACTCGACCAGCACTTTCAGCGTGGTCTGCCGCTCCAACTCGACGAGCTTGCTGTCGTGCACGTCGCTGGGGCGGCTGCGGCCGACGAAATAGCCTACCGCGACGCCCACGCAGACGCTGCTGAAGACCCAAGGTGCGATGTAGGCAAGCGTTTCCATGTCCCGTTGTGCCGATCTCAGTGCGTGAGCCGGATGCCGGGGTGCAATGCCAACCCGTTACCCGGAAATGAGTTGCATTGCCACGTTCGTAAGCATTCGCCCAACCCGTCTGTTCCCGCGCCCTGGTTCCCAAGCTCCAGC
>CAZDHR010000515.1:0-4500 GCA_964505295.1 uncultured Planctomycetaceae bacterium
GGGTCGTCGTCACCAACACCAAGCGACCCCACGGCGGCGATTCCGGCGAGGTGGCCGGGCGCCTCGTCGTCAAGCAACGCGCCGAGGGCCGCCCCCCGAGGGTTCTTATCGACGACCGGATCGAGCTTCCGCCGGGTAAGCAGGTCTACGGGGTCGAGTGGGATCTCAATGCCTCCGGCTTCTACGAGTACGAAGCGGAGTTCATCCCCGACCGGCTCGAAGACGACACCATGCCGCAGAACAACCGGGCGACCACCTTCGTCCAGATCCGCGGCAAGGGCAAGGTCCTGTTGATCGAGGACGAGGACTCGCCGGGCGAGTTCGAGCAGCTCATTCGCGTGCTCGAGGGGCAGAGCGTCGGAGGGGAGGAATCGGATGGGCAGAAGCTGGTGGTAAGCGTCCGGAACACCAAGCAGTTGTTCTCCCATTTTTCCGAGCTCCAGCAGTACGACGCGGTGCTGTTGGCCAACGTACCCCGCGAGCGATTCAGCGACGAGCAGATCCGCATGCTCGTACGCAACACGCAGCAGATGGGCGCCGGCTTGGTGATGCTGGGCGGGCCGAACAGCTTCGGTGCCGGGGGCTGGGCCAATACCGAGCTGGAGAAGGCCATGCCGGTCGACTTCCAGATCAAAAGCGCCAAGGTGATCCCCCGCGGGGCGCTGGCCATGGTGATGCACGCCTCGGAAATGGCGCGGGGGAACCATTGGCAGAAGAAGATCGCCGAGCAGGCGCTCTCAGCCCTGGGACCCCGCGACTACTGCGGCGTGATCCACTACGGCGGTCGCGGCACCGACTGGCTTTGGAGGCCCGGGCTCGCCGTGGTGGGGGGAAAGCGCCAACTGATGCTGGGCCGGCTCGACCGCATGGTCCCCGGCGACATGCCCGACTTCGACCCCGGGCTCCAGCTCGCCTTTCAAGGCTTCGCCAAGGTGCCCGACGCGGCGATCAAGCACATGATCGTGATCAGCGACGGCGATCCCACGCCGCCCAGCGCCGCCGTCGTCAAGGCCCTGGCCAAGTCGAAGATCACCGTATCGACCGTGGCCGTCGCCTGCCACGGCCCCGCCGAGAGCAAGCGGATGGCCAACCTGGCCAAGGCGACGGGCGGAAAGTACTATGCCGTGCAGAACCCCAAGGCGCTTCCCAAGATCTTCCAGCGCGAGGCCCGGCGCGTGGCCCAGCCGCTGATCTACGAGAACAAGCAGAGCGTCCGTCCCTACGTGAAGTACTACCACCAGATGATCAGCGGCATCGATTCCCTGCCCCCGATCAAGGGCTTCGTGATGACCACGCGCAAGGACAACCCGCTGGTCGAAGTCGCGCTGGTCTCGCCCCAGCCGGGGGCCGAGCGGAACCGGACGATTCTCGCCGGTTGGACGTACGGGCTGGGCAGGGCGGTCGCCTTCACCACCGACGCCGGGGCCCGCTGGGCTACTGACTGGACCGGCTGGGAAAACTACGACAAGCTGTTCGGGCAGATGGTCGTCTGGGCGATGCGCCCGCCCGCCGAGGAGGGCAAGTTCACCGTGGCCACCGACGTCGAGGACGGCCAGGTCCGCCTGGTGATCACCGCCCTGGACCAAAACGACGAGTTCCTCAATTTCCTCAACATGACCGGCAACGTCGTCCAGCCCGGCGCCGATCTGGAGACGTCCGCCGTGGCCATCGAGCAGACCGCCCCGGGCCGCTACGTGGCCACGTTTCCGACGGGCGATCCGGGAAGCTACTTCGCGACGATCAACCCCGGGGCCGGGATGCCGCCGATCCGCACCGGCGTGAGCGTGCCCTACTCCGACGAATTCCGCAGCCGGGCCACCAACGAGGCCCTCCTCTATCGGCTCGCCAATCTGGAGCCGGAGGGAGGCAAGGTCGGCCAGTTGATCGAAGGGCCGGACGACTTCGCCGATCTGAAGAAGTACCTGGTCGTCAACCCGTTCCGACGCGACCTGGCCAAGGCCACCAGCAGCCAGCCCGTCTGGTACTACCTCGTCCTCCTGGCCTGCTGCCTCTTCTTCTTCGACGTGTTTGTGCGCCGGGTGCAGGTCGGGTTTGGCTGGGTGCCGGTGCTTGCCGGGCGGGCCTGGGGGGCGGTCTTCGGACGCCGAGAAGAGGAGGCCCCCATCGAAGTCATCGAGCGTCTCAGGAGCCGCAAGGCCGAAGTGGGCGACCAGGTGGAGCGGCTCCGGGCCACCGCCCGATTCGAGCCCTCCGCCGAGGCGCCCGCCGACCTCCCGAGCGCCGAGGGGTTGCCCCCTCCGCCCTCGACCCCCAAGAAAACGGACCGACCTTCGCTCGCCCCGGACTCGAAGGAGGAGAGCTACACGGAACGCTTGCTGCGAGCCAAGCAGCAGGCGTGGAGGAAGAAGGGGAAGGATGAAGGATGAATGTGGCAACTGAACCTCTAGCCGACAGGATCCATCGATGAGTCTCGCCGAGAAGATGGAGCGACGGGCCCGCAAGTTCGTCGACCGCTACACCGCCGTTCAGGAGCAGATCAGCCGGGTGATCGTGGGGCACGAGGAGACCATCCACGGGGTGTTGACGTGTCTTTTCGTGGGCGGGCATTGCCTGCTGGAGGGCGTGCCCGGGCTGGGAAAGACACTCCTGGTCCGCACGCTCGCCCAGGTGCTCGACCTCGACTTCTCGCGGATCCAGTTCACGCCCGACCTGATGCCCGCCGACATCCTGGGCACGAACATGGTGATGGAAGCCCCGGACGGCAAGCGGTTCTTCGAGTTCCAAAAAGGGCCGATCTTCACCCAGATCTGCCTGGCCGACGAGATCAACCGGGCGACGCCGAAGACGCAATCGGCCATGCTGGAGACGATGCAGGAGTTTGCCGTCACGGCGGCCGGCACCCGCTACCAGCTCGAGCTACCGTTCTTCGTGATGGCCACCCAGAACCCGATCGAGCAGGAAGGCACGTATCCCTTGCCCGAGGCCCAGCTCGACCGCTTCTTCTTCAAGCTCCTGGTGGGCTACTCCAACCGGAAGCAGTTGTCGGCGATCGTCGACCGGACCACGCGGGGGGAGACGGTCCAGCCGGCCAAGGTGATGGACGGCCGGGAGATCCTCCAATGGCAGCGCGTGGTGCGCGAGGTGATCCTGGCCCCGCACTTGCAGGACTACATCGTGCGGATCGTGCTGGCCACGCACCCGGACGGCCGGTTCGCCCTGCCCACGACGAACCAGTACGTCCGCTGGGGCGCCAGTCCCCGGGCTGCGCAGACGCTCGCGTTGGCGGCGAAGGTTCGGGCGCTTCTGGACGCCCGGTACAACGTCAGCTTCGAGGACGTCCGCCGCGTCTACCTCCCGGCCCTGCGGCACCGGATCATCGTCAACTTCGAGGCCCAGGCCGAAAACATCGAGCCGGACCAGGTGCTGCTGGAGATCCTGGAGAAAGTGCCGGAGAAGGGGGAAGGATAGGAAGGAAGGATGAACGATGAATGCGGAATGATGAATGAGGCCGCTTGCGGCTTCGCCCGTTGCGGTTGACGTCTTCCCCGCTCGATGTCTGGAGCATACACACTGCCATGCCCGAAACGAGTTCGTTACTACCCCCCGCATTGCTTGCCCGGCTGGAAAGGATGGAACTGGTCAGCCGGAAGGTGTTTCGGGGGCGGATGAAGGGGGAACGGCGGAGCCGGCGCAAGGGGCAGAGCGTCGAGTTTGCCGACTTTCGCAACTACGTGCCCGGCGACGACGTGCGGTTCATCGACTGGAACACGTACGCCCGGCTCGACCGCCTGTTCCTCAAGCTGTTCCTCGAAGAGGAGGACCTGCACTTCTACGCCCTGATCGACGCCAGCGCGTCGATGGACTTCGGCGATCCAACCAAGCTCCACTTCGCCAAACAACTGGCCGCCGCGTTGGGGTTCATCGGGCTGGCGCGGGGCGACCGGGTGAAAATCGAGACGCTTGGACAGCCCTCCACTCGGCCTGCGCCCGTCTTGCGCGGCCGACGCAGCCTGTGGCCGATGCTCGACTATCTGGAGATGATCGAGTCCCCGGAAGCGGCCTCGCTGGCCGACGGGTGTAAGAGCTTCTGTCTGCGCAACACGGGCAAGGGGATCGTCCTCTTGATCAGCGACCTGATGGACAAAACCGGATACGAGGCCGCCCTGCGCTATCTGCTGGCCCAGGAGATGGACGTCTACGTGATCCACGTCCTCTCGGCCGAGGAGATGGAGCCGGAGCTTCAGGGGGACCTGGAGCTGATCGACTGTGAGGACGGCGACAAGGCGGAGATCACCGTCAGCGCCCCCTTGATGAAGCGGTACAAGCGGACACTCGCCGCGTTCATCGGGTCGGCCCGCGAGTTCTGCACCCGCCGCGGCATCCTCTACGTGTTGGCCCGAAACGACGTCGGCGTCGACGCGCTGGTCACCGGATACTTGCGAGAGCGAGGGTTGGTGCGGTGAAAAGGGGACGTAGCTCTTTTGCCGGAACGGCCCGAAGGGTGCTTCGCACAAAAGAGCTACGTCCCCTTTTCAGCCC
>CAZDHR010000516.1:0-4498 GCA_964505295.1 uncultured Planctomycetaceae bacterium
AGAGCGTGGCCAGGACGCCCATCACGATGATGCACGCGTAGACGTCGATTCCGGTGACCGTCGACAGGGCCAGCGCCGGCAGGAACAGCACGACGCCCATGCGCCCGAGTTGGAACAGCACGAACGACGCGCTCCCCAACAGCCGCGTCGCCTTGTTGAACCGCTTCTCCAGGTACTCGTAGGCCGAGGTGACGTTCAGCCGTCGGTAGAAGGGCAGGTAGAACCATACCACCACCGGGGCCATCACCAGGATCATCATGTTGAACAGGAAGAAGATCCAGTCGGTCCGAAAGCTCTTGGCCGGGATCGACATGAAGGTGATCGCGCTGAGCTGCGTGCCGAAAATGCTCAGGCCCGCCGCCCACCAGGGGATGCGATGCCCGCCGAGGAAGAAGTCGCCTGTGCTCTTCTCGCGGCGCGAGAAGTAGACCCCCATGGCCACCAGCGCCGCCAGGTAGACCCCCAGCACGGCGTAGTCGAGGGCGCGAAAGCCGCGCTGGATTTCCTTGGGCTTTGCCCAGACGACCCGGGGCGTGCGCACGCCGGGCCGGGCCTCGCCGGTGGGGACGACGTAGCGATCGTTCCCATCGGCGTCTTTCCACCACGTCGTGTTGGTGGTCACCGGTGGCCAGAGCCCGGCCGCAACGTCCTTGGGGAACCGGCCGGTGGTGACCCACGTGTCGGTCACCAGGTCGTAGGCGAGCACGTCGGCGGGGAAGCCGGGGTGATCGTCCTTGAGCTCGGCCACGCGGAAGGCGTTTTCGCCGTCGTCTCCGCCGACGATGGCGAAGTGCGACTGGCCGAGCGGGATGGCCGGCGTGGGGGCGGCCGCGGCAAAACGGGGCGTGGGGGCGATGGGCGTCCAACGCTTTTTCGCCGGATCGTAACGGTAGCCGTCGTCCAGAAACACCCGCTTGTCGTCGCCTTCCTTGCTCGGATCGAGGACAACGCCCCCGACCAGGAAGAACGAGCCGCCCTGCACGGCGGCCACGGCCTGCATCCGCGGCTTGCCCCGCCAGGGCGCGAGCACTTCCCATTTCCGCGCCTCAGGCGCCTGGGAGAGGTCGAGGGCCCAGAACGTGTGCAGGGCCTTGGGCGAATCGGGCGCGGCACGTCCGCCGGCCACGTAGATGGTCTCGTCGATCATCGCCCCGCAGAAGAACGCGGCCGGGCCCGGCATGGAGGGCAGCTCGGTGATCTCCAGATCGCTGCCCGTCCAATGGAGCGAAAACACCTCGGCGTAGTGCCGCTCGGCGTCGCCGCCGCCGAGACAGACCACGCGTGTCCTGTCCTCCCCATCTTTCCAAGTGACGGAGACGCCATATCCCAAAGGTCGAGGCAACGTGAGGCCGGCCTTCCACTCGCCGTTCGGGTCCGTGAGCACGAAGACCCGATCGTGCCAGACCTTCGTGGCCCCGTCCCAAGGGCGACCGTGCGGGAAGTTGGCCCCCCCGGCGATCACCAGCGCGCCCTCCGACGTGCCGGCAAACGACCCGGCAAAGCCGAGCGGGTCCGGAAGCGGCGCCAGCTCGGTCCACGTGAGCACGTCGGGCCCTGCCGGCGATTCGGCCGCGGGGGCCAGGGGGCAACACGCCCAACCTGCGAGTGCCATGGTCGCAACGGTGATGGCGGTCGATCTCACTGGCTCAATTCCTGGACGGGCTGACGCGTGAAACGACGTACGGGGCGGGGCGCGAGCCTCACGGTTTCGAGATCCTCAGGGAGTCGACGCTCCACTCTGGCAGACCTGCTAGCGCGTGGGAAAGAGTTCTTTCTGAGTCGGCGTGTCGGTGGCCGGAATCGAGGAGGTCTTGGGTCGGGCAGACAGGTAGCGACGCATGGTGTCTTCCGAGCCAAGCTCCGTGGCCAATGCCAGCAGGTCGACCTGGCGCAGAACGTCGACCGTGATGGGCCGCTTGGAGTCCCAGAAGACAAACGCGGAAAGCAATCCTCGTGCGACCTCGGAGTTGAGGAGAGAGGCGATGTAGCGTGCCTCCTGTTTTCCGTAGCAGGGGAGGAAGTAGGAAGTATCATCGAGCACGATAGGCTTCCTGCAATGGCTGCCGACTTCCGTGAATACGAGCTTCTTGTAGAAACCGGAGATGGCTGCCTTTGCCGGTGTAAACGAGTATGGGCCCACACCGAACACAGAGAAGCGGGGTCGCTTGCGGTAGATGGAGCTGGCGCGCCGGTCCAGGTCGTCGGCGTGCGACTGCAAATAGTCCCATGTTTTGGGGGCGCAGGACTTGATCGGGCTCGTGTCCTCGCCGACGGTTCGCTGCGTGACGAGCATCCAGCGGCTCGGATTCTCCGTCGTGCCGTTTGCGAGCTTGGACCCCTTGAGCATTGGGTATAGGTACGTGTCCTCGAGACGCACCAGCTCGCCCAGGCCGTTGCGATAAGCGGCCCCCTCCTTGGAGAACTCCATGATTCTCGTGCAGTCGTGCTTGATTCCCGATCGCCACCGGATGGTCTCTCGACCAACCAGGTGTTTCCATCGGTCGTACGCTTCGGCGTTGGCGATCAGACGACCGTCACGGTACCCGAAGACGCCCGTTCTGGATTGCGAGCCGATCTTTTCGTAGACGCAGCAGTCGCGGTTGTGGGCCGAGGGTGAGAGCGTGCAAACGAGCAGGCACGCATCGACGGCGGCTCCGAAACAAGCTTCCGCGTCGATCCGGTGTATGGAGGACACCTCGATCGGGAGGCGGTTCTTCCAGGCGTGGAGGAGGACCTTTCTCGCGACCGCCGTCTTGCAGAGCATGGCCAGGGTCGCTCTGCGTCCGCTGAGCGACTCCAGCAAACGAATGAGCATCCATTCGGAGATGTCGAAGTTGCTCTTGCCCGTGAGAGCGTCGAGGCCGGAGTGCTCCTGAAAATTGCTCTTGGTCGGTAGGTTGGAGCTGCCCAGCGACCCCAGTTGCGAGTTGGTCACCCACGGGGGATTTCCTACGACGAGCAGTGGGGCTGGGAGCGTGTCGAGCAGTGATGGCCAGTCGGTACGGAAGAAGTCGCCATGGATGAGTTGCACTTCGCAAGCGAGAGATTTCGTACCGAGCGCGGACCGAGCGGCCGCCACGTACGATTGGTTGATGTCGAGGCCCACGGCTCTCGTGACGCCGCGGAACTGATCCACGGCCGCAACCAGGAAGCTCCCCATGCCACAGGTGGGTTCAAGAACCGCGGCCGGTGACACTCCCTGGCCGGCAAGCATTCGTGCTATCGCACGCGCTAAAGGGAGAGGCGTCTGGAAGTCGCCGAGCTCAGCCTTCTGCTTGGTCTTCATGGATGGGGACACTTGTCAACGCAGTCGCAAGACTCCGTCCACTTCGCCGGCCTTTTCGATGACCCTGCGATATTGGAGCCGCCACTGCAAAGCGTTGGAGATGGTCAGATAGCCTATGTCAGGCGCGTGGTCGAGAATCTCGGTGGCAAGCTTCTCAGCCTGGATGTCGTCCACCGGAAGCAAACGATCAGCCATGAACGCTACCAGGTCGTCCTCATTGCCATCGTTTTCCAGGATTTGGCGAATACCAGTTGTCATCTGGTAGTCGGCCGTACGGCGCTGTTCGACGAAGACCGTGTGGAGCACGTTGAGTGTGCCGGTTCGTGCTACTGCGTCGTCCGTCTTCTCGTAGACGAAAACAAGAAGAGAATAGCCAAGACCGTAGATCTTCTGGCGTGCTGACTTGTAAGGACAGGAGGACTGCGGCTGCTTGATGCTGGTGAACTTCATGTCGACCTCCAGAGCGGGGAAGTCGATCCCCTTTGCGGAACTGCCTTCTTCGTAGGAGTATTTCTCGCGAAGGTATGCCTGGAACTTGTGCTCGAAATAGGTTCCGACGGCTTTGCCGTCGGTGACCCCGTAGATTGACGGCTCGTGGTGCTTGGATTCGATCGCCGCAAACTTGCGAGCTTCGTCCTGGAGCCTCTCGATGGTGAGATCCGCTTTCATGGCAGCCAGCTTGCTCGTTGCACAGGCGAGAGCGTGAGTTGTCCTTCGATGCCAACCGCTCAGTGTACTGCTTCTTGCGGCGTGCGGTCAACTAGGCTCAGCGAGCGGCTAAGAGTCATGCGGCGCCCTACTCACCTGCGTCTCACCAAGCCAGCTTGACAACGCAGCGTTACTCCGCCTGAAGCCGGTCCTTCCCGTCCGTAAGCCACTCCAGCGTCAACCGCGCGAACGTGATCTTGCCGTAGTTGTCGCGCTCGTAGAGGCAGCCGATCGTGCCGTCGGGCAGGGCGACCAGGTCGGAGTAGGCGGCCGAGCCTTCGTGGATCACTTTGGCCACCGGCCAGGAGCGGCCCTCGTCGTAGCTGAGGCGGACGGTCATGTGGCTGCGCCCCGGGCCGCCGGGCCCGGAGTAGAGGATGCGGTTCTTCTCGTTCGGCGGAAGCGTGTAGCGGAGGATGCTCGACTGGCACACCGGGCAATGCACCTCGGGGTGGAGCTCCGGTTTCGACCAGGTCATTCCGCCGTCGGCGCTGGTGGCAAACG
>CAZDHR010000517.1:0-4488 GCA_964505295.1 uncultured Planctomycetaceae bacterium
GCAAGGAGTGCTGACAGTGAGAAAGTCCCGTCTGTTGATTGCGATTGCCGGCTGTCTGCTGATCGCCGGGCTGGCCGTGTTCACCGCCTTGGCCCAGCAGGGGACCGCCGGTCGGACGGCCAGCCCCCAAATGGCTGCGCCCCAGGTCGCTTTCGTCGACGTCGGCTACGTCTTCAAGAAGCATCCCGGCTTCCAAGGAAGGAAGGCGAGCCTGGAAGCTGAAATGAAGCGTGCCAGCGAAGGGCTGAACCAGGAGCGGGAGACCGTCCGCAAGATGAGACAAGACCTCCAGGGCATGCCGGCCGGCAGCGAAGAGTACAAGCAGTTGGACGAGATCTCCACGAAGCGCGCGGCCGATCTCCAGGTCCAGTTCAGTTTGCAGCAGAAGGAATTCTCGACCAAAGAGTCGAGCCTCTACTTCACCGTCTACCAGGAGATCGCGCAGGAGGTCGGATACCTCGCTTCGCAACACGGCTTCAGCGCGGTGCTCTACGTCGACGGAGACACGCCCGACAAAGACCGAATGGCCCAGGTGCAGGCCTTCGTGAACAAGCAGATCGTCTGGTTCGACCAGCGCTTGGACGTCACGCCGGAGATCGTCAGCCGCCTGGAGCGGAAGTACGGCGTGCAACCGGGCAGTACCAACGCCAACCCGACGACGCAACGGACCCGCCCAGGTGTCCCCGCCCCGTCCCTTCGGTAGTGTCACTCCCCATTCCACGGCGCCGCAGGCAGGGAAGCTTGCGCGAGAGCGCCGGGAGGAAACCGCAACTCGCCACGGTCACGGACGACGCACTGCTCGTGATGCACGCAATCCGAAATCAACGTACGCTCGCCGCACCGACCTCGGTCGCAGGCTTCGGCTACTGGGACGGCCGGGACGTCCGCGTCGAGTTCCGGCCGGCCGAGGTCCATACGGGGGTCGTGTTCGTTCGACGCGACCTGAACGGGTGTCCCCGGATCCCGGCCAACATCTCGTGCCGGGTGGAGCAGCCGCGCCGCATCTCGCTCCGCAAAGGCACCGCGGGCGTCGAAATGATCGAGCACGTGATGGCCGCGCTGTCCGGGCTCCAGATCGACAACTGCGAGGTCTGGGCTGACGGACACGAGATGCCCGGCTGCGACGGTTCGAGCCAGCCCTTCGTGCGGGCGTTGGACGCCGCGGGCACGGTCGAGCAGGACGCGATCAAGACGCGACGGGTCGTCCGCCGGGTGATCCGTCTGGGCAGCGCCGACAGTTGGATCGAGGCCCGGCCGCCCCGGTCGCGCGAGACCGTCCTCCGCTACCAGCTCGATTTCGGGCCCGACGGCCCGATCGGACGCCAGACGTTCGAGATCTCGCCCACCCCCGACGCCTTCCGCGAGCAGCTTGCCCCCTGCCGCACCTTCATGCTCAAGGCCGAGGCCGACTGGCTCCTGGCGCAAGGGCTCGGCAGCCGGGTGAGCTATCGCGACCTGTTGGTCTTCGGCGACGACGGCCCGATCGAAAACCGGTTGCGATTCCCCGATGAGTGCGTCCGCCACAAGCTGCTCGACATGCTCGGAGACCTGGCACTGGCCGGATGCGAGCTGGTCGGCCGATTCTACGCCTATCGCAGCGGACACCGGCTCAACGCCGAAATGGTTCGCGCCGTGTTGCGTGAAACCGAGGTCGTCCGGCCGTGGAGGCGATGCGCCTGACGCGAAAGCCCAAGGGTTGACCCATGGCCACCTTCGTCGCCGAAAACGTGTCGATCCATCCTGCGGCCGAGATCGACGATGACGTCGAGATCGGTCCGTTCTGCGTCATCGGCCCCCACGTCCGCATCGGGCGCGGCACCCGTCTGGAAAACAACGTCACGGTGATGGGCCACGTCGTCCTCGGCGAGCACAACCACGTCTATCCCGGCGCGGTCATCGGCGGCGAGCCGCAGGACGTCAGCTACAGCGGCGCCGACACCAAGGTGGTCATCGGCAGCTACAACATCATCCGCGAGTGCGTCACCATCAACCGTGGCTCGGAGAAGGAAGACGGCGTCACGCGCGTGGGCGATCACAGCTTCCTCATGGCCTGCTCCCACGTCGCCCACGACTGCCGCCTCGGCAACCACATCCTCGTCACCAACGGCACGCTCCTGGGCGGGCACGTCCACGTCCACGACCGCGCCGCGATCTCCGGCGGCGTCGCCGTGCACCACTACGCCACCATCGGCAGCTACAGCTTCGTGGCCGGCATGAGCAGCGTGCGTCAAGACGTCCCCCCCTACATGCTCGTCGAGGGACACCCCGCCCGCCCCCGCTGCATCAACGTCGTCGCCCTCAAACGAAACAACTTCTCCCAGGATACCATCGACTGCCTCGCCGAAGCCCATCGGCTTCTCTATCGGGCCAAGGTCGGACTCGACAACGCCCGAGAAATCCTTCGCAGCGGCGGGCAACTGGTTCCGCACGTGAATCACCTGCTCAGCTTCGTCCAGGATCAGCAGGAAGGCCGCCACGGTCGGGGCCGCGAGCGGACCAGGAGGGCGGCGTGAGAGACTTGCGCGTGGCCGTCGTCGGAGCGGGCCGACTGGGTGGATTCCACGCCCAGAAGCTCGCCCGCATGGATGGCGTCGAGCTCGTCGCCGTCGTCGACCCGGTCGCCGAAGCCCGAAACCGCCTGGCCGCCGAGTGTGGCACCGTCCCCCTGGCCGATTGCCGCGGCCTGCCCGAGCAAATCGACGCGGCCGTCGTTGCCGCCCCCACCCGGCTTCATCACCCCGTGGGGCTCGAGCTTCTGGGCGCGGGCGTGCACCTTCTGGTCGAGAAGCCGCTCGCCCCCACGGCCGCCGAGGCCGATGAGCTGGTCGACGCCGCGCGCCGGGCCGGCGTGGTCCTCCAGGTCGGGCACGTCGAGCGATTCAACCCGGCCATGACGGCCGCGCTCGCCCACGTTCGCGATCCCAAGTACATCGAGGCCGTGCGCGCGAGCGGCTTCACGTTCCGCTCGACCGACGTCGGCGTCGTCCTCGACCTGATGATCCACGACCTCGACCTGGTCCTCTCCCTCGTGCGCTCGCCGGTTCGAGAAGTCGACGCGTTGGGGCTTTCGGTCCTCGGGGGCCATGAGGACGTGGCCAACGCCCGGCTCCGCTTCGAAAGCGGCTGCGTGGCCACCTTGAGCGCGTCGCGCGTCAGCTACGAGCCGGCCCGGCGCATGCAGGTCTGGTCGCCCCGGGCGATGGCCGACGTCGACTTCGCCACGCGCACGACCACGGTCGTCCGGCCCAGCGAGACCCTGCTCGCCCGGCGGTTCGCCGTCGACTCCCTCTCCGCCGACCAGATCGAGCACTACAAGACGCACCTCTTCGAAAAACACCTTCCCCGCGAAGCGCTCGAAGGCGAGGCCGTCGACGCGCTCCAGCTCGAGCTCGACGACTTCGTCCAGAGCATTCGCACCTCGCGCCCCCCTCGCGTCAGCGGTCAGCAAGCCCGCGACGCCGTCGCCCTCGCCGAGCAGATCCTCACCAAGATCCACACGCACGCCTGGGACGACACGGCCGACGGCCCCATCGGCCCCCACGCCACGCCCAGCCCCAGCGTCATCCCGTCGCCTCACTGGCACCTCGCCCCCGGCCGTACGCCGATCGAGCGCCGGGAAGCGGGGTAGCCCCGACTGGCGGCGCACGCTGCGGCCGGATCGCCTGGGATTCATCTGGGCGGAATCACTTCCCTAGAGCGCACCGGCGCGGCGCGCGCCGGGGGGCCCGCCCGGCGAATGTGGCTGGACGCGATGCGGTGCGGCCAAAAAGGGCCTTGCGGCTCGGCGCTAAGCTGGTATGCTCGAAGACGTTAGGCCGAGAACCGGGCCTCCGAAAGGCCCCCAAAGGCCCGTCCAAACGTCCAACAAAGGCCCCGGCCACGGGTCGTAAGTCTCTATTCAGAAATGAGTTATGCCGAAGTCAATTGTTGGGCAGGAATTCCGAGTGTTGTCCGGAAATGCAAGTTTCTTTTTCGTAACACGTTGCGCCGAGCGCGCGTCCAACAAGGGCGTTTTGCCCGCGACTAACCGTGCGCGCAGGTGGCCTCTGACCCCCGCGCATTCCCCCTGAAACCCCAGCGCACTGACCATGGAACCCCAGCGCACTTCCCCTCGGGCCCTAGCGCACTTGCGCTCACGGTTAACTGGGACCTCACGCCCCAACAAGCGACCACGCCGGACGGCCGTGGCCGGGGTGAGCAGGGGAGATATTCTTCCAAAGGGGGACCAGCCACCCATTTGTCCACATTTCGCAGTCGTGTTGCCTGCTTCGCCGAAAAGGGTGACTGTCCCCCTTTCCCCCACAACGCATTATGGCCGTTTTCACCAAGGGCAACAAGGCCCGCGGACAATGCCCAGATCGGGGGGGCGTGCGCCTTCGTGCGGGCGGTCGTGCGCGGACCGGCTGAGAGTCGATGCGCCAGATTCTGCCGTTTCCGTAACAGTTCAGCCAAATGAAGTGACTCGATGTGTAATAAGGAAAGAGGGGA
>CAZDHR010000518.1:0-4476 GCA_964505295.1 uncultured Planctomycetaceae bacterium
TGAGGAAAAGCACGATGACCGGCCCCAACCCGTTGCTCGCGCGAAACCAGCCGCTCCAACCCCGCCTGGCCGACGACGAGAGCGTGAAGATCGTCGGCCTGGGGGGGGTCGGGAGCATCGTGGCCCGATACGGGGCCATGTTCCTCGCCTCGCTGGCCAAAGGGCAGAACGTGCGCCTGGTGCTCATCGACGGCGACGCCTTCGAGCCCAAGAACTCCTCGCGGATGTTCTTCTCCGACTACGGCAACAAGGCCGCCGTGACCTGCGACGAGCTGCTGGACCGGTTTGCCGACACGCGCCTCACGCTCGTGCCCGTCGAGGAGTACGTCACCGACCAGAACGCCGCCCGCCTGTTCCAAAACGGCGACGTGATCCTCTGCGCCGTCGACAACCACGCCACGCGCAAACTGCTGAGCGACTTCTGCGCACGCCGGCTTGACGACGTCGTGCTCATCTCCGGCGGCAACGACGGCGTGGGCGAGGACTCGACGGGCAAGTTCCGCCGTGGCACCTACGGCAACTGCCAGGTCTACGTCCGCCGGGGCGGCCGCGAAATGAGCCCCTCGCTCACGCAATACCACCCCGAGATCGCCAACCCGGCCGATCGACTCCCCACCGACAAGAGCTGCACCGAGCAGCTCGATTCCGCCCCGCAACTCCTGCTGACCAACCTGACCGCCGCCTCGGCCATCCTCAACGCGCTGCTTCTCTATCTCTGCGGCGCCCTGCACTACAGCGAGCTGGCGTTCGACGTCGCCGACGGCCTGATGCAGCCGCTCCCCATGCCGTGACGAAAACGGGGTCGGGCCTCATTTTTGTGGTGATTCTGGGGGATGCCTTCGGCTTGGGAGGCCCTGGACACCGCAAGGCCGATTGCAGAGCCGGGGGAATTCCGGGGGCACCATGCCCGTTTTCCAGGTCGTTTCCGTCTTGGTCCGGGTTTGCGTGCGGTGAGAACGCGGGCGAGATGTCTCTCCAGGCGGATGAGGAAGTCGGCGTCGCCCAAGGCCGGCAATAGAAATGAGACCCGACCCGATTTGCATTTGCGACCTAGACTGAGGCCCGTGCCGTTTGGGAACGTTGCCCGGTGGCCGGGCCTTGAACGGCTACGTCTTACGAAGAGGCGTACTTTCATGGGTTGGGGTCCTTTCTGGGTCGCTGGAATCGCGTGGCGGGCCTGGTAGAATGTCCCGCGTTGGCTGACCGACGACCTCGCGACGACCGGGGGGCGATCATGTATCAATGTGGGCGATGCGGAAAGTCGTTCGAACGCTTTGAGACGCCGGGCCAATGTCCCCTGTGCAAAGTCTGGGCCCACGTCAAATGCAATAGATGTGGGCACACGGATCACGCGAACAAGTTCATTGACAACGACAATCGGTGCCCGAACTGTGGCGCTCATGTTCCGATTCCAGGAGCGTCTAGCTCCGATTCTGAGCCCGAGTATGGCTTCTGCGGCTGCTTATTCATCGCGGTGATTGTCATAGGGCAAATCTTGTTGCTCTGTATCTGCTCGCCTTCTTGAGTTCTGAGCAGCGCTGGCGTTGCCGTCGGGAAGTCTCGGGGTAGAAACGGAAACGGGGTCGGGTCTCATTTTGTGGTGATTGTGGGGGATGGCTTCGACTTGGGACGCCCTGGAGAACGCAAGGTCGATTCCAGACCCAACCGTTTCGCCGTTCTCTGCTGCCAGACTGTGTGCCCGAACGGCGCGCCGTGCGCCGCGCTACGCCGCAGGGCCTTCAGTTCCGCTTCCGTCTCCGCCTGATTCACGTAATCCAACCACCGCCCGCCCGGGGCCAAGGGCCACTGGGCCAGCATCACGGCGCCCGGGTTGTTCACCCGGTGCCATAGGCTGCACCAACGCCATTGCTCGGCACGGGACACCAGGCCAGCGCGCATCGCGTTCCGCTCGACATACCGACAGACGGCAAAGAAGTGCTCGTCTTCTTGCACGGGGAACGACTTGAAACGCCCCTGATACAACGGACCCGTGCCCACGGTCCCGTGCGCCAGGTGCCAGCGGCGCGTGTGGGTATTGGTCAACCAGCACATGTAGTCGGACAACTCGCCGTCTTTCCGCGGCCACAAGATCAGGTGCCAGTGGTTGGGCATGACACAGAAACCCAACAGCCGCATCTCCGTCCGCTGCCCGGCCTCCTCCAACACCTTCTCGAAGGCGAGATAGTCGGCCACCTTCTCGAACACCGTGAGTCTCCCCACCGCTCGGTTGAGAGCATGGTACACGTACCCGCCGGTTGCTACGCGCGGCCGCCTTGGCATGCCCGGAGCTTACCACGTTGCACGGAGTCGTGCAACAAAATGAGACCCGACCCCATTTCCATTTCATTTCCATTTCTGGCCCGCCCCGTAAGCCTTGCCACGCCCCGCCGCATCTGCAAGATTGCGTCTGGGAGCCATTCCGGCGAATCTCTCCGCTCACGCACGCTTCTTCCCGTGAGCGGCGAGCCGGATCGCCTGGATCCCGAACACAACCTCCCTCGATCGCAGGAGCCTTACGGCATGACCAGAGAGTTTCGCGACGGCCGCCGCGACGGCCTCGAGCCGCTGGAGTCGCTCGACGTGCGTCGAGCCCAAGGAGTCGCCGACCTGCTTCAGGCGATGTCGAAGACGGCCTTCGGCGGCCGGGCCTTGGGCGAGGCCTTCGACGTCCTCTGTGCCATGGCCGACGACCCGGACTGCACCATCGTCGTCACCGTCTCGGGCGCGATGACTGTCGCCAAGATGGACCGCGTTTTGTGCGAAATGATCGAGTCGGGGCTTGCCCACATGGTCGTCAGCACCGGCGCGATCATGGCCCACGGACTCTGCGGGGCCATCGGTGGCGTCCACTACAAGCACGACGAACAGATCCCCGACGAGGAACTCTACCAACGGGGATACAACCGCGTCTACGACACCCTGGAGATGGAAGCCAACCTCAATCGGGCCGAAAAAGAGGTCGCGGCAGTCCTCCGAGAGACCGATTGGTCCCGACCCACTTGCTCCTCCCAAATCAACCGAGAGCTCGGCCGACGGCTGGCCGAGCAAGATCAGATGCCCAGCATCCTGGGCTGCGCCTACCGGCGTGGCGTCCCCGTCTACGTGCCCGCCTTCACCGATTCCGAGATGGGGCTCGACGTGGCCACTTGCTACCTGAGCCAAACCGTCGAGCCGGGCGACCGAGGTTCGCCGGACGCCCTGTTTTCCAGCCCGCCGACGTTCAACCCGTTCCTCGACCTCTACGACTACACGACCCGGGCGCTCGCGGCCAAACGGCTCGGGATCTTCACCATCGGCGGCGGCGTCCCCCGAAACTGGGCCCAACAGGTGGGCCCGTTCGTCGAAATCCTCAACCTCCGCCTGGAGGCCAGCTTCGACGTTCCACGCTTCCACTACGGAATCAGGATCTGTCCCGAGCCCGTCCATTGGGGAGGACTGAGCGGCTGCACCTATTCGGAAGGCGTCTCGTGGGGCAAGTTCGTCAGCCCGCAGGAAGGCGGCCGGTTCGCCGAGGTCTACGGCGATGCCACCATCGTATGGCCGTTGCTGGTTCGCGCATTCATCGAGTCGCACCCCGGGTCGTGCAACGGCGGCAAACCGTGACCTCTTCCAGAACCCCGTCTGCTCGCGCCGTGTCCTCGAGGAAAACCTCCTTCGCGCGCCCGAGTAGATGCCCATCCCCCCGGGGCGAGGAAACGCAGGCTATCCTTGTCAAAGCCGTACCCGAGGACTAGATTATTCGTAGCCGGCCGGAGGGTACGCGAATTGGTTAGCAGCCTGACTCGAAATCAGGTGCCGGCTTGCCGGTTGAGGGTTCGAGTCCCTTGCCCTCCGCTTCGCACAGAGTCGCACGGTTTCGCACAAGCCCGCAACCCGTAAAGGGTTCGGGCTTGTACCGCTTGTTGGGGGGTTGGTGGTTCTCATCGCATCCTCTCGCACGTTCAGGCACCGCGTCGCGCCCTGACTGCTGCGCATGCGCTGCGCTTCTCTCGGCCCGCCTGGGAATTGCGGTCGCACGGAGCTTCTCCGCCCGTCGGGGGGTCGCCCAAAAACATGTTGAACTAAACCGCTTCGCGGTAGAGAAGCGGGCGGGATTGGGGAAGTGAAAGGGCCGGCTCGGAGTGGGGGGCGGGCTTTTTTTCTCAATGACCCGATAAAGAGCTAGACAGCCATGATGAACGATGCCACCGTCGGCCCGAAAACCGCAGGGAATACGGAGCTTCGGAGCCAGTGCTAGCACCAAACGGTTCTTGACGTATTCCGCGTTAGCCTTGGGTTGTGACACTAACCCGAAGCGCAAGCGAGGAAAATGGCTGTTGTCCTCGCTTGCGCTTCGGGTTGGTGTGTCGTCTCAAACGATACGCCAGTCAGCCGGAAAACCGTTTGGTGCTAGCAGATGCCACGGCCCTCTCAGGCCATTTTCTGCTAAGGCCCGGATTATCTGAGACGGGAAGTCTGTGATTATGTGAGATGTGA
>CAZDHR010000519.1:0-4469 GCA_964505295.1 uncultured Planctomycetaceae bacterium
GATCTCGAAGGCCGGGTGCTGGAGGAGATCCGCTTGCCGACCGACGTATGGACCGGGGAAGCCGCGGACGTCGCCGAGCTGAACCTGATGCAACTGGAGGGTCAGGCCCGGGCCAGCGTGCGGGCAATCGTCGCCCGGCTGCGGGACGGCGGACACATCGAGCGTTGGGTCGCCGGAGGGCTCTCCGCCACCCACCACACGGCCGGACGAATCGATCGCCACTACGTCCAGGTGCGTCGGGCGATCTGTTGGAACGACCAGACGCTGGCCCGATACCGCGAGGAGGGCGAAGCGCGGCTCGGCGGCCGGGACCGCGTCAGGGAGCTGATCGGCGGCCCCTGGGCCGATCGCTATTCGCTCAGCCACTTGGTGAAGGACGAAGACGCCGACTACCTCGATCCGGAAGCCTGGCGCCAGACACACCGCATCCTCCCGCACGGCCCCTTGGCCGCCGGATATCTCACCGGCAACTTCGACGTAACCAGCGTCTCCTCGGCCGCCTCGACCGGGATCATGGACCTGCGGACCTGCCAATGGCGCCGCGAGATGCTCGGGGCCCTCGAGTCGACCGAGCACCAGGACCTCGCCTGGAAGCAGTTGCCTCGGATCGTCGACCACTACGAGCCGATCGGGCGGTTGGCCGACCACGTCGCCTTGGAGGTGGGGATCGATCCGGCCACGGGCCCGATCGTCTTCCCCACGTCGGACGATCAGCAGGCGGGCCTGGTCGGCGGCGGGGCGGTCGACGACGGCCAGGTGGCCGTGATCCTCGGCAACTCGGCCGTCGTGAATTCCTCGTCCACGCAGCTTCCCCAGGGCGACGATCTCGACGTGATGCGGCTGAACTGGGGCCCCTATCTCTGGATGCGATGCTACACCAACGGGGCCCAGTTCCTCGACACGGTCGTCGGGGCCGACCCCGACTGGGGCCGACTCGAGCAGGCGGGCCGGGCCGCCGCGCCGGGCGTCGGCGGGACCCTCGTCCTGCCGTTCCTCAAGTCGGAGCCTTCGCTGGGAATCCGCCGGCCGCACACCGAGTGGTTCCCGGCCAGGCCGCCGTCGGAGGGCGACGGGTACCGGGCCGCGCTGGAGGCGATCGCCTACCTGATTCGCCTGGGCGTCGACGCCCACCGAAAGGCCGGCCAGAACGTCACCCGAATCACCGTCTCCGGCGGCATCGCCCGAAGCGACCTGATGTGCGAGATCCTCGCCTCGGTGCTCGATTGCCGGCTCGAGCGGCTCGAATCCGATGAGGGCCCGGCCCTGGGAGCCGCCGTCACGGCGCTGGCCGCGGTGGAGTCGCACCGGCGTAAAACACGCGGCATCCTTGAGCCGTTCGCCGTCGCCGACGCCGTAGCGGTTCTGGTCAAGTTTGCCGACCCGGTGGAGCCGAATCCGGCGTGGACCCAAGTGTATCGAGAAGGACTGCGGTCGTTCGTCGGACGTTTGCAGCAGCTTCAGCAGGAGCAGGCGAAGATGAGCTAGGCTGGGAAAGGCTGGCGGCGGCGAAGCTCCAGAATCTCCACTCAGCCCCTCGCCAGGCGTGTCGCTCCGGGTCGAAGGCCGAAGGTGCTGTGGCTTGAGCCCCCCATCTGATGGCGCACGCCGCCCCTTTCGCTTCCAGGCGATCGTCTCCTGGGTAACGAAGGTTCTGTGATACGCAATACGGCGGCAGGCCAGATCTCTGGTCGCCTGAATTCACCTGCCCTCAACAAACCCGATCGAATCGACATTTCGCATGAAATCGTCTACTCTAGTGACAATGTCAACACATAAGTCGTGTAAACAAAACGACTTGCGCGCACTGGCTGGAGAAACTACAGCGAAACCTCTGGGTGAGATGGCTCCAGTTTGACGGACAGTCCGAATGCTTAAGGGATGTCAGGAACGGTAATGTCGTTTGGTGGTTCAAAGTACCGGTGCCTCTGGTCTGTGGTCCCAGTAATAGAAACATCAAGAAGAGCCACGTTTGGGCTACCTTGTGGGAAGTGGATTTCGTTTTCCCCTCTTGCGCAGGAGGTAGTCCGTCATGTCAGCAAAGCCTCGTTCCAAGCGTCGCCGACGAAGGCAGACTCCTCCCTACAGATAGTCCCCGAAAAGCTCCCGTCCCGGTCGGGGGATGACCACTTCGGAGACCAGCAGCCCTCGCTTGCGGACTTCTTCGGCGGCGGCTTGCACGCCGGCGCGGACGTCGGCCACCGTGCCAGTCATCAGGAGGAGGCCTTTGCCGCCGAGGGCCATGGCGACATGGATGCGGAAAAGCGTCACCCGGGCGGACTTGGCGGCCGCGTCGGCGGCGGCCAGGACGCTTACGGCGCTGAACGTTTCGATCACGCCCAAGGCGCCCGAGTGCTCGGCCCCGAGGCTGACCGACTGTCCCAGCGCCGGAAAGACCGACTCGTGGACGTTGGGGATGACCAGGTGATCGATGATCGCCTCGTCGGCGATTTCCAGCCCGGCACGGACGGCCGCCTCGACGTCGCTCACCGACCCACCGACCACGATCAGGTATTTGCCGGAGCAGATGGTTCGGGCGATAAGCAGATCGACCGAGGCGGCCTTGAGTATCTCGTCTTCGACCCGGTATCCGATCCCGATGCTCGACAGCTCGATCGCGCCGATCGCCTTCGCAGCAGCCATGTTCGTTCCTCGCAGCAAGTAATCGCGTCAGCCTTTTTCGATCCAGACCACTCCGTCGGCGATCTCCGTCACGGTGCCCTCGATCGAGGCGTGCACGGGCGCCCCCAGTGCCGGCTTCCCGTCCGAAAGGGGCCGACGGCCCACCACCTGCCCCGTGGTTACGCGGTCGCCCGCCTTCACCACGGGCTCGCACGCGGCTCCGCGGTGCTGTTTCAGCCCGATGCCGACCCTCTCGGTTGCGAGCAGGCGGTTATCGAGCGGCCCGACGTTGTGGAACCCGGCGAGACCCAGCTTCTGCACTAGCCGGCTCATCGGCGCCTTGCGGTTTTCCATGTGAAGCTCCGGTCTGCGGGGATTGAACGGCGGGTCTTCCCACCGCTTGTTCTCGGCGGCAAGCCGCTGTTTGTTTTGCGTACAGACGTTCTTCGGGTCCAGGTCCTCCGGGCAGGAGTAGAGGCTACACAGATTGCACTCGCAGCAGAAGGCCGTGCCGATCACGTTCGCCTCGCCCACCAAGTTAAACTCCAGGCTCCGCATGGCCCGATGCGGCTCGATCGGGTGGCCCAGCAGCCAGCGGGGGCACAGCTCGGTGCAGAAGCTGCACTGATCGCAAGCGCTTCGGCCGATGCGGGCGATCTGCTGCCAGTCCTGCCGGCGTCGCCGGACGACCACGTGCTCATCGGGGAGCACGATCAGGCCGCCGGTCGTCTTGTCGACCAACGCGTTGTGATTCTCCTCCAGATAGCCCATCATCACGCCGCCGACGATGTAGTTCGCATCGGGCACGGTCGGGCCGCCCGCCGCCGCCACGCACTCGGCCAGCGTGATGCCGACGGGCACGCGCAGCGTGACGGGGTTGGCCACGGCGCCGGCGATTGAGAGGTACTTCTCCGTGACGGGCTGATCCGCGGCCCGGCCGACGTTCAGCGCCGTCTCGACGTTGATCACCACGGCGCCCACGGCCAGCGGAATGCCGCCCGGCGGGACCACGCGCCCCAGCACGTCGTAGACGAGGATGAGCTCATCGCCGGCGGGGTAGGCGTCGCGCAGGGGGGCGACGTCCATCTTGGGCGCGAGCTTCGGCTGGAGGAGCTCGATCACGTCGGCGTACTTGCCCTTGATGCCGACCACGCCGCGCTCGGCCCCGACCAGCTCCATGGCGGCGGCCAGCCCGGCGAGCACGTCGTCGGCGTACTGGCGGAGCACCTCCTTGTCTTTGTGCAGCAGCGGCTCGCACTCGGCGGCGTTCACCAGCACGGTGTCGGCCTCGCCGGCCAGCTTCACGTGCGTGGGAAACCCGGCCCCGCCGGCCCCCACCACGCCCGCCTCGGCGACTTGTTCCCGCGAAATCCTCGTCATCGCGACCTCTGCGCGGCTCTTTTCACCGTCTTTTCAGTATAGCTTCTCATGGGTGGGTCGCCCAATCCCCGGGCGGGGGCAAGTTTTCGGGGAAGTTGCTTGATCTGCACCGGTGGGGATGATACGTTAGCCTACGACTTGAGGATCGACAATCCATCAGCCTCCGAGGAGCCACGATCATGAATCGCAGCGATCACTCTGCCTCCGAGCTGGACCGCCGGCAGTTCCTTTCCCGCTTGTCCCGCACAGCCGCGGCGGGCGTCGCGGCCGGAGGACTGCTCGGCCCCCAGCGAGCCGCCACGGCGGCCCAAGGCAAGTGGAAGATGCGGCTCTCTTGCTCCTCGATCAACTTCATGTCGCTCCCCATCGAGCATGCCTGCGAGCGGATCGCCGCGCTCTCGTTCGATGCGATCGACATCTGGTCGGCCCACGCCAACTGTCCCCACCTGGACGATGTCCTGGACCGGCTC
>CAZDHR010000520.1:0-4451 GCA_964505295.1 uncultured Planctomycetaceae bacterium
CGGCGTAGGATTGGAGGCCGGCAGCAAGCCCGAGCTGTTGGCCGTGATCGGCATGGCCTCCGACGACGTGCCCGTCGTCTGCAACGGCTTCAAGGACGAGCGGTTCATCGAGATGGCCGTTTTGGCCCAGAAGGCCGGCCGGCGGATCTTCCTGGTGGTGGAAAAGTATACCGAGCTCGCCCGCATATTGCAGCACGCCTACGATCTGGGCATTCGCCCCACGATCGGCGTTCGGGTCAAGCTGGCGTCGATGGGATCGGGGCGGTGGCAGTCGTCGGGCGGATACCGGTCGAAGTTCGGGCTTACGGTGAGCGAGATTCTCCGGGTGCTCGACGAGCTGAAGGCCCGGGACCTTCAGGACTGCTTCAGGCTGCTGCACTTCCACCTGGGCAGCCAGATCACCAACATCCGCCACATCAAGGCCGCGCTGAACGAAGCCGCCCGAATCTACGTCGATCTGGCACGCCGGGGGGCGGGGCTGGAATACCTGGACGTGGGCGGCGGGCTGGGCGTCGATTACGACGGCTCGCAGACCAACTTCGTCTCCAGCGCCAACTACACCCTCCAGGAGTACGCCAACGACGTCGTGTTCCGCGTCCAGAGCGTCTGCGACGACGCCGGCGTGCCCCACCCGGTCATCTTCTCCGAAAGCGGCCGGGCGACGATCGCCTATCACAGCGTGCTCGTGTTCGACGTGTTGGGAGTCTCCGACCGCCGGGAGAACGAGGTCCCCGACCAGGTGCCCGACCAGGTCGAGCAGCCGCTCAAAGACCTCCTGGACACCTGCCGGGAGCTCAACGTCCGCAACCTCCAGGAAAGCTACCACGACGCCCAACAAGCACTCGATATGGCCGTCAACCTGTTCGGCGGCGGCTACCTGCCGCTCGAACAGCGGGACCTCGCCGAGCGGCTGTTCTGGGCGATCTTGCGGAAGATCCAGCGACTGGTGCGACAACTGGACTACGTGCCCGAGGAGCTCGAAGGCCTCGACGCCCTGTTGAGCGAGACGTACTTCTGCAACTTCTCGCTCTTCCAGTCGATGCCCGACAGTTGGGCGATCAAGCAGCTCTTCCCGGTGATGCCGCTCGACCGGCTCGACGAGCGACCCACGCACCACGCCGTCCTGGCCGACGTCACCTGCGACTCCGACGGCCAGATCGCCCGCTTCATCGACCGACGCGACGTCCGCCGCACCCTGCCGCTTCACGAGTTTACGGGCGAGCCCTACTACCTGGGCGCGTTTCTGGTGGGGGCGTATCAGGAAATCCTCGGCGACCTGCACAACCTGTTCGGCGACACCAACGCGGTCCACGTCAGCCTGGCCGACGACGGCCAGCCGCAGATCGACGCCGTCGTGCTCGGCGACACGGTCCGCGAGGTGCTCCAGTACGTGCAGTTCGACTCCGAAACCCTCCTCGGCCACCTCCGCTGCGCCGCCGAGCAGGCCGTCCTCGCCGGCCGCATCACCGACCGCGAAGCCGGGCGCCTGCTGCGCTTCTACCAGAACGGGCTGGAAGGCTACACGTATTTGGAGGACGCCCACGAAAGGTGAGCTTCGCTAATCCACCTCTTCCGTCCCGTATCTCGCAACCGGCGACGGGCTGCGAAAGCACTCCGGCCTCACTCCTCGCAGATCTCGATCTCCTTGAACATCACGTGCATCACGCAGCCGGCGTGCATTTGCAGGGCGAAGTGGCCCTCCGGGCGGCTCTTGTCGTCCTTGAGCTCGGCGGTCTTCGTGCCGTTGACGTGGACCACGATGTCCCCGCCGTGGGCGTCGATCGTCATCTCGTTCCAGGCGTCAGTCTTCGTGTACTCCTTCTCCTTCTTGGGGTCGGGCTTGTCGACCCACGCCCGGCCGTAGCTCTCGTAGATGCCACCGACGCCGCTTTCGGGCAAGCCCACCTGGATCTGGAGCCCGTTGGCCTTCTCGGGCTCCTTGATGATCGTGCGGATGTAGAAGCCGCTGTCGCCGGAGAAACACTTGAACTTGAACCGGACGGTGAAGTCCTTGAACTGCTTGTCGCTGACCAACAGGCCGTAGAGCTTCTCGTTGTCGGCCCGGCCGACGAACGCCCCGTCCTCGACGGTCCATTTGCCGTCGCCCACGGGGTGCCAGCCCTTGAGCGTCTTGCCGTCCATCAGGGGCTTCCACTTGGTCTTCTGCTCTGCGGCCTGGGCCGTGCCGGCAACCAGCGACATGCAGAGACACAACAACAGGGCAACGATGATTCCTCTCGAACGCTTCATGGGGTGCTCCTTCGTGATGGTGGGCCAGGATGCCGTTTGAACGCTCAATGGCGAGTTTCGTGTGGCGAACTATCGCGGGCGCGACCAACGGTCGCGGCTTTATGGATGACGAATCTGCTGGGTCCGAAACGTGACTCTACTTCTTCTTGGGCCGCTTCACCTGCCACCGCGGCGACGGCACGTGGGCTTCGGCCATGATCGCCTCCATCTTGGCGACCAGGTCGGCGTGCTGGGCGGACACGTCGTGCTCCTCGCCGAGGTCGGTGCTCAGGTCGAAAAGCTCGGTCTTGCCGGTGAACATCGGCTTGCGCACGGCTTTCCACTTGTCCATGCGCACGGCCTGCGCCGAGCCCCGTTCGTAGAATTCCCAGTAGAGATAGTCGTGCTTCTTCTGTTTCTCGCTCTGGCCGAGGAGCGTGGGGAGGAAGCTGATGCTGTCGAGACCCCCGGGCGGCTCGACGCCCGCCAGGTCGGCCGCGGTGGCCATCAGGTCGCCGAAGTAGCCGACGTGGTCCGACACGCTTCCCGCCGCGACGTGCCCGGGCCATCGGGCGAGCGTGGGCACGCGAACGCCGCCTTCGTACAGGTCGCGCTTCATGCCGCGCAGAGGGCCGTTGGGGTCGAACCGTTCGGTGTCGTGCCCGCCCTCGTCGTGGTGGCCGTTATCGGAGCTGAACATGACGAGGGTCTCTTGGTCGATACCGTGTTTCTCGAGGCGCTCCAGGAGCCGGCCGACGTCGGCGTCCATGCGCGTGATCATCGCCGCCTGGCCCTTGTCGTTGTCGCTCCAGGGCTCGTCGGCGTAGATGCCGTAATCGGGCACCTCCTGACCGTTCCCCACCAGCCGGTTCGCTTCGTTGTTCGCGTGCGGAATGGTCAGCGCGAGGTAGAGGAAGAACGGCCGGCCCTTGCTCGCGTCGACGAACTCGAGCGCTTCGGCGGCGAACAGGTCGTGGCTGTAGTCGACCTTCTTGCTCGATACGCCGGCGCCGATCTCCTCGTACCATTGGCCGTTTCTGAGCAGGACGTTGCGAAGCTTGACGCGATTCTTGTCGCGCCAAAGGTACTCGGGATAGTAGTTGTGGGCGTGATGCTGATTGATGTAGCCGAAGAAGTAGTCGAAGCCTTGCTTGTTCGGCTGGCCGGGCATCTCCGGCTCGCCCAGGCCCCACTTGCCGATCAGGGCCGTGGCGTACCCGGCGCGACGCATGACCTCGGCCACGGTGACGTCATCGGCTTCGAGCGACTGCCACTCGAGGTGCTGGCGCGGGGCGTTTCCGCGCACCGTGCAGTGGCCCAGGTGCCGCCCGGTCATCAGCACGCACCGCGACGGGGCGCAGACGGTTGACCCGGCGTAAAAGTCGGTAAACCGCATCCCCTCGGCGGCCATCCGGTCGAGGCAGGGCGTCTTGATCACCTTCTGGCCGTAGCAGCCGAGGTCGCCGTAACCCAGATCGTCGGCCAGGATGAAGATCATATTGGGCTTTCGGGCCGGGCTACGAGCCTTGGCGGGCGCTTGCGCCGCGGCGAGCACAAACGCGGCGCCGAAGCCCACAAAAAGCCACGTGCCGCGGGGCGAAGGACGTTTGGCTGGTCGGTACATCGCTAGTTGGCTCCTTCACAGAACGGGTCTCAGGAGGGTGTGATCCCAAAACGTGACGATTCCTTATGTGATGTAACCCCGTGATGCGATTGATGTTACGTGCACTTGCTCCTGCGGCAATCCGGGGACTTTCTCAGGCGTAACCTGTTGGCCGGACAATTGTTGCGGCGACCATGAATCGGCTAGCGCGGGACTAACCCGGCTGATATGGCGACGCCCGGCATGCTGTCAATACGCGACGCGTTGCTCTATTTGTCCGCATGCTAGCATCGCTATTCGCCCTCGGTGGGAAAGTCCCGGCAATCCGCGACGTTCAGGTGTTTTTTTGACCGAACCACGCATTCAGGCGAGTTCCATCGCCCAAAAGGTCGGTGTTTGCCGCAGTTTCGGCTCGCGATGCTGTCACGTTTTGGGATCAGGCCCTCTCAGGATGGGTGGCTCGCCAACGCCGGATCTCGTCCACCGACTACGATACCGTGAGCCCGACGCGAACGCAAACTCCCGAAGACAATGTCTGTGGCAAGTTCTCTTGGCACGCCAGGGGTGGGCTGCTAAAACGGACGGGGAAGAGGCCCGTGGATCTGCGGGAAACGCGCGC
>CAZDHR010000521.1:0-4444 GCA_964505295.1 uncultured Planctomycetaceae bacterium
GGCCTCCAATCCTACGCCGTGGGGACGGCCGAAACGCAGCACCTCCTCCACGACCTGCCGCTGCTGGTTGACCTTGATCGGGTAGATGCAGTGGTAGGCGGACTGATACCCGTACTCGTCGATTGCCCCCTGGAACGCCGCCTGGATCTCACCCAGGCGGTGCTCCAGCACGTCGCCGAAACGGATCAGCACGGGCGTGTGAACCCCTTGGGCCCGCAGGCGGTCGACCAGCAGCTTGAGGTCGATTTCTCGATCTGGGTCCTTGTGGGGATGCACGCCCAGATGCCCATCCGGGTTGACCGAGAAGTAGCCCTTTCCCCAACGGGCCACTTCGTACAATTCGGCGGCCTCCAGGACCGTCCAGCGCCGACTCTCTTGTTCCATCTCGAGCATTCTGGACCCGTCGTGGTGTTTTAGGCAGCCAGACGGCCGTCGCAGCGCGATCCGCCCTGACAGGGTGACAGCGTGACAGGGTGAGAAGGCGGCAGGTCGGGAGTTCGGAGTGGGACTTGGAAGTGGGCGGTTGAGCACTGGTCACTGCCCACTTGTCACCCCTTCACCCCTTCACCCCTTCACCCCTTCACCCCCGGGCGGCTCAGTCGCCGCGGAGCTTCAGGCTGTGAACGGAGAGCTTGTCGCGGACTTCGTTGAGGCTGGTGACGCCGAAGTTCTTGCATTCCAACAGCTCGTCGCCGGTCCGCCGGATCAATTCGCCGATGGTCGTGATCCCCAGCCGGATCATGCACTTGCGCGCCCGGACCGAAAGATTCAGCTCGGTCATCGGCTTGGACAGCAGCTCTTGCTCGTCCGGCGAGAGCGATTCCGGCTCGAACATCTCCAGGGCGTGCCGTTCCGGGGCGAGTTGCCCCAGCCTCAGGCCCTTGGAAGAGAGCATCTCCTTGATCTCGACCAGACTGGTCTCGCCGAAGTTCTTGCTGGCCAGAAGCTCCTGCTCGGTGCAGCGACACAGGTCGCCCAACGTGGTGATACCCATCTTCTGAAGGCAGTTGCGGCTGCGGACGGAGAGCTCGAAATCGGTGACCGGAATGCTGAGGATTTGGGTCATCCGGTCGCGCTTTTTCTGGGCGTCCTCGTCGTAGTACATGTCGCCCGACGCGTGTGCGTCCTTCATGTACAGTCTGGCCCGGGGGTGATTGGGGCGGACGTCCAGGATCCGCTGGTAGCACTCGATGGCCCGCTCATACTGCTCCAGATCCTCATAGAGCAGCCCCAGGTTCAACAGGGCGCCGACGTGGGGTGGAAAGCGGCCCACGGAACGCTGGTACAGGTCCAGGGCCTGGTCATCGTTGCCGCGACGATCGTTCTCCAAGGCCAATCCGAACAGGGCCCCGCAGTGGCTCGGGTCGGCCTCCACCGCCCGTTGGTACAGGGCGACGACTTCGGTGGGGTTGCCTCCCACGGCGGCCACGGTGGCCCCCCGCTGGTAGAGGTACTCCGCCGTCTGCTCCACCGCGCCCGACAGCTCGTCCAGCGCGGCCAGTGCGGCCGTCGCGTCGCCCCCGTGGCGAAGGGCTTCCACCCGACCCAACGCACAGTCGTCGGCGTTGTAGCCTGCCTGGCCGGCCGCGAGGTAGCTCTCCCCGGCCTCCTCATACCGCCCAAGGGCAAACAAAGCCTTGGCCACATAGAAATGGGCTAGGGCCCCCCCGTCCCCCCTTCGCAGGGACTCGACGGCCCTCCCGAATTGCCCGAGCATGTACTGGCAGACACCCAGTCGCACGTTGCTGGCCGGGCTCTGATCCTCCTTCGCCTCCAACTCCGCCACGGCGCCGCGGAGCGTTCGGTAGGCGTCGTAGTCCCCGGCCATGGCCTCCGCCATCTGCTCGATCTCGCGAGGACCGAACGAGCCGTTGAACAACACCATCTGCTTCAGATCGACCTCAAGGCCCTGCGCCATCTTCGCTATCTCCCAAAACAGCCACCCTGCCAAAAACCGACCAAGCAGCGGGCCCATGTGATGCCATGCAAGGGGCGGCTTCCAACCACCGCCTGGCCCCCGCACGGGACCTGCCGCGGCACCCCGACTCGCCGGAAATCTCCCAAGACATGGACCGCCGGAATCCGCCCGCACTACCATCCAAGATCCACGGCTAGTGGTCTGTCCATCTCGACTTCGCAGGTTGGGTGCCACTGCCGGCTTGCCCAGCAGGGCCGGAGGCACGGTGGGACAAGCCCACCGCGGCACCCGCAAAACTCAACTTGGACAGACCACCAGATCAAAAGCCAGCGAAGGGAGTCGAACCCTTAACCCCGGCATTACGAATGCCGTGCTCTGCCGATTGAGCTACGCTGGCAAGCTCCTGTCCCGGGCGGCACCTACCGCGATGGTTGCCGTCGCGCCCACCTTCCGGCCGCCCAAAGTGCCATCCGCCTTTGCCCGGCCTTCGAGCGGAGCGCCACCAAGAACACCCCTTTCTCAAGACGGAAGCCAGATTCGCCAATTTAGCAAGAAAGCCGGTCGGCGAAAAGGCCTCCGTCGCCATGACCCAACCTGGGCATGGCGCCCCCCCTGGGGGCGGTTGGCCGATCGTGTCCGGGCGGCCCCCGCCGTTCCGGCCATGGAGTGCCCCTTCTCCCCCCGGTGGAATGTAACTTTTTCGGGGGGGCGCATTCGCCTCGGCGCGCACCCTCCCGAAGCGTCCACCACGGACCGAAGAACGGGCAGCCGCTTTCGACTCCGTCGCCTTGGTCGATTATGCTGTCGGCAAGCCGCAGCACGCACGGCTCGGGCCGTACCGGGCGTGCGTCGTCCGCGCAAACGTCAT
The DNA here is from genome assembly GCA_964505295.1 of uncultured Planctomycetaceae bacterium. Taxonomy (GTDB): domain Bacteria; phylum Planctomycetota; class Planctomycetia; order Pirellulales; family Thermoguttaceae; genus DATKZH01. Next base: position 2,787 of record CAZDHR010000521.1, read on the forward strand.
CAACCATGTCCGCCCTGCACGATTGCCCCAGAAAGGAAGGTGCGCGATGTCCGCTGCCAAACGTGTGACGATGAGGAAGCTGCTTCGGCTGATGATCGCCTTGGTCCTGCTCGTGCTCGTTGCGTCCGAGCGTTCCATGCTTCGTGGGGCAAACGGACCGGGCACGAACGGGCTCCAGCCCGGCGAACCGGCCCAGGTGGGCATGGATGCCGCGCCGCTTGCGCAGATCCCGGAGCGGATGCGGGAGTTCGTGGCCCGGAAGCAGACCGCCGGGGCGGTCACCCTGGTTGCACGCCGCGGTCGGATCGTCCACCTGGAAGCGGTCGGCCAGGCCGACGTGGAGAATGAGAAACCCATGCAGAAAGACACGATCTTCGCCATCGCGTCGATGACCAAACCCGTCACCGCCACGGCCGTGATGATCCTCCAGGACGAGGGCAAGCTGTCGGTCGACGACCCGGCGTCGAAATACGTCCCCGAGCTGGCCGACGTCGCCCTTCCGACCGGCCCGCCCAAGCGCCCGATCACGATCCGCGATCTCATCACGCACACCTCGGGCATCGGCGGCGGCCAACGCAACCAGGGCTCGCTGGAGCGGACCGTGGAGCTGTTGGCCAAGGAGCCGCTCCGTTTCGAGCCGGGCGCGAAGTGGCAGTACAGTCCCGGGCTGACCGTTTGCGGACGGATCGTCGAGGTCGCCTCCGGGCAGCCGTTCGACCAGTTCCTCCGCGAGCGGATCTTCCAGCCGCTGGGCATGGTCGACACGACCTTCTTCCCCAACGCCCGGCAGCAGAAGCGCCTTGCCCGGCTCTACAAACCGAGCGACGACAAGAAGTCGATCGTGCCCACGGAGCATTGGCTGAGCGAGTTGGGGCCCCATAGAACGCCGAACCCATCGGGCGGCCTGTTCTCCACCGCCACCGACATGGCCCGGTTCTATCAGATGATTCTGGGCGGCGGCCAACTCGACGGCCGGCGCATCGTCTCCGAGGCGGCCGTTCGCGAGATGACCCGCGTCCAGACCGACGACCTGACCACGGGCTTCACCAACGGAAACGGGTGGGGCCTGGGTTGGTGCATCGTGCGCAACCCCCAGGGCGTCACGGCCATGCTCTCGCCCGGCACGTTCGGTCACGGCGGCGCGTTCGGCACGCAAGGCTGGATCGACCCGAAGCGCGAGATGATCTTCGTCCTCATGATCCAGCGCACCGGTTTCGGCAACGGCGACGCCTCGGACCTCCGCCGCACGCTCCAGCAGTTGGCCGTGGAAGCGGTGAACCACTGAACCCCCTGCCGCGAATCGAAGACGTTTGAAGCCCAGAGGTTGCGCCCCCTGGGAGAGGGAGCCGGCGCGTGGCACTCAACCCCGTTGACCTTATTCCATCGCGCAATTGCCTGCTTTCCGGGTGCTCTGGCGATCAAGAACTGCTTGTCCTCAGCCGCAATCGTGACCAGGAGAACGGCGCAGTTCACCGAAGTCTCCGTGTTTCAGCGACTTGCGAATCGCGAACAAGGTTAGGGGCGGCCGATAAATAGCTTGGGGGCCGTCCCGATGTGCGTGCAGCGGAAATCGGACCGCCCTCTTCGGTAGTAGCCACTAGTGCCAAACGGTTTTCCGGCTGACTGGCGTATCGTTTGAGACGACACACCAACCCGAA
>CAZDHR010000522.1:0-4435 GCA_964505295.1 uncultured Planctomycetaceae bacterium
CCAATCCTATTCACGGGCACTGGACCAGTCCAGCGGCCCAGAGGCATTCGCCGCAGCAGGGGGAAGCCGTTGGCGAAACAGTCTCCCTCGTTCGCCTCCGGCAGCTCGCAGCCGCCGCAGTCGATGCAGGGCGAGAACTCGAAGCGGCGGACCTTTTCCAGGAGCGCCTCGAAGGTCTCCACGGCCATCGTGCCCGCCGGGTCTTCCCAGGCGTGCCGAATGCACATCCCGCAGTCCGGATTGCAGTCGGTGGTGATCTCCACGTAGATCTTGCGAAGCTCGTCGGTGCAGGATGAAGCAGGCAAAGCGGCTCCCTCAGATCACCTCGAAGATGTGCTTCAGCGCGAAGTAGACGCCGGCCAATACGAAGATGCCGCCGGTGATCATCCTCGCCCACCACTCGATCTTCGACAGCACGTGGAACGCCTTGCCCACCGATTGGGCGCTCACGGCGATCAGCACGGCGAAGACCAACACGGGCACGGCGGTGCCGATCCCGTAGATGACGGGCAGGGTGACGCTCGAGTTGGCGCTGAGCGAGAGCGGGATCAGGCTCCCGAAGAACAGGGCCGCGGAGGTCGGGCAAAACGACAAGGCAAAGACGACGCCCAACAACAGCGCCCCCCAAACGCCCAACGCGTCGACCCGCTTCTGCATCTTCTCGCTCACCCCCGAACCACCCGTGCTGAACTGGATCAGCCCCAGCAGGAACATCCCCACGAGGATGAGGATCGGGCCCAACAACAGGTGCATGTACTTCTGGAGGAAGAGGGATATCTGCGGCACCGAAAGGGCGGTCGCCACCAGCACGATGGCCAGGGCCAGATACGACAGGGTCCGTCCCAGCGTGTATAGCAGGCCGGTCACGAACACCTGCCGCGTGCTCGACACCCGGCGGCCGATGTACGAGATGGCGGCGATGTTCGTGGCCAGTGGGCAGGGGCTGATCGAAGTCAAGATCCCCAGCCACAGGGCCGACGCCGCCCCGAGTGCCAGCTCGCCCATCACTTGCCCTCCAGGTAACCGCGAACCCCGTCCTGAACGTACTTGAAGAACTCGGCCTTCTTGCCCACCAGGCTCCATACCTTGGGCATCGGCTTCCACGCGGTGACTCGCCCGTCCTTCACGTCGGCTAGGACCAGCGTGGGTCGCGTGACCTTGTAGCTCTTCGTGTATTTCGCGTTCTTCTCGTCCTGGTAGTCGATCATATAGAGCTGGACCACGTTCTGCTTCACCTCCGGGGCGAAGCCCGTCTTGACCGCCTCCTCGATGTACGCGCTGATCCGTTTACACGTCGGGCAGCGCTGGGTGCGGTGAAAGTACATCGCCACCACCCAGTGCTTCGGCTGCTCTTGAGGGGCGTCTTGAGCCAGGAGCGGCATCGCCACGCCAAGCGTTACCAGCGCGAACAAAACCGAACCGACAAACTGATGAGGTCGCATGGTCCGTGCACTCCTTTCCGCGTTAAAAATACCCGTCCGATCAAACCCGTGAGAGCAAGCGGCCGTCGCTGGGGCCGTCAAGCGGCTTGAGGCCACCTCCGTGCTCAGCCGCTCGTGCCCTGGAGCATCGTCTCCGTTTCCGACTGGACGTACTGGACGAAAGCGTCCTTGTCGTCCACCAGCTCCCAGACTCGATCGAGGTTCTTCCACTCCTGCTGGCCACCGTCGCTCATCTCAACGAGCACGACGGTCGGAGCGAAGATCTCGTAATCCGTGGCGAAATGCTCATTACCCGGCGACTCGTAGTTCACCACCTGCCACTTCAGTTTGCCGCCCTTCAACTGCTCGGCAAACCCGGCTCGCACCGCTTCGTGGGCGTACGATTCGATCGCCCGGCACGTGGGACACCGCGTGTTGCCGTGGAAGTAGTAGGCGATCACGCCGTCTTCCATCGGCGCCTCCGCCTCCGAACTGCCCACGCCCGGGGCGGCTGCCGGGTTGCCGGCCACCGGCGGTGTGGGGCTCGGGCGGAGGGCCTTCACCGTGAGCACCAGGATGCACGCGCCCACGAACATCAACAGCCCGATCGTAACAACGTGCTTCGGCTTCATTTCCACGAGCTCCCTCAATCGCAAGTTTCATCCGGCCAGCCGCGCCCTCGCCTGGCCGGCCACCTGGTCGACCCGCTCGTCCGTGGCGGGCGATTTGCCCTTTTCCATTCCCAAGTCGGAAAGCCGCACGTGCTCGAACTGCTGGAAGCAGGCTTCTTCGAGGGTCTTTCGGGCGCAGTCGAGCGGGCACCCGTCGATGGCCAGCACGGCCGACGCGGCCTGGGTGGTGGCCATGATCCCGCTGACGCGTCCGCCGATCCCCGCCAGGCAGAACATCTTGCCCACCCCTTCGGCGGTGAGCTTTCGAGCCGCGAGGTCCGAGATGTGCCCCACGTCTGCCGCCCCGGAGCAAGCGAAGATCAACTTCGGGGGCGCATCGCACGAGCAGCCGCATTGAGTGCCTTGATCCGCCATGGAACGATCTCCCGTAGCCTGGTTGCCTTTCGCTCCGTAGGGTGGGTCGAGGAACGAGACCCACGCGAAGGTGTCGCAGTCGCAGTCAGACGCGTGGGTCTCGTGCCTCGACCCACCCTACGAGTCCTCCAAGAACCGTTTACCCCATTCACGCCAACAGCTTCTTGATCTCCTCGACCGAAGGCACCTTGCCGACGACCTTCACCTCGCCGTCGATGACCAAGGCCGGCGTCATCATCACGCCGAAGCCGGTGATCACGTTGATGTCCTCGATCTTTTCCACGGTCGCCTCGATACCCAGCTCCTCGACGGCCGCCTCGGCCTGTTCCTTCAGCTTCGTGCACTTGGCGCATCCCGGGCCGAGAACTTGGAGCAGCTTCATGACGGTCTTCTCCTCTTCATGGGAACGTGCGGTTATCGATCTGTCTGTGGACGGATGCCGAGCTCAACTCCCGGCGAATCGGCCGACGCAGCAGCGATCGCCGGCGCCCCGTGCGGCGCGTTGAGCACTGGGTTCTCGGGAAACACCGCGCCGTAGCCCATCCCGGCGATTGTGGCCATGATGACCACCAGCCCGCAGAAGACCAGCGTCTTCCGGTTGCCGATGATCGAGCGGATCACCAGGATGCTGGGGATCGAAAGGGCCGGGCCGGCCAGCAGCAGGGCCAACGCCGGGCCCGAAGCCATCCCGTTCTTCATCAGCGCCTCGAGGATGGGAATCTCCGTCAGCGTGGCGAAGTAGAACAGGCAGCCGATCACCGAGGCGATCAGGTTCGACGTGAAGCTATTGTTGCCGACCAGCGCGGCCACTTGTTCCTCGGGGAGCAAGGCGCCGAGGAAACCCACGATGAACACGCCGCCGAACAGCAGCGGGATCAGCAGCTTGGAGAACGTCCACGTGTTGCCCATCCACTCCATGAACTCGTCTTGGTTCAGCCAGGAGAAGCTCATCGCCGCCACCAACAGCCCCATCACCCCGGCCAGGTACCAGCGAACGTGATGGACGCGAGTCACCCAGGTGTCCACGTCCTCCATGGAGGCGATTTCCGCCTTGGCCAGCCGGACGACGTCACCGACTTGCTGTCCCAGGGCGACGTGCTTCAGCCGCAGATCGTACTCGCTGAGCGTCTCGTACTGGAGCGTGGCCTCGAACTTCGTCCCGTCCGCCAGCCGGACGTGTTTGTCGCCCGGGTTGAACCAGTCGCTAAAGACCAGGAAAGCAACCATCGCCCCCAAAAGCAAGCCGCTTTGCCACAAAGGTCGTTTGGAGGCCGGAGGATCGGGCATCTGCATCGTCGCCTCGGTCCGCGATTCCTCGCTGTGGCGAAAGATCACGGCCATCAGCAAGCCGATGATGATTCCAAACACGACGGCCCCGATCACCCGGGCAATGCCAAGCTCGAAGCCGAGCACCCGGGCGGTGAGGAACACGGCCAGGACGTTGATCGCCGGGCCGGCGTAGAGGAAGCAGGCCGCCGGCCCCAGCCCGGCCCCGATGCGATAGATGCCGGCGAACATCGGCAGCACGCTGCACGAGCAGACGGCCAGCACCGTGCCCGACACCGAGGCTACGCTGTAGGCCTCCGCCTTGTTCGCCTTGGGACCCAGATGCTTGAGCACCGACGCCTTGGACAGAAATGTGGTGATAGCCCCGGCGATGAACAGGGCGGGCACCACACAGGCCAGCGTGTGGTTTCGGGCGTACCACTGAAGCAGCACGAAGGCCTCGACGATCGCTTTGGTGACCTGGGGACTTGCCAAGGGTAAGAAGTAGGCGATCAGAAAAATGGCCAGGAACGCCGCAAAGATCTTCAATTCCTTCTTCATACCACGACTCCCTCACGACACGCCCGCATTGCATGCTGGGCAGATTGGCCAAATTCACAAATCGCCTTCAAAAAGAGAGAAGCCTCGCGGGACTTTCCCACCGAGGGCGAATAGCGATGCTAGCATGCGGACAAATAGAGC
>CAZDHR010000523.1:0-4429 GCA_964505295.1 uncultured Planctomycetaceae bacterium
ATCAGGGCCGTGGCCGATATCCACAAGTTGTATTGGCCGGGCAGCAAGCTCCGCTCGGCGAACGTCCCGTGGTCGGGCGTTGCGGTCAAGGCGAACAGCACGTTGCCCAACACCGACCCGAGAATGATGGCGAACATCGTGGTCGCGCCGATCACGCCGTTGGCGGCCGAGATCCGGTCTTCCCGGACGATTTCCGGGATGCTGCCGTACTTGGAAGGGCTGAACATCGCACTCTGCGCACCCATCAGGAAGAGCACGAAGAGCATCACGTACAGATTGCCGCTCTCGATGACCAAGACGCCCAGGATCATAATCACGATCTCGGCCACCTTGCAGCCGATCATCACCCTCCGCTTGCTGAAGCGATCGGTCAGGTATCCGGCCGGGGCGGCCAGCAGCACAAAGGGCAGCAAGAAGCACGCGGCCCCGGCCGCCAGCACGAAGTCGGGGCCGATCGGCCTCGTGAAACCGGGGAGCACGATCTCCCGCTGGTCCACCACGCTCTTGCCGATCGGGATCAGGAGCCAACGAAACACGTTGTCGTTCATGGCCACCAGGAACTGGGTGACCACCAACGCGACGAAGCTGACCGACCAGAGGCCGCCCTGCGGGTCGGCGCCGTCGATGGCCGCTTGGGTCGCGGACGTGCCGTCCGGCCCGACCGAAGTGGAAGACATCTCGCTCAAGATCGCTTCTCCGCGGAACTCGGGTCTCCTTGTGCCCGGATTCTAGGGACACCCGGGCCGGCGGCCAAGACGTATGTACAGACCTGGGCGGGTTTTGCGACCCGATGCAACACACGGAGTGGGGAGAGCCCTTCCCCGAAGCGGCGACGGAGATCGAGCCACCCCCCCATCATGTCTAGCCGACGCGCGTGTCCCCGTGCGGCGAGCGGCCCCTCCGCCTCGCTCGCCCCACGGCGTTATTGCCGGTGCATGACCCGGGCGCGAAGCGGCTCGATCTGCTTCTGGCGGGTCTCCGCGTCCGCCGCCGGGTCGAACCCGATCGGCCCGCCCAGCAGGGACTCGAGCCGCTCGGCGGCGAGCCGTCGGGTCGACTCGTCGTCGCGCGAGAGCAGGGCCAGCCAGATTACCGGGTCGCCGGCCAGCCAGGTGGCGATTTCGGGCGGCGTGTCGTTGTCCATGCGCGCAGCCAGGGCCATCACGATTCGCCGCACGCGGTAGTGCTGCTCGGCGTCGAGTCGGCTCGCCTCCAACTGCCGGAGGTAGGTGTAAACGACCCTGCCCAGGCTCCGCAGCTCGCGGTCGGCGGCCTCGCGCCGCGAGAACCGCGCGTCGCCAAGCTGCTCGACCAGCGCCGCCCAGCGGCCCGGATCGGGCAGGTCCCCCTCCGCGGCCGCTCGCACCAGCGCCGCCTCCACCTGCTGGGCCGTCCGGTCCAGGTCCCATTGCGGGTCCAATACTTCGAGCAAAGGAACCAGGTGCTTTCGGCACACTTCCGGGGCCGTCACCAGCAGGTGCCACAGGCTCGCCGCCTCGTAGACTTCCTCCTTCTCCTCCGGGCCGATGGTCAGCCGGAGCGGCTCGTCGGGCGACTGAAGGAAATCGACCGGCGCCCAGCCGGAGTCGCCTTCGGGAGCACGGCGAATGTGGAGCCGGTTCCGGCCGGTGATCTCGACCAGAAGCCGCTCGTCCGGCGTCGACAGCTCGTAGTTTGCCGTAAACTGTTGCGCGGCGATGCTGATCCTCAGCCGCTCCTCACGGCCGCCGGCCTTCGCCGTGTCGTTCATGTTCCCCAGCCGGGTGGCGCCGAACGTGACGCGGCCGGAGACGATCCCCGCGCGAAGCCAACCCCGTCGCATCGCCTCGACCAGCTTCGGCGTCTCCAGGGGCTTGGGCGGCGCCTCGGCCGCAAACAACGCGACCCAGGGAAGCACCGTCAGCACCACGACAGCTCCCCACCAGCCGAAGCTGGCGGCAAACAGGAAGCCGGCTGAGGCCGACTGGTTTCGGCATCCACTCTCACCATGCCTGCTGTGCGGCTCATGATTGCGTACGGTCATTCAGGAATCCTCCGGGCAAAGCACTCTCAACTCGTCTTCCTCCAGCCCGACGGAGCGGACTTCCAGCCCGGCGGGGCGGTCGGCCGGGCAGACCAGCACGGCGCCCAGGTCGGGCCGGCTTTGGCAGTGCTCAAGGGCCTTGTCCGGCCCCATCACGTAAAACGCGGTCGACAGCGCGTCCGCCTCCGCGCCGCTCGGGGCCACGACCGTGGCCGACAGGAGCCCCTCGGCGGGCTGCCCGGTGCGCGGGTCGAGGATGTGGCCGTAGCGGCGGCCCTGGTGACGGAAATACTGGGTCTGCGTGCCGGAGGTCGCCAGGGCCCGATCCTCCACGCGCAGCTCGGCCAGGCGCCGGTCCCGCCGCGTCGGGTCGGGAACGCCCACGACCCACCCGACCGGCGGAGCGTCGGGCGACGGCCGGATCGGCTTGCGCGAGCCCCGGGCCAGCACGCTGCTCCGGCCTCCGTGGAGGAGGAAATCACCCACGCCGGACTCCACGAGCGATTCTGCGCAACGGTCCAACGCGTAGCCCTTGCCGATGCTCCCCAGGTTCAGCTCCACGCCGGGCCGGCGGAAACGGACGGTGCGATACGCGGCGTCGAGCTCCACCAGGTGGCTGCCGACGTGCTCGATCGCCTCGGCCAACTCCTCGTCGCTGGGAATGCGCCCCGCACGGCGGGCAAACCCCCAGGCTCGCCAAAGGGGGCCCGACGTGACGTCGAACGCACCGTCGGTCTCGGCGTGCAGACGGATCGCCAACTCCAGAAGCTCGAACAGCCGCGGCTCGACTTCCACCGGCCCATCGGCACCACGCCGGTTCAGGCGGCTGATCTCGCTCGTCGCGCGGAAAACCGACATCTGGTCTTCCAGGGCGTCGACCCGATCGAGCGCTTCGAGCGCGGCCTCCGTCCCCCCCTCGTGCTGGCCCGCGTTGAGAAACACCTCGAACTGCGTGGCCATCGCCCGCCGACCGATACGGACCAGATAGGCCTCCTCATCGGCGTCGGCGGGCCAGGCGTCGGCGCCGGGGGCGGAGACGGCCTGCCGGGCCAAATCGGCCACGGCCCGGGCGGCCGCTTTGCCCCGCAGGAAATCACGGCGACTTGATTCTCGACCCATCTCGCGAGCCGTGACAGGGTGACGGGGTGACGGGGTGACAAGGTGAGTGGGTGACAAGGTGAGTGGGTGACAAGGTGAGTGGGTGATGAGGTGAGTGGGTGATGAGGCGAAGCGGTTACGCGCGCCCGGGACGACAACGGGATTTTTCACCCCGTCACCCCATCACCCTGTCACCTTGTCACCCCGTCACCCCCTCATTCCTCCTTCGACTCTTCCAAGAAACCTACTTCTGCCGGCCCTCGCCGGCAAGGTCCGGGACGACGACGGGCGGGGCTGCGGGGAGCTCGTCCGGGGAGATACCGCCGACGGTCACCTGGCCATCCTCCCTGACAATCTCGTACTTGCCCCCCGACAGTGGGCTCACTTGATAGGGAGGCCGCGTGTTTCCCGAGGCCACCGCCAGCCCGAGCGCCCAGGCCTCGCAGCTCGCCCGATCCCGGGCCTGGATCGCATGGCCCTTCTCGATATCCACCAGCAGGAGCCGACCGGCCACGAGCGGAAACTGGGGCGAATTGCGCTTCTGGTGCAGGTCCTGCCGGATCGACTCGAACACGTCGCGTCGTTGGTAGTAGGGCTCCGCGCAGGCCTCGATGATCGTGCGCATCGCTTCGAGGTAGTAGAGCTCGTCCTGGTTGACGTTCCGCCGCGTGGCCCCGGGCAATTCCCGGAGGATCTCCTCGTCGGCGAACCGCTTGACCTCTTCCTTGGTCAGAAGGTCCACGACACGGCCCGCCCGGACCGCCTCGTAGGCGTGCATTCCCAGGGCCCGGTCGCCGATCCAGGCGTCGGCGTCGGGCGGCCAACCCTTCAACTGGTCCCCGACCATGGCGTACAACCGACCGAGCTGCTCCCGCGTGATCTTCGGCCGGCTGATCTCGGGGTGCCCGACGATCGCCTGGAGCACGGCCAGCGCTTCGAGGCGGACGAAAGCGGCCTCCAGCCGGGCGACGGCCTGCTTCTCCGCCCCCAGACAAACGGCCAAACGGAACATCGATCCGAGCGACTCGATCGCCGCGGCCATGTCGTCCCGGGCGAGTGACTCGGCCGCGTGGAACGCCTCGAGCCGGGCGCAGATCCGCACCACGTCGACGAAGGAGGAGTCGGCCGCGAATCCGGCCACGTACTCGATGCCGAAATTGCAGTCCGGCCGATAGAGCACGCTTCGCGCCGCCTGACGTTGGGCTTCATACCGCCCGCGGAAGCGAATCGCCCGCTCCAGGCCCGTCGGATCGAACCGGAACTCCCCTTCCGGGAAAATCGCGCTCGACTGGTCGAAGATTTGCCCGG
>CAZDHR010000524.1:0-4368 GCA_964505295.1 uncultured Planctomycetaceae bacterium
TGCGTGCCGGGGTCGCCTTGGCGCCCGCAGCGGCCTCGAAGCTGCCAGTCGATACGGGCGGAGTCGTGCATTTCGGTGCAGATGACGTGGAGTCCGCCCACCTCGGCGATCCCTTCGCCCAGCTTGATGTCGGTCCCCCGACCGGCCATGTTGGTCGAGACGGTCACCTTCCCGCGAAGCCCGGCGCGGGCGACGATGTCGGCCTCCTCTTCAATGTGATGGGCGTTGAGCACCTGGTGCTCGATTCCCCGCTCGTTCAACAGCTTGGCAAGATGCTCCGACTTGTCGATCGATCGGGTCCCGATCAGGACGGGCCGGCCTTCCGCGTGCAATCGGCACACTTCCTCGACCACGGCCGCCCATCGCGCGTCCTCCGTGCCGAAGACCATGTCGGGCAGGCGCTGGCGGATCATCCGCCGGTTCGTGGGGACGAGGATCACGTGGCACTTGTAGATTTTGCGGAGTTCGCGGGCGGAGGCTCGGGCGGTGCCGGTCATGCCCGCGAGTTTCTCGAACCGGAGGAAGAAGTCCTGGACGGTGATTCGCGCGGCCTGGCCCGTCTCCACGGTCACGTCGACGCCTTCCTTGGCCTCCACGGCCTGGTGGATGCCGTCACGCCATTTGCGCCCTTCGGAGATCCGCCCGGTGAACTCGTCGACGATCACGACCTCCCCGTCGAGGACCACGAATTGCCGGTCGAGGTGGAACTCCCTCTCGACCTTGATGGCTCGCTCCAGGTACTGGTAGATGTGGAACATGCCGACGGTGTCCATGGCCTCGGGCTTGGGCAACATGCGGGCCTTCTGCCGGCCCTCACGAGTCAGCTCGACGCTCTTCTTGTCGTGGTCGTACTCGTAGTCGACGTCCTCCTCGAACTCGTCGGTGATCTCGGCACTCCATTTATAGCACTCGACGGCCAGCTTCTGCTCCTCGGTGGGAATCGCGCTGATGATCAGCGGGGTGCGGGCCTCGTCGATGAGGATGCTGTCGGCCTCGTCCACGAGCGCGAAGAAGGGCTCGCGCTGAACCGGTTTCTCGTGCCCCTCGCCTCTGGTCTGGCCGAGCATCGCGCCCAACAGGTCATTTCGCCCCTCGCGGATCCGCCGCAGCAGGAGACGGTCGCGGAGGAAGTCGAAGCCGAACTCCTTGGCCGTGCCGTAGGTGACGTCGGCGGCGTACGACTTGCGGCGCTGGGGCCGCTGCATGTCGGTCTGGATAACGCCAACACTCACACCCAACGCCTTGTAGATCGGGGTCATCCATTCGGCGTCGCGTTTGGCCAGGTAGTCGTTGACCGTGGCCAGGCAGCACCCTTTGCCTTCCAGGGCGTACAGATACATCGGCAGCGTGGCGCTGAGCGTCTTACCCTCCCCGGTCTGCATCTCCACGATCGACCGGTGAAACATGGCGATGCCGCCCAGGATTTGGACGTCGAAGTGCCGCATGTTGAGCGTGCGCCGGCCCGCCTCTCGGACCAGGGCAAACGCCTCCGGTAGAAGCCGAGCCAGCGGCTCCCCGCTCCGGGCCCGATACCGCAGCGAGAGGCTCCGCTTGCGGAGCTCGTAGTCGGTCAGCTCCTTCAGTTCGGGCTCCAGCGAGGCGATCTTCGGCACCAGCAGCGACCAGCGTGCCAGCCGCCCCCGAGGAGTCAACGGCAGAAGCGATCGGATGCGTGTCGTGAGGTTGGTCGAGGTGACGTCCACCGTTCGGTTCTTCGTCCGCTCAAAAAGGTCCCGTCGTCCGTCCGCGAAGAGCCTGCGTCTTCTCAGGAGAAAACGGGAGTTGCCCAAGGCCACCCGGAATGCCCGCGAGTCGGGTGGTCCGGGAACACCCTCCATTATACGGCGCAACCACCCGGGCGCGACCGGATCGGCCGGTCAGCCGGGACCATTCATCGCGTGGCGTCGCAACACGGGCATCTTGCCGGGATTCCCGATTTCACGGGTTGGGCGCCTGTGCCACGGGCCTGGGGAATCCTCCGAGTGGGGGGGGAAGAGGGGCCCTCTTCCGGTTCGCGACATGGCGGCCCACTCAGAATCGGGGGCAGAGCCTGCGCGCGCCGTCAGGCCCCCGGCCGTTTGATCTCGTGGATCTGGAACTCGGGCGCGTAGCCGCGATCCTCGTTCTCGGATGGATGGCCCAGAGCGCCGTGGACCTCGACGAATTGGCCCCGCTCGTACCCGCTCAACCGCGAGGTATCCGAGAGGACCACGCTGCCGCCGAACTCGTCGGTGGCCCCATCGATGGGGATGTACCTCAGCTTCCACCGCCGGTCGATCTCGGAATACTCCAGCCGGCCACGCAACCAGCGGTATTCCGGATCGTAGCCGTAGGAGGCTCGGGGCGAGAAGGAGTCGCGGGGCTTGTCGCCCGAGCTAGTGGAATAAGGCGTGCCTCTCGAGGAGGGGGCGGCCGAGTTCCCTCCCCGTTCCGCGGTTGCCGACACCAGTCGGATGGCGCCGCGGTCACTCCGACTTGCGGACCGTGCGCCCTGGGTGGACCCCGGCGGCGGCAGATCCATGATGTCGATCATCCGTTGTGGGAGGATCACGCGGCCCGGCTCGTCTCGGACGGACGTGGCCCTGCCCGCGCCCGATCCGAGCGACGCGCCGGCTGACGGAGATGGTCGCGGGTGAACGGTCCGCACGATCCGGTTCCGGCTGGCCAACACTTCGCTGGGCGCCTCGGCCGCCGATTGGCGGAGACCCCGGTCGGGTCGTGATCCCCACGGGTCGGTGGTCGCCACGGCGCTGGAAGTGGCGGCCACCGACGGGTCGGGAGCGTTGCGCGCGGCCACCGGAATCGCGATGCGGTCTCCACGGCCGCTCGCCAGCGGCGAAATTTCCTTCTCCGTTGACGCTCCCCGGTAGTCGCGGGCACCCCCTGGTAGGGAATAGCGGGAACCCGCGTTGGGGGTCGTGGTGGACCGAGGTGGCGTTGTGGATGCGGGCGTTGTCGTCGAGGCTGGCGTCCAAGGGCCGGACTGCGTTGCCGGTGGGTTGGGCAGGGCGGCCTGCCGCGAGCCGGAGTAGTACGGATCAATCGGCTGGCCCAGGATGCACCCGGTCCGCGGCGGCTCGATCCTCGTGCGACTGAACGGATCGAGCACGCTCCTCGCGCCGGCCCCCGAGCACCCGGTGAGCAACACCGCGGCGGCAGCCAGCGAGGCAACTAGCCGTGTCATCAGGGAGACTCCTTTCCACCCTGTCGAGAACTCGTCGCGAGGATGCCCCCACCCCGCTTCTTGTGCAGTGCAGCCCCCTCCAGGTCGGCATGATCGCCAGATGAGCCGTGGGGTCGCCCCGGAGGATCACGTCCTAGACCGGTTCCGCATTTCGGGGGATCGGTAGAGTAGCGTTTTTGCGAGCCGTGTCTAGAGCGATTTGCCCGGAAAAGCGCCTATCATGGGGCTCCAGCCGCCGCCACGGGGAAGACGATCTGCGGTCTGCCCCGGGGATCGTCGCCCATGGTTTCCAGGACCCCGCTTCCGGCGGGGCCAGTCCCCGTGCAATAGGGGTTCGCGATCCTCAGCGGGGCGCTGGTGGCAGAATGCCTCTCCGCCGTGGTGGCCGATTCGCCCGAGGCGTAGTGATTTTGGATGACAACCGGAGTTGGCGACGGGGCTTCGGAAGCGGCCTGTCGATTGGGCCTGTTGACTTCTTCGCGATCCGCTCCTGGGAGGGGGCCAAGCCATTTTCGGCCAAAATCGTGCCCGCGAAGATGGCCCGGTTGGCGCCAGGGTCCCCGAAGCACGAACTCCGGCGTCGCTACCCCCGGGACATAGGCATAGGGGCTGTAGCCATAGGGGCGCGGGACGATGTGACTGTAATAAACGGGCGGATGGACCGCATGGTAGGGTATCGGCTGGTTCGCCCGGAGGGGGATCGGCGGCAAGTACGGATAGTAGGAGTAGGGATAGTAGCCCCCACCATAGCCCCACGCCGTCTGCCCGGAGGCAGCCGTCGCAAGAGACAGCCCGACAAGCAATGCCAAGGCGCACCGCGACACGCAAGATCCCAGTTTGTTCGTCATGGCAGCCACCTGAATCGAAGAAGCCTGAAATTGCCCTAACTTCCAGGCTAATCCGTCCCTGGAGCGATACAAGGCACAAACCGCGTCGGAAAGTGACGCGGGCATGCGACAGACGGGTGCCGTCCGGCTTGGTGAGGGGGGCGTCGCTGGACGTGGCCGTCGTGCCGAAGAGGGGACTACCCGTCGTCCTCTGGTTGGCTTTCGGGGTCGGATGCGGATTCAGGCGGGCCATCGGGGATGGGGAACGGCTCGTCCGCGCCCGGTATCTGTTCCAGGTCATAGACCACGGTGCCCAACTCCTCCTCAGACAGCCTGGGCCCGCAACCCGGCGTGACG
>CAZDHR010000525.1:0-4337 GCA_964505295.1 uncultured Planctomycetaceae bacterium
AGAAGCCATCAGCATCTTCGAACGCCAGATCCGCCATTGCCCGACGCGCGAACTGGGATGAATACTTGGCACATAGCTTCGTGCCGAGGATGGCTTGGAAGTTCTCGCCCAGGACGTGTTGAATCGCGTCACCGACGGCACGCGTACTTTCCACAGTACTGCCGGAGAGGAACTGATCCTGGGAGTTCAGAAAGCCCTTGATCTGATCCTGTACGGACGCATACTCGGCGGTGTAGAAAAGCCGACTCTTCATCACGGCTATTCGGTCCCGAACAAGAGTGGCTGCCGGACGACTCGGGAGCGTTTCTTGGCAGCGGATTCGCTGCGGTCCGACAGAGAATTCCGTTCCCAGAAGACGCCGTCGTGATAGCCCTGAATGCGATCGTCGTGATCGGCCAAGCCGAGCCGTTTCTCGGCGAGGCAACAATACGTTTCATCCATCTCGATCCCGACGTAACGGCGCCCAAGCTTCTTCGCGACGACCGACGTTGTTCCGGAACCCAAGAATGGATCGAGGATCACGTCGCCCGGATTCGAGCTTGCAAGAATGAGCTTGGCGATCAACTTTTCCGGTTTCTGCGTGGGATGATCTGTATTCTCGGGCATCGACCAAAACGGAACCGAGATGTCCGTCCAGAGATTCGATGGATGAGTAAGGCGAAATCCGCCGCCCGCGGTCTTGTCCCAGTCTTTCGGCTTTCCGTCTTCCGTGGTATATGGGGCCATCACTCGCCGCTTCAACTTCACCGCATCGACGTTGAACGTGTAATTGCGGGAGACCGTGAAGAACCAGATGTCTTCCGAGCAGTTCTTCCAATTCCGAAGTGCTCCGCGACCTTTCTCACGTTCCCAAGTAATGCGGTTCTGAACGTTGAAGTAACGTTCACCGACTTGCTGGACGGCGGATGAACACCGCCAGTCGCAGCAAACGTAGAGAGACGCAGACGGTTTCAGGACGCGGCGAAGCGGTTCGAGCCAAGAGTCAATCCATTCCGCGTACTGCTGGTCAGACCGCCGTTTGAAGGCGCCGCCATTGAAGGACTTGTCGAGATTGTAGGGGGGGTCGACGATCAGAAGGTCCACGAAACTCGAAGGCAGGTGGGTGAGTGCGTCGAAGAGGTCTTGGCATACGGTTCGGCCGATGAGCGATGCAGGCGTGATGGGGCCATCGAGCCGCACGAGGCGTTCGGCAAGCTTGACGTGTTCCACGTCATCGAGAGTGATTGTACGGTTTCGCGGGGCTCGACGTTTCTCGTCCATGGCAAGTCCATTGTCGCAGGTCCCGTCGGACGTTCAAGGGGAGCACTGCGACGCTGGATCGAAGTGTCTCTTGTCTGCGAACCGGAACCTCGCTTGCCCCGAGAAGACACGTGTTGTCGGAACACAACGCCGCACCCGGCGGGCCCGGGCACACGCATCCGACGCGTCTTGCCGTAAGCTCTTTCCTTGAAGCACGTTGCGACTGCCGCTGCCGACCCACCTCCCCGTCGGCTCGCGTTCGGCACCCTGTTTGCATCCCCCTGGGACGTACCCGACGCACGCGGAAGCGGGAGAGCCTTGATCCCCTCGGGCTCTCTCGGCTGCCCTGTGCGTAGGGCCCCCGCGGCTGTAGCACAGGCTTTCGCCGACCCTCGAAGGAGCCCGCCTTTTTCCCATGCACGCCCACGAACTGATTGAGCTGGCCGCGCTGATTGCGGCCCATGGATCGGTGCTGGTCCGCACGCCGGGACGGATTCCGGACGCCGGCATCGAGGACTATTGGATCGCCTCGAAGAGCCGGCTGGATCGTTGGGGCCGGACCCTCAAACGGCTTTCGGGCGAAGACCCCAGCGCGACCCGGCGCCCGGGATCGTTCCAGCGGTCCGAGTTTCGCGGCGTGCTCGAGGAAGTCATCACCGGAGACGTGCTGACCCGCGTGTGGACCGCGGTGATGTACGCCTACGACCGCTTCCGCGGCACCGACCAGGCCGAGCCGATCGCCCGGAGCGTGCTCGTAGGCCATCTCGAGGCCCGGCATCGCGTGATGGCGCTCTTGGCCAAGGAGCCGGGCATCGACGTGGAGCAGGCCGTCCGGCTCAACCGGCTCCGGCGCCGCACCGAGCGCTGGACCGACCTGTTGATCGGCTATCTGACCGGGGTCGACGACGTCGGCCAATTCGCGGTCGACCCGGATCGGGCCAGGGACTTCGCCGAGGACCTCCGCTACCGCAGCCGCTTGCAAGGCGGACGGTTCGTCTGGCCGCTCGTGTTCGCTTCGTTACGGGCTGCGTTTGGGCAGGGCCTTTTCCCGGAAAGCCCCAACGGCGATCTCAACGCCCGAATCGCCTCCAGCGTCCTCGCCTGCCTCCAGCCCGAGCTGTTCGACGCCACCGGCCTCCTCCGTTCCGCGTGGCTGATGCGGATGTCGAACGTGACCGACGATGCCCAGGGAATGATCGACGAGCTGGTCGCGACCGAGGAGCCGGCCTCCGCGATCGCTTCGGCCGGCACGGCGCGCTCCGGGCGCCTGCGTCGATTCGGGAAGTAATCGGCGTGGCCGGCCATCCCACTACGGCTGCGGGGCAGTGGTCATCGGGACGGTCCTTTCCACTCCATTCTCGACCTTCTGCCCCACCGGTGCAAGCACGGGATCAGCCGAAGAATGGCCTCCGCATTTGCGGAGTAGCAGGCCCACACGCCGTGTGCCGTCCGCTGGTTAAGCCACACGGCGTGTGCCGGGGGCGATGGGTCGACGAATCCGGAAGCCATTCGCCGGAGCGGCTTGGGCCGCGGGTGATTGTGTTCGCCCGGTCCTCAAGTAGAATATCGGCTTGCAGCCCGAGCCTGACTCAGCGGGCGGCGCGTTCTGCTTTTCCCAACCGGGAGGTCCCGAGATGTTCTCTGCCCGAGGAACGAGGCCCGTGCCGTTTACGGCGTTGCTTTTGTTTCTTGTCGATCTTTTGGTCGGGGGAGGCGTGCAAGCCGCAGAGCCGGCACCGCCGATTGTCAAGCTCAAGGAGATGCGCATCGAGACGGCGCTGGTGCGCGACGGCGAGCCGACGGCGGCGGTGGTGGTCCCGTCGGACGGGCGTTACGACGCGTTGGCCGGCGCGATCGTCGAGGACGTGAAAAAGACGACCGGCGCCGCGCTGCCCGTCGTGCGCGACGGCGACGTCGCGCTGCCGTTCACCCAGAACCTCGTCATCCTCGGCAACCGCTCCACGAACCGGGTGATCGAGCAGCTCTACAACTTCTACTACACGTACCTCGACTTGAAGTACCCCGGGGCGGGCGGCTACGTCGTCCGCTCGCTGCACGATCCGCTGGCCAACGGCCACAATGCGATTCTCATCGGCTCAAGCGACGACGCGGGCATGGCGAAGGCGGCCGAGCAGTTCGCGGCCGCGGCGGCCGATTCGGCCCGCGAGGGGTCGCTTTCGCTCGGTTGGACGTTGCGCGTCGAGCTGGGCGCGGGATGGAAGGTTCCGCCCAGTGCCAACGATTTGTCCTGCCTGGCGTGGGGCTCCAACGACGGGCCGGCCACCTACTTCGGCTGGAACAGCGTGGGCCGGAACATGGCGCTTTACTACATGACCGGCGACGAGAAGTTCGCCCGGGAATTCCTCCGCCTGGCCTTCCCCGACGAGAAGACGATCCAGGAGATGTGGGAGGTCGACGGCGAGCGGATCGAGAACAAGGAGCATCCGCTCTGCGGATCGTACCACTACTGTGCCCACCCGATGATCCTCCTCTGGGACCTGATCGAAGAGAGTCCGGCGTTCAGCGACGAGGAGCGCCTGCGCGTGACGCAGCAGCTTGCCGGCGGGGCGGAACACTACCGTGTTCCGGGAAGCCGATTCGTGGGGGATCGGCACGGGACGTACCAGTCGTTGATGGTCTACTGCCGCGCCCGGTATTTCGACAAGTACTATCCCCATCCGGCCTGGAAGGCGGCGATGGAGGGGGCCGCAGGCCACTTCGCCTCGCTGGCCCACACGATCCACATCGACGGTCGGCAAGACACGCCCGACAGCGGCCACGCCTACGTCAACACCGGATACGAGCCGATGATGAGCTACATGCTCATTAGCGGCGACCGTCGCGGCGTGGAGAGCGGCATGTTGGGCACCATCCTCCGCGGGTACGACGGTCTGGTGAGCGGCCGACGCGACGAAGCCACGCTCGGCTTTCAGACCCTCAGCTTCGCGAACAAGGCGGCCTATCTCACCGGCGACGCCCGGTTCATCTACTACCGCAATCTCACGTCGGCCCGGACGGACGGCTTTCGCATCGGGCAGTCGTTCTGGCCCAACCAGCCCGAACGCGTCCCCGAAGAGCTGGCAAATCGGATCGCCGTG
>CAZDHR010000526.1:0-4334 GCA_964505295.1 uncultured Planctomycetaceae bacterium
ACCCGATGAAAACCTCGAAGGATTCCGGCCTATGTCAGGAGGTCTGAACCTGTACATCCCCAAGGGCCGCAAGTTCCCGCTGCCGGGCGTGGTGGGCACGTGCGGCCACTCGACCAACGGCAAGTGTGCCGAGGCGTACCAGTCGTTCGCCCAAGGGCTGGCCCGGATGGGGTACGTCGTGCTGATCTACGATCCGATCGGCCAGGGCGAGCGCCTCCAATACCCGGACGAGAACCTCAAGTCGCGGATCGGCGTCGGGGTGCGCGAGCACCTCCACGCCGGCAACCAGCAGTTCCTGGTCGGCGAGTTCTTCGGTACGTGGCGGGCCTGGGACGGAATGCGCGCGCTCGACTACTTGCTCACCCGCGACGAGGTCGATCCCAAGCACGTGGGCGTGACCGGCAATTCGGGCGGCGGCACGATGACTACGTGGCTCTGCGGCGTGGAGCTACGTTGGACCATGGCCGCCCCGTCATGCTTCGTGACCACGTTCCGACGGAACATGGAGAACGAGCTGCCGGCCGACACCGAGCAGTGTCCGCCCAGGGCGTTGGCCTTAGGGCTCGACCATGCCGACTTCCTCGCCGCCCAGGCCCCCAAGCCGGTGATCATCCTGGCCAAGGAGAAGGACTACTTCGACGTCCGCGGCAGCGAGGAGGCCCTTGCGCGGCTCAAGCGGCTCTACTCCCTGCTCGGCGCCGAGGAGAACATCGCGCTGTTCGTCGGCCCGACGCACCACGGCTACTCGCAGGAAAATCGCGAGGCGATGTACCGCTGGTTCAACCGGGCCACCGGCGTCTCCGATGCCCAGACCGAGCCGGAGTTGGTGATCGAGAAGGACGAGACCCTCTGGTGCACGCCGAAAGGCCAGGTGGTCGAGCTGGACTCGCGCCCCGTGTTCTCCTACACGAAAGCGAAATCGGAAGCCCTGGCCAAGAAGCGGCCGGCGCTGGCCGGCGACGCACTCGTCGAAGCGGTCCGCGAGACGCTCAAGCTCCCGCCGCGCGAAGGGCTCCCCGCCTACCGCATCCTTCGCGCCATCCGGTCTCGCAAATACCCCAAGTCGCATTTCGTCACGTATGCCGTCGAGACGGAACCGGGCGTGCACGCCCTGGTATACCGGCTCCTGGACGAGCGGCACTATTCCCGGCCACCGCGGGGATACGATCGGGCCGTGCTCTACGTCTCGCACCAATCCGCCGACGCCGAGCTTCGCGACGAGCCGCTCCTCGGCGAGCTGTTGGAGAAGGAGCCCGACTCGGCCTTCTTCACCTGCGACGTCCGCGGCATCGGCGAGTCGCGGCCGAACACCTGCGGTCAGGACACGTTCCTGAGCGCCTACGGGAACGACTTCTTCTACGCCATCCACGCCCTGATGCTCGACTACCCGTACGTGGGCCAGAAAACGCACGACGTCCTGCGCGTGCTCGACTGGCTCAAGGGCTGCGGCCACAAGGAGGTGCACTTGGCCGCGAAGGGCTGGGGGGCGATCCCGGCCACGTTTGCCGCGCTTCAGTCGGACGCCGTGGTCCAGGTGACGCTCAAGAACGCGCTGACTTCCTACGGCGACGTCGCCCAGTCGGAGGACTACCACTGGCCCCTTTCCACGTTCCTGCCGGGCGTGCTGGAGCGGTTCGACCTGCCCGACTGCTACCGTGCGCTGGGAGCGAAGAAGCTGCGTCAGATCGAGCCCTGGGGGCCGGCTGCCGACGCGGGGTAGCCTTGCCCGGGTTATCCATACGCCGTTTGTAGCGACCGCATTCATGCGGGCGGAAACCGCTGGGGGCGGTTTGGCTCCGTCGTCGCGATGTGGATTGGCCCGTTGCGATACGAGGCCACATGGGGAGCTGGATTGGATTGCCGGGGTCGGAGCGCAGACGGCGTCGCCGCGTCCGGGTAGACTAGGGTGACGAGCGTCTCGCTTGAGGAGCCACGGCAACGCCAATTCGCAGTATCGAAGGAGTCAAAGGATGAGCGGCAAGACCCAGGGCGGTGGAAGTCAGGTTGACACGAAGCGGATCTCGCGTCGGTCATTCATCGAGCTTTCCGGGGCGACGACGCTTGTGGCCGCCGGCGACCTGCTCACGCGGGCCGGCCGGGCCTATCCGGACGGGACCGGCAAGACGATCCGCATGGGCATCGTCGGCGGAGGGTTCGGGGCCGGCTTCTGGTGGCACGAGCATCCCAACTGCGTGGTCACCGGCGTCACCGACCTGTATCCCCAACGACGCGAGCGCCTGCGGACCCGCTACCGCTGCGACAACGTCTACGATTCGCTGGAGATTATGATCAAGGAGGCCAAGGACATCGACGCCGTGGCCGTCTTTTCCGGGGCGCCCGATCATCCCAAGCACGTGAAGATGTGCATGGAGCGGGGTTGGCACGTGGTCTCCGCCGTGCCCGCCTGCCTCACGCTGGAGGAGGCCGCCATGCTCAAGGAACTGAAGGAGAAGACCGGACTGACGTACATGATGGCCGAGTCGAGCTGGTATCGCCAGGAGGTGATCTTTGCCCGAAACTTCTTCCGCCAAAGCGGGTTCGGCGAGCTGTTCTATTCGGAGGTGGAGTACTACCACGACGGGGGCGACCTGAAGAAGAAGGCGACCAACAAGTCGGGCCTGTCGTACAATCCCGACGGCACCCGCTCCTGGCGATGGGGATTCCCGCCGATGCTCTACCCCACGCATTCGCTCGGATTCCTCACCGGCGTGACCGGCGAATGGGTGAGGAAGGTCTCGTGCCTGGGATGGCGGGGCAGCAGCCCGGAACTGACCCAGCATCCCTTCCGCGTCGACAACGTCTACAACAACCCGTTCTGGAGCCAGGCGTCGATGATGCTCACCGACCGGGACCACATGTGCCGCTGCAACGTGTTCTGGCGGTGCATGGCCGGGGGCGAGCGGGCGCAATGGTTCGGCGATCAGGCCACGCTCTACATGCCCGTCGGCGACGTGCACGGGCCGGTGCAGCGGATTCGCGACAAGGGGAGCGGCGATTGGGTCGTGCCGGAGTACTGGAAGTCGGACATGCTGCCCGAGAAGATGCGGCACGCCTCGGGGCACGGCGGCTCGGCGGTGTTCATCTCCGCCGAGTTCATCAACGCCCTCCTGGAGGAGCGGGAGCCGGAGTGCGACCTGTACGACTCGCTGGCGATGACCGTGCCGGGCATCGTGGCCCACCAGTCGTCGTACCAGGACGGCGAGCAGCTCGCGGTGCCGCAGTTCGAGCGGCCGAAGGCGTAGCTGACGGCCCCGGACGGCCGCCACCCGCGCGTATGCACGGTCTGGCAAGTGGACGAGGGCCAGATAGCGCCGCGGCTGATCACCGCGTATCCTTTGGAGGCAAACGGATGATTCAGGAACATGACTGCATTGTCTTGACCCAGGACATCGCCGACGAGGGCTTGCGGGCGGGCGACGTCGGCACGGTGGTTCACATCCACGGGGACGCCGCGGCATATGAGGTCGAATTCCTGACGCTTACGGGACGGACCGTGGCCGTGACCACGGTATTGCCGTCGCAATTGCGTCCGGTCAGTCCACGCGATCTCGCCCACGTCCGCGAATTGGCCGCCCGGTGAGCCCCGCCGCGACCGGATCGCCGGCACGCTTGCCCGAAGGATACCGTGGGTCACTCTGCGACGATCAGCCGGTACGAAGCCCGCCCGCTCTTGCCGAACTGGTCCGAAACCTCGACCACCACCTCGAACGCCCCCGGCTTGTTCGGCGTCCCGGCGATCACGCCCGTGGTCGCGTCCAGCGTAAGACCTTCCGGCAAGCTGACCGCCTCAAACGTGTGCTCCTCGCGATCCCAGAAGGCGGCGTTGTACGACGATCTGTCGCTGCGCCGGCACCGCAGGTCGCCGAGGGAACGGATCACGCGCAGCTCGTGACGGTAGGGTTGCCCTGCCTTGGCGGTTCGCTCGGGCTGGGTGACGACGAACGGGCGCGGCACCTCGACGTAGTCGGACGGCCCGCTCCGGTGGCCCGCCGCGTCGACGGCCGCTACCCGATAGTAGGCCGTGTTTGTGTTGGGTAGCCCGAGCTCGGGGCCCACCACGCGCAACGAAGTCTCCGTGACCCGGGCGATCAGGTTGGCCGGCGTCTTGACCATCCCGACGTCCGGTGCGTTGGATGGTTTGCCCTCATATTCCTCCATCGTCCGCACGAACCCCTTCCCTCGATTCACCAGGTATTCGACGTCGCTTGCGGTGAATCCCTTTTCGTCACTCCCGTAGACCTGGTAGGCCACCGGCGGCTCGCCTTGGGGATTGGGCCGCCAGGTGAGAACGAATCCGGGAAGAGGGGAAAAAGGGGACAGGTCCAATTTGCCGG
>CAZDHR010000527.1:0-4317 GCA_964505295.1 uncultured Planctomycetaceae bacterium
TGTCCCCTTTTCCTTGACGGACCGAGTAGACCTGGCGCACGCACTCGGCGACAAACTCCGGGCCGTACTGGGGGTGCTCGCCGAACACCAGGATCAGCCGCTTGTGCCCCTTGCTCAACAGGGCCTCGACCTGCGCGCGGAGCTCGTCCTCGCTCAGCGTCCGGCGCACGGCCTCCCGATTCGAGCGGCGAAACGCGCAGTACCCGCAGTCGTTGACGCACTCGTTGCCCACGTAGAGCGGGGCGAACAGGACGATCCGGTTGCCGTACACGTCGCGTTTCAACTGCCGGGCGGCGTCGAAGACCTCCTCGACCAGCCCCGGCGCGTCGGCCGAGAGGAGCACGGCCGTCTCCGCGAGCGAAAGCGGCGTCTTCGCCATGCTCTTGGCGATCACGTCGCGGACCTCGGAAGCGGCTGCCTTGCTCGCCACCAGCTCGTGCAGGCGGGCCTCGTCGATGAAATCGTCTGCGCTCTCGCTCAATCGGCTTGGGTCCATTGCCAACGACATTACGTATTCCTCAAGTCAAGCTTCACACGCGTAGGGTGGGTGCTTGCACCCACGCGCCCATAGCAAAGTACGCAACTCGGGGCCAATTCCGCGTGCGTGCAAGCACGCACCCTACGCCTTGGTGGCGGCCGGCTCGCGGCGTCGCAGGTAGTTCGGCGAATCGCCCCGGCCTGTGCCCACACGACGCCCGATGGCTTCGATCCTTTCCCGCAAGCACGCCTGGCAGCGCTCGGCCGTCTCGTGAACACACGCTTTTCCGGGATAGATCTCGTACCAGGTACGGTATCTCGGGGGCGTGAGGTTCGGCATGACCACGTTGGCTCCCCGGGCGAGCCCAAGCTCGCGACCGTCGGCGGCGTTGAGCGTGGCCAGGGCCGTGGTGCTGGGGACGTTCGTTCGGGGGCAGACGAGCCGCGCCAGCGCGATCACTTTGTAGGCCGTCAGCTCGTCGGCCGGCACCTGGTCGTCGTCCGCAACCACGCCGCCCAGCTCGCCCGACCCCAACGGAGTGCCGGGATGCGCAAGGTAGGGGCCGGAGCCGATCATGTCGAGGTCCAGCTTGGCGAAGAGGGCGACATCGCGGGCCAGGTCGTCGTACGTCTGGTCGGAGATTCCGATCATGACGCCGCTTCCCACCTCGTAACCCAGTTCCCCGAGGATTCCCAGCAAGGCCAGACGATCCGAGCGGGCCTGGTCCGGGCGAGGGGGGTGGATTCGGTCGTACAAGGCGCGATTCGAGGTCTCGAACCGGAGCAGGTAGCGGTCGGCCCCAGCCTCGCGCCAGGCGGCCAGGTCCTCCGCGCTCCGCTCGCCCAGACTGAGGGTCACGGCCAGGGGTGTCTCGGCCTTGATCTTCCGGATCAGGCCGGCCATCCATTCGGTCGCCGTGCCCGGGTCCTCGCCCGACTGGAGCACGACCGTGCCATACCCGAACGCCACCGCCTGCCGGGCGCAGGCGAGGATTTCCTCCTCCGACATGCGATACCGGGGAACGTTTGCGTTAGGGGCGCGCAGACCGCAGTAGGCACACCGCCTGACGCAATGGTTCGAGAACTCGATCAGCCCGCGCAGATGGACCTCATCGCCGACGTAGTGTCGGCGCACGTCGTCGGCCTCACGCCAGAGCTCGGCCAGACGCGTCGGATCGTTCTCTCGCAGCCAGGTGATGATTTCGCTCGGTTTCATCGAAAAACTCGCCACTACATTCCATAATCGCCCATTCACGCCGCGGGGGCAATGGCCTGCGGTTGGGTGCGGTTGCTTGCCGGGCCGACGGAAGGAAGATGGGGGGGTTGCCGTATCCGCTGTTTCGAGGAAAATACCGATCGCAAGCCGTCATCCACGCTTCGCCGAAATCCCCTGGAGGCGACTCCGTGAGCAGCAAGGTTCTCGATCAATTCATGGCGTTGGTCGGGCGGGCAAGAGAAGCCCTTCAGGGGCAGTCGGCCGGCGACCGGATCCGGATTCAGGTCGGCTCGGCCACCTGCGAGCACGCCGCCGGCTCGCAGGAGGTGCTCGACGAGTTCCGCAAGCACGTGGCGGCCTCTGGGCGAGACGACATCCTCCTGCATCGGACCGGCTGCACGGGGCGCTGTAGCCGCGAGCCGATCGTCGGCGTGCTGATCCCGGGCCAGATGCCCGTCAAATACGAGCGCGTCGACCGGGAGCTGGTGCACGGGATCTTCACCCGGCACGTGCTCGGCGGCGAGCCGCTGTTGGAGCACGTGCTCGACGGCCCGGTCGAAAGGATCGCCGAGCACGAGATCCTCTACTGTGCTGCCGCTCGGTGTGGCTGGAAGGGGCGCGATCTGTGCGGCCGACTTCTGCCCGAGAAGCTCCGCGCGGCCGGGCTCGGCCCCGAGCAGGTCCGGCTCTCTCCGGCCAGTTGTTTCGGGGCGTGCACGAACGAGGAGTTGGGGCAGTATGCACACCTGCTGGTGCGGCCCGACAAAGTGCTCTACCGGGTGCAAGAAGAGCAGGACCTGGACGAGATCATCGGGGCGCACCTGCTCGGCGGCAACGTGGTCGAGCGGCTGATCGTGCCCGGCAAGACGATCGGCCGGAAGTTCTTCGAGCTGTATGGGGACGTGGCGTTCTTCAACCGACAGACGCGGGTGGCCCTGCGCCACAACGGGGTGATCGATCCGGAGAGCATCGAGGAGTACTTCCACTATCGCGGCTTCGAGGCGCTGGCCAAGGTGCTCGATCGGGGTGACTCGAATGGGGTGATCGACGAGATCACCCGCTCCAAGCTCCGCGGCCGTGGCGGCGGCGGATTTCCCACGGGCAAGAAGTGGGCCATGGGCGCGGCGGCCGCCGACCCTACCCGATACCTGATCTGCAACGCCGACGAAGGGGACCCCGGCGCCTTCATGGACCGCAGCATGCTGGAGAGCGATCCCTTCAACGTGATCGAGGGGATGCTCATCGGCGCCTACGCCATCGGCGCCTGCCGGGGCTTCTTCTACGTTCGGGCGGAGTATCCGCTGGCCATCCGGCGGTTGCAGGGCGCCATCGACCAGTGCCGCCAGTGGGGGCTTCTGGGCAAGGATATCCTCGATTCCGGGTTCGACTTCGACCTGGAGATCCGGCTGGGGGCCGGGGCGTTCGTGTGCGGGGAGGAGACGGCCCTGATCCACTCCATCGAAGGCGAGCGCGGTCAGCCCCGCATCCGTCCACCTTACCCCACCGAAAGCGGCCTGTGGGGTAAGCCCACGGTGATCAACAACGTGGAGACGTTCGCCAACGTCCCGGCGATCATCATCTACGGGGCCGACTGGTTCGCGCAACTGGGCACCGAGGCCAGCGGCGGAACCAAGGTTTTCGCCCTGGCCGGCAAGGGACTCCACACCGGGCTGATCGAGGTGCCCATGGGGACGACGCTCCGCGAAGTGGTCGAGCAGATCGGCGGCGGCGTGGCCGGCGGGAAGCGGCTGAAGGCCATCCAGACGGGCGGGCCCGCCGGCGGTTGCATCCCCGAAAAGTGGCTCGACACGCCCATCGATTTCGACACCCTGACCCAAGCCGGCTCGATCATGGGGTCCGGCGGGATGATCGTCCTGGACGAAGACGACTGCATGGTCGACGTGGCCAAGTTCTTCGTGGCCTTCTCCGAGGACGAGTCGTGCGGCAAGTGTACGCCGTGCCGGGAAGGGACCGTGCGGATGCTCGAAATCCTCGAGCGGATCACCAGCGGCAACGGCCGCATGGAAGACCTGGGCAAGCTCCAACGGCTGGGACTGTTGATGAAGAAGGCGTCGCTTTGCGGGCTGGGCCGGGCGGCGCCCAACCCCGTGCTCAGCACGCTGAACCACTTCCGCGACGAGTACCTCGCCCATGTCGCCGAGGGCAGGTGTCCGGCCCGAAGGTGCGTGGCGCTCGTCCATTATGAGATCGACCCCGAGAAGTGCATCGGCTGCGCGGCCTGCGCCCGAAACTGCCCGGTCCCGTGCATCGCCGGCGAGCGAAAGCAACCGCACGAGATCGACCAGGCCCGGTGCATCAAGTGCGGCCGTTGCTTCGAGGTCTGCCGGTTTGAGGCGGTCAAGCGGATGTAGAGGGCGGCGGGGGAGGGAAGTCGTCTCGCCAAGACGCCAAGACGCAAAGAGAAGCCATAGGGGTTTTCGTTTGAAACACGACGCTTATCGTTCCGGGGGGAAGCGCGAACCGGAGAGAGGCGATTGTGGATTGCGGAAGGGTAGGAAGATTCTCTCGCCAAGGCGCCAAGGCGCAAAGAGAAGTGGTATCTGCTCATCCATCTGAAGTAGATGTAAGAAGAGGGAAAATGGAAAAGAGGGAAAATGGAAAGC
>CAZDHR010000528.1:0-4310 GCA_964505295.1 uncultured Planctomycetaceae bacterium
GATCTCGACCGGTCCCTTGGAAGGGACCAACAACAAGATCAAGACCATGAAACGCCAAACCTCCGGCTTCCGCGACCCGGAGTTCCTCAAACTCACGATCCTCGGCATCCATGAAACCAAGCACGCTTTGGTCGGATGCGTCTCAATGACTTGGCGCAGTGGGGCAACTCATTAGACTGTAATGGTCCGCTTTGACTCGGCTGCCCGCCTGCAGCCCGGTCCTGGAGGGTGCTTCTTGGGTACCCGAAGGCGGGGAGGCGTCCCATCGTGCATCCTTCCCATTTGGGCATCTAGCCGATCTCAGGCATGCTGGGTCATGAGCAAGCAACTCCCCTCGTCCATCGGTTTGGCGGTGCTGTTTGTCGTTTCCTTTCTCCTGTTCGATGGGGTATACGGCTACGTCATTGGCTTTCAGAGCGAGACGAACGACTGCTTTTTCATGTTCGGTCGTCCGTTCCTGGGGTCGTTCCTCGACCATCCGGCGGGCCCCGTGCGTTATGCGGGCCGCTTCCTGGGGCAGTTTTATCACTACGGATGGCTCGGGGCGCTAGTCGTGTCGGCATCGATTACGTGCTTCGGCGTCTTGTTCCATCGGGTCCTGGTGAAGCTGGAGAGGACCGGATCGGTCGCCCAGACGCTTCTTCCGTGCGTCCTGCTGCTCGTCCTGCACACGTCTACGCTGGTCCTCGTCCACGACACGCTCGGGCTCTGCGCGAGCTGTGGGGCTTTTCTGGGATACTTGTCGTTTCGCGGCAAGGCGGCGCGCCGTGTTTACGCGCTGGCGGCCACTCCCCTCCTTTACTTCGCCCTGGGAGTTTACGCCTGGTTTTTCGTGGCTTGGGTCGTCGCCTTCGAGTGGCTCGACGGTCCGCTCCGCTCGGGTCTTCCTTTCAAGATCTCTTACGTCGTCTTCAGCGTTGCCGTGCCCCTGGCCGCTTGGCGCTGGGTGTTTCCGATTTCGCTGCGCGGCGCGCTGACGTGTCCTCTCACGTTCCACCCGCCTTTTCGCAGCGGGATCGCGTCCGACGATTTCGAGAAGGCCCTGGACGTCACGCTGGTCGTCGTGCTTTCCGTCGCCCTGCTCCTAATTCCGTTTTGGGGCCGATTGTGTTTCGGCACCAGGCTGGCGGTATTCCGGCGGGCCGGGGCCGGGCGATGGAGCCGCGTCGCGCTGGCCGTCGCGCTTCCCGTCCTCGCGATTCTGCTCCACGTCGCTCGGTACGATGCGTCATTTGACACGTTCGTCGCCTGCCGCCGATTGTACAAGCATCGCCAGTGGGCCGCCCTTCTCGAGAAAGCCGGGGAAAACCCCGGCAGGGATCGCCGCCTGCAATTCATGACGAATTTCGCCTTGTACCACCAAGGGACGCTTCTCGATGAAATGTTTCACTACCCTCAGCCGTGGGGTACGCGTGGGCTCGTGTTCAACTTGGTCGGCAGGACGGACGTGTTCCCGAATGAAGACGATATCGACGTCGCGATGTACAACAGCGACCTTTTCTATGAGATGGGCTGCGTCAACTCCGCGTTCCGACATGCCTACAACAGCATGTCGGCCGACGGAGAAACGTACGACGTGCTGAAGCGCATGGCACAGTGCAGCATGGCCAACGGCAACTACGACATGGCGGCGAAGTACCTCAACATGCTCGACAAAACCCTCTTCCACAGGGAGTTCGCGCGCCGCTTCCAGGCGATCATCGCCGATCCGGACGCCGCCGAGAGGGAGTTCGGCGACCTCAGAAAACGTCTTCCCATCACTGACGCTCAAATGTTCGGTCACCCGGCCATGGCTTTCCTCATCCTCCTCGAGGCGAAGCCGGACAATCGCATGGCGATCGACTACCTGATGGCGTGGCTGCTCCTCAACAAGAAAAAGGACTCCATCGCGGCGATGTGTGCGGGCATCGGGCATTTCAGGAGCGCAGGATACGCCTCGATACCAACCCACTGCCAGGAAGCGCTGTTGCTGAGAGAGCGAAGTGAGCGCGCTTCGGTCAACTTGCAGGGCTACCGTTACGACGAGGCGACCGTGGCTCGCGTCGACGAGTTTTTCCGGGACGTATCGCCGTATTGGGGCCGGCGGGACGCGCCGGAGCGGGCTCGGCCTCTGTACGGCGACACCTATACGTACTATTACTTTTTCGTCACTACGCCCGCCGAGGCGCAACGGATCATGGGGGCCCGCAGCGGTTTCGGCGGCACGACGCGCGTGGAGTAAGGCGCTTGAACCGTCTCGCCGACGGTCAACGGCCCACTCCGGATGGAGGGCCATTCGCATGAGACGTTCCGTCCTTGCAGCCCGGCTGACCGCGGCGGCGATACCGGCCGTGTTGATCGCATGGCTGCTGTTGCCGGTGTCTTGCACGCGTGTGCCGGACGTCGCCTCGGCAACCACCTCGGCGAGGGAGCCCCGCATCGATCCGGACTACTCGTCGTTGGTGATTCCCCCCAACATCGCCCCGTTGAACTTCCGGATCATGGAGGACGGCCGAGACTACCTCGTCAGAATATCCTCCCAGGGGGGCGAGAACGTCGCGATCCGTTGCCGCGAGGGAAAATGCCGGATCCCGGCCGGATCGTGGCGACGGCTCCTCGAGACGGGCCAAGGCGGTCGCCTCGCCTACGACGTTTTCGCGAAACAACAAGACGGGACCTGGGTGCAGTTCAAGCAGTTCACCAACACGGTTGCCCGGGAGCCCGTCGATTCCTACATCGTCTATCGGCTCCTCATGCCGAACAAGAGTCGCGCGGCGATTCGGGGCATCTACCAGAGGGACCTCGAGTCGTTCGGGAAGTCCGCGTTAGTGACGACGCGCGACGGGACCTTCGCCTGCTTCAACTGCCACACCTTCCATCAGCACGATCCCAACCGGTTTCTCGTTCACCTGCGCGCCAAGCACGAGGGGATGATGCTCGTCATGGACGGCCGAATGCGGAAGATCGACACGCACCAGGATCCCATGTTCCGCCCCATCGCCTACGCCTCGTGGCATCCAGACGGTCGTCACATCGCGGGCACGTGCAACCGGTTCATCGGCCACTTCCCCGCCAACAGCAAGCTGTTCTATTTCGAGGCGTTGGAGAAGCGCGGCGATCTGGTGGTGTACGACGTCGAGAAGAACACGCTGAGCACGAACGAAGCCGTTTTCGGCCCCGAGCACATCGAGACGCATCCCTGCTGGTCGCCCGACGGCAAGCACATCTACTTTGTGCGCGGCCCGGAAGTACCGATCACCGACGCGAAGGACTGGGAGAAGAGCCGGTTCGACATGATGCGGGTATCCTACGACGTCGAGACCGACACGTGGGGGGCGCCCGAAACCGTCAAGGCCTACTCGGAGCTGGGCGTCTGCTGCTCGTTTCCCCGGCCGTCGCCGTGCGGGAAGTACGTGCTGCACGTTCTGGCCGACAAGACGACGTATCCGATCCACCAGGAGAGCTCCGACCTCTATCTGCTGGACCTCGCCACGAAGGAGCACCGGAAGCTCGACGCCGTGTGCAGCGATCGGGCGGAGAGCTACCCGCGCTGGTCCTCCAACGGGCGCTGGTTCACCTTCCTGAGCAACCGGCGCGACGGGATGAGCGCGATCCCGTATCTGGCCTACTTCGACACTGAGGGCGAAGCCCACAAGGCGTTCGTCCTTCCCCAGAAGGACCCGGCGTTTTACGACACGTTCATCGACACGTACAACGTGGTCGAGCTGGTGAAGTCGCGAGTGAACGTCAGCGCGTTCAGGCTGGCCCAGGCCATGCAGCAGCCGCCCATCGAGGCCGAGTTCCCCGACCCGCCCCCAGTGGACGCGTACACCGGGCCGACCAAGGTCGGCGAGGCCGGCTATTGACCGGCATCGGTCGTTTGGAGACTTCCCTCCCTCCCGCCGCCCATGAATCAGCCGGTCCGGCTGAAGCTCTGCCACACAACCTTTCCGAGCGCCTTCAGGGCGTAGCCGACTTCACGCAAGTAGTCGCCGTAGACGACCTGCGTGTGGAATCCCTCCTGCTCCGCAATGAGCTTGCGCCAGTCGCCGTCGATCTCCATGTCGATCTGCGACCGGCAGGCGGGGTGAGAGGGCGAGTCGAGAATCTTCCCCCGGAACCCTTGCCACTGGGAGCATCTCAGGTTGGGGATGATCACGGTGACGATCTGCCCCTGCGTATACCGGACCTTGGTCGCCGCGCCGTAGTCCGACTCGAAATGGGTCATGAGCGTCGCCGGCTCGAAGTCCACCCCGTTCATCCTCCTCGGGGCGGCACAATGGGCCACGGTGAACATCCCGTCGTGCGGGAGGTGCGAGTTGCACACGAAC
>CAZDHR010000529.1:0-4284 GCA_964505295.1 uncultured Planctomycetaceae bacterium
ATCTTTGCGCAAATCGTTTCCCCCCTTACACTAAGAGCTGTTGACAGTGCCATTCGATTCAGAAAATGACACTTGGCAAAACGCTATCCGCCGGCCTTGAGCATCTCGCAGCCAAACACGCCGCCGGCCATGTTGCCCGGGTGGGCCTGGAACTTGACCGTGACTTGCTTCTTCCCCCGCGTCAGTTCCGGCCGGATCGGGTATTCGACCTCGAAGAACTCGTCCGGTTTGTCGCGATCGAGCTTCTGCGTGGCGACTTTTTCCCCGTCGACCAGCACGTCGAACGTGCGAGCGCCCGAGTCGCTCCCCCAGTACGTGCACGAGAGCGTCATCGGCACGTCGGGCAGCACGGCCAGCGCGTAGCTGAACCAGCCGCCTCGGGACGCGTGCCGCCAGTTGCGCCCCCGATGGAAGCCGGCCTGGGTGTTTTCGCCTTCGAGCCCATGCTCTTGCTCCGACGTGCGCACGCCGATCTCGACCGCGTCGACCGTGCGGGCCAGCCTCGCGCGTCGGGCCTCTTGCTCGGCCAGGATCTGGCGGTGCTTCTCGCTCCCCTCGCGGACGATCCGCCAATAGACGCTGTAACGCTGGCCGAAGAGCCTGTGGTACGGGACGAGCGTGACGTCCTCCGGCCGGCCCACGCCCACCGTGCGAAAGGCCAGCGCCCGGTCGGGCACCGGCTCGATCCACGTCTCGGGATCGTCGTCTCCGACAACGAGCATCGGCACCTCGATCGACGGCCCGCTGTCGTAGTCGCGCTGATTCTCGGCGTAGAACATCTCCGGCGTCAGCTTCTCGGTGCCCAGCTCGCCGGCCAGGACCAACGGGCCGACCATCACGGTGGCCAGCGTGGGGTCGTCGGGCATGCGATCCAGGTGCAGGCCCATGGGCAAGGCGATCTCGACCCGATCCTTGTCGTTCCACGTCCGATCGAGCACGAGGTACGAAGCCGGCGCGGCCGTGACCGGCTGCGGCTGGCCGTTGATCTTCACGTCGACGCCGCGCGTCGCCCAATAGGGAACGCGAATCCGCAGGGCCAGCTTCACCGGCTTCTCCGCGTGGAACACCAGCGCGGTTGTCTCCTCTTCGGGAAACGCGGTCTCCTGGCGAAGCCGGAGGCCCTTATCCGGCCAGTCGAGCTCCGACGCGATGAACAAGTTGACGAACAGCCCCTCGTCGTCATGGTAGTAGATGCCCTCGCCGTAGCGGGCGTGGTTCTCCATGCCCGTGCCCGTGCAGCACCAGAAGGAGTCGCGCGGCGTGTTGTAGATCTTCCAGTGGCCCGGGTTGAGGGCGACGAAATACATCATCATCCCGGTATCGGGGTCCTGGGTGGCGAGGATGCTGTTGTAGAGGGCCCGCTCATAGTAGTCGGCGTACTGCACGTCCGGCTGCCACATGAACAGGTGCCGGGTAAGCTTGAGCATGTTGTAGGTGCAGCAGCTTTCCTGCGAGTCAGGGCTCAATTCGGTGGAGAGCACGCCGGGCTCGGTCCGCCAGTGCTCGAAGTTGCTCGTGCCGCCGGTCGAGTAGCAGCGCTTGCCCGTCACCTGGTGCCAGAAGAAGTGGGCCACCCGGCGGTCGCGCTCGTTGCCGGTCATTTCGTACTGCCGGGCGGTGCCGATCATGTTAGGGATGAAGGAGTTGACGTGCTGGTCCTTCAACTCGTCGCGCCCTGCGGCGAGCGGGTCGTTGTACGTGTTCTGGACGAAGCGGCGTGAGAGGGCCAGGTGGTCGGGGTTTCCGGTGACGGCGTAGAGGTTCGCCAGCACCTCGTTCATACCGCCCTGCTCGGTCCGGTTGAGCATCGCCTGCATCTCGTCTTCGGAGAGCTTGTCGCACCGCGACTTGCACCAGGCGGCCATCTTCTCCAAGGTCGCCAGGGCTTGCTCGTTGTCGCAGTGCAGGTGCATGTCCAGCAGGCCGGCCATGATCTTGTGCAGCGTGTAGTAGGGCGCCCAGACGCGTTGGAGCTTCTCCGCGCGCTCGATGAACGATTCGGGGAACGCGCTCAAGTAGCCGCTCGGGCCGAGGGCCTCCTGGCACTTGGCCAGCTCGGCGACGATGTAATCGGCCTTGGCCTTGAGCTTCTCGTCGCCGGTGCTGGCGTACATCATCGCGCAGGCCGACAGGTAGTGGCCCATCGTGTGCCCACGGACCTCGCGGACCTCCCAGCCGCCCATCGGCTCGCCGGGGGCGGGCAGCCCGGCGTTCTCGCGGAACGTGTACAGGAACCGCTCCGACTCCAAGGCGTGCAGGTAGCGCCGGTCGCGCTCCATCGCCTCGCGGAACGGGCCATCGAGAAGGCGGACCTGCTTTAAGTCGAACGGGCGGGCTCGCAACGGGACGGGCTTCGCGGGCCGGGCATCCGCCCCGTAGGCCCTGAAGCTGCCGACCAAACCAACGACGACGAACAGTGGCAGAACGCCGGCGGCGATGCGCGACTTCATCGGGTAACTCCTTCCGGTAGTCAAGGATTGCCTGCGTTTCCGAGGTTATCGCCAGCGGCGGGCGAGGACAAGCAAGTCGGGGGCAATACACGGCCGGGGCGGCCAACGCGCTCGTCCGCCGACCCCTCGAAAGGCGGGACCGGGCCAAAACGCCCGCGCCACGGCTTGCCCGACGGCGTGGCGGCCCTTATCCTCACGGGGTACATTCGGCGAGCCTCGAGGCAGCCCAATCGCGGCACCACTCTGGGAGATGCAGATGAGCTTCCCGCAAGACCCGGTCACCATTGGCTTTGTGCCGGCCAATCGTGCCTTCTTCAGCGCGGAATTGGCGGCGAAGATGCGCCAGCAGACGATCGACGCGATGACCAAGCGGGGCATCCACGTGGTCGTGCCCTCTCCGGAGCAGACGAACGTCGGCTGCGTGGAGAACCGCCGCGAAGCGGAGATCTGCGCCGAGCGGTTTCGCCAGGCCGGCGTCGAGGGGATCGTGATCTCGGCGGTCAATTTCGGCGACGAGCAGGCGGCCGCGTGGACGGTGCGCCAGGCCAAGCTCGACGTGCCGGTGATGATCGTGGGCTGCCAGGAAGAGGAGGTGCTGACGCCGAAGACGCAGCGCCGCGATTCGTTCTGCGGCCTGTTGTCCATCGGCGAGGCCCTGCGGCAGATCGGGACCAAGTACAGCGTGGCCCGGCGCCCGATTTGTTTTCCCACCGACGAGGCGTTTTCCGAAAGCCTCGACTGGTTCGTGCGGGTGTGCCGCGTGGTTGGGGGCGTGCGCAACGCCCGGTACGGGCAGGTCGGCGCGCGGCCCGACGCGTTTTGGACCTGCCGCTTCAACGAGAAGCAGCTCCAGCGTCTGGGGGTGACCACCGTGGTGATCGATCTCTCGGAGGTCTTCGCCGGGGCGGAAGCGCTTGCGGACGGCGACGCCGAGGTGCAGAAAATCGTCGCGGGGATCAAGGAGTACGCCGACGCGTCGGCCGTCAAGCCGGAGAGCATCCTGCGAAGCGCCAAGCTGGAGTTGTTCCTCCGGCGGTGGCGCGAGGAGAACGGCCTGGACGCGATGGCCGTCCAGTGCTGGACGTCGATCCAGGCGAACTACGGCGTGTGCAGTTGCACGACGATGAGCCGCCTGGGCGAGGAGGGCGTGCCTTGTGCCTGCGAGGTAGACGTTTTGGGCACGCTCTCGATGCACGCGGCGATGCTCGCGAGCGGTTCGCCCGCCGGGCTGGCCGACTGGAACAACCTGCACAACGAGGACGACGATCTCGTGAACGTGTGGCACTGCGGCGCGTTCCCCAAGTCGTTTGCCGGGTCGCCGCCCAAGCTGGGCTTGCAGGAGATCATCGCCTCGAGCGGGGCGGCCCGATACGAGGACTCGGAGGGCACGCTCGAGTTCCGCATGAAGCCGTCGCCGCTGACGCTCTGCCGGGTGGCGCAGGACGCCGACGGGGCCTGGAAGGCGGCCATCGCCGAAGGGCAGATCGAGGACAACCCGGCCGAGACCTTCGGGGTGTACGGCTGGTGCCGGATCCCCCACCTCCAGCGGCTCTATCGCGAGGTGATGTTGCGCCACTTCCCGCACCACGTGGCGATCACCCAAACCCACGTGGGCAACGCCCTCTGGGAAGCCCTGGGCAACTACCTCGACATGGACGTGTACCACGCCACCCAGGAGACGCCGGGGTCGTACACGCCGCGATTGCCGTTTTAGGTTGACAACCCTGCGTGTTTTTCGCAAGCCAAAACCGATAGGCCGAAATCATGCACCCCTTGGACTGGACGTTCATCGCCTTTTATTTCGCCGCCCTGTTTGGACTTGCCATTTGGGTGA
>CAZDHR010000530.1:0-4266 GCA_964505295.1 uncultured Planctomycetaceae bacterium
AGCGGTGCTGTCAGCACAACATGTTGTATGATTTTCGCTAAATGGCGCTGTCATATTAGGAAGGCTACATCATGCGCCCGCGACGGGCGGAAGGTGCGGTCGTGACCTGCCCTCTCACAGCACGACGGTCCAAGCCGTCCTACGGATCCAACTTCGCACAGCCGGCGCGGACGCGCCCCCGCGAAGCGGGAATTGGGAGGGTGGGGCAGAGGGCCGGCCGGTCGCGGGGGACGCCGGAGCACCCCGGCCGGCAGCGCGGCGAGGGGTTGCCCTGCGCCGTGCCGCCCGCCGTCGGCTCAGAAAGGTGCTCTTTCGCCGTCGGAATGATCCGCGGCTACGCGACCTACCCCCGAGTGGTTGCCCAGTAACCGCCGGGAGAAGCGATCCCGGTTTCGAGAGCGGGGTACACAGCCGCGAAGTTCATTCCGCCGTACGCATCGGCACTCGCGCTCGACAGGCACATTCACCCCATATGATGCACCCGCCGAGATTGCACTCACGGTCAGGAGTCTCTCTATCTCCCGCCCGCTGTCTAGTCATCGTAAAACGGTCCGAACGATGTTAACGCGAAGGCCAAATGGACCGAAAACTCTTGCCAATACGCCGCAGGTTATCGGGAGTGTGCCGGTCGTGGCGGTCAAACCATGCAAACGGGGGCAAACGAGAAGGAGAGCGAGGAGCGGGGGACGGGAACGGGAACAGAAGGACAAACGAATACGAGAAGAGTGACGCCGGCCGGCCGCCCCACAGTCGGGATCGCGACTTGACTCGGGCATCCCTCAGGGTCGCAGCCCGCCCGCTCAAATTCCGCCGGGCATGCCTGGAAATTTGGCCGCCGTGCATGGGCCGCAGAGGTATTCGCCGGCACACACGGAGTACCCGCCTTCGCTCAACACGATCACGGTGCCGCATTGGGCGCACCGGGTGGGCTCGTAGTCCGGAACGTCCTCGAGCTTCTCGAAGTTGTACTCATTCGTGCCGTAGTAGACGTACATCTCGGGCGTGATGTCTTCCTTGCACTGGAGGCAGTCCTTCCAATGTCCCGGATGTCCCTCGGCATGATGATATCCGCAGAGCGTGTAGCGACGATGGTTCCGGTAGCAACTGTTCCGCGCGTAGGAGAAGGGGACGTACCGGCCCTCGTCGTCGCAGATCCACTGGCCGCAGCACTCCGTCTTCGTCAGGTTCGTCGTGCTCCCGCACAGGCCGCAACGCGGGCGATCCTGACCCCTCCTGCGTTTGCCGGCGCGCTTCTTTCGCTTGGCTTTCCTCTTCTTCGTCATCTTCTCATCCCTCCTCCGAGCCAGGGAGACTTCGCCTTCGATTCGCTCATCAAAGACTTCTTTCAGGGGCCATTATCTCGCCTCCCTCCGGAGTCCGCCAGTCCTGGGCCATCGCACTTTCGAGCAGCCCGAAGGCCTCGCTCGTGGTTGGTCATGACCCGCTTTGGCTCTCGCGAGAGCGAGCGGCAGTAGTGAACGAGGTCGACCAGCCGATCCTCGGCGAGGTTCCAGCAGCCGGGGTGAGCGGTGCCCGGCATTCCCACGAACACGCGCAGGTAGATCGACTCCGGCTCCTCTTCCCCTTTCAGCGGCTCGTAAACCAGATCGCGAGGCGGCGAGGGACGGCCTTTGTCGTCGAACAAGGGCATGTCCCAGGCGCCCGTGCCGTCGTCGCCATGGCAGTTGTCGCACCCCAGCTCGAAGTAGGCATCTTTGCCGTCGGCGATCGCCTGGGGGTCGGCAGGGCCGATACGCGGGAGGTGAATGGGTTCTCCCGGGGTGGTGCAGATCTCAACCATCTCGCGAACCTCGTCCTCGTCGATCTCCTCCCCCTCGCCAACCAGCGCGCCGACGAATTGCTCGCGAATCCCCTCGCGGTTCATCCGCAGCACTTCCTCGGCCAACCGCTTCCGCTGGTCTTCGCTGAGGTTGTCGAAAGCCCGCATCGACGTGCCCGGCATGCCTCGCCGGATGACCGATTCCAGATCGCCGAGCGTGGGGAGGCCGTTGACCGTGCTCACGAGTCGCGACTTGCCCGTACGAAGATCTCGCGGCTTGGGGAACAGATGCCGGACGGCGAGTCCGTTGCCGTCGCCGTTGGCCCCGTGGCACCCGCCGCAGTGGAGCGCGTACAGCTCGGAAGCGGGCGTCGCGGGGCTCTGCGCCCGGTCTTCTCCGGCTCGTTCTGTCTCGGACGCGCCCGCGCCGCTCGACGCGGCTGACGGCCGAAAGAGACGCTGCAACTCGTCGGCGGCCTCCCGGTCGACGGGGCCGGTGGCGAGTCGGGCCATCAAGTCTTCGGTTCTTGCGGAGCGGCGGCTCGCGGCGTCCATCCGGGCGAGAAGCCACTCGGCGTGGGTTGTCTTCTCCTCCAGCGCGAACGTCGTCGCCGCGGCGGTCAGCGTTTGGGAATCCTCCACCTGGTCGAGATCCACTTGCTCGAACCACCGTTCCGCTTCGTCGTAATTGCCCGACTCGAGCTCGATCCGGCCCATTTCCACGGCAACCGCGAAGGCGGGCTCGGGCTGCGAAGCGGGCGAGTCCAACACGGACCGGGCCTCGTCGAGGCGTCCCAGTTGTCGCAACAGTCTCGCCAGGCCCACCTTCCCGGTCTCGCTTGCGGGGGAGCGAGTCGTCAGTGCGACGTACTGTTCGAGGGCCTCTTCGAGCCGATCCCGGCTCTCCAGCAATTCCGCCAGCGCCGTGCCCGCCAACTCGTGGCGAGGCTGCCTGGCCAGGGCGTTTCGGTATTCGGCCTGAGCCCGGTCGAGGCAGGCCTGTCGCCGCGCCACGTCGGCCACACGGTTGCCCGACCACTCCCAGAAAACACCCCGCATGTACGCGGCGTGCGGATCGCCCGGGCGGTCTGCCTCCCAGGCGTCGAGCACCATTCGTGCCCTTTCGGGTTCCTTGCGCGTGAGATAGCCGTAGACGAAGGCCCTGGCGACGTCGCGTAGCGGCGCGCCCCCCTCGATCAACGCGCCCATTTCGCCCTGCCCCCTCTCGCCAAACTTGCCCGTTCGGATGACGCCCAGCCTGACCTCCTGCTGAAGGGGCACGGCCGGCGTCCCCTTTCGTTCGGCCGATTCGAGCGTCTCGCGCCAGCGGTCGTGCTGATAGAGCTGCCGAAAACAGGCTGCCCGCATCAGTTCCGTTTCGGCATCGTCGGGGTCAAGCCGGGCGGCCCAATCGAGCCACTGTTGCGCCGCGCTGAGCGCCCCGACGTCGATCTGGGAAGCGGCCGTCTGCCGGGCCCACGATGCCAGGACCCCACGGCCGAACAGCAGCACGAGCGTCGCCAAAACGACGACTACCCCGAGGGCCCCGGCGCCCACCACGATGCGTTGAGCGCGGCGGGGCGCATTGGGTGCGGCAGTCGGCGAGGATCGCTTTCCCGGCAACATGTTCCACCGCCCTCTCGACGACACGTTGAGTTGGAGAACGAAGCTCCCGGCCAAACCGCAACCCATCGCTTCGAGCGAGCCTCTTGCTTGGAAGCACAAAGGCCGAAACCTTCATTCTAACGCGGCCAGCGCGTCCGTTACAGCTTCCCCGTATGCGTGAACGGCCTTTCGCGGCAAGCGGCAAGACAAGCCGAACCGCAAGGGCCGCATTTCCCTGCCGGCCCCGGCGGCGCGGGCGCCCCTACGTTCTTGTGCCCGGGCCCCCGGCACAACCGCCGCGGGCCGGGCGGGGCGCAACTTCTTGCTCGGACTTGTCCTTGCGCCTCGCCGCGGTGTAAGATGCTCAGAGAGGGGGAATGAAACGCCTCACCGAGAATCGAAGCGGAGGTGCCACGCCAGGTGGTCGGCGAGCGGGAGCATCGAACGGTCCGAGCGGGCACGCTTGCGATCACCGGGCTGGTGGCCTGTGGCGTCGTGGCTTTTCTCGTCTGGCGCGCCTTGTGCGGCGGCCCGGCACGCCACGAATATCTTCACCCCTTCCATGACGATTCGTCCCCCGTTGCGCTCGACCAGGACGCCGAGGCGCGCGTCGTGGCGTTTTGCAGCGATTGTCACGCCATCCCCCGCGCGCAAAGCTTCCCCCGAGATCGATGGCACCGCGAGGTAAGCAGGGGCTATTCCTTCTATGCCCGATCGGGACGCAACGACCTGGACCCGCCGCCGATGCACGAGACGATCGCCTATTTTCGATCCCGCGCGCCCGAGCGGATCGTGTTTCCCAGGCCCGACGAAGCCGAAACCAAGCTGCGCACGACATTTCGGGTGGAGAAGCTGACGATGGACCCGTCCGCCGCCGTCCC
>CAZDHR010000531.1:0-4230 GCA_964505295.1 uncultured Planctomycetaceae bacterium
CCGTCGGTCCGCGCCTGGGGGGCCAAGGCGCGGGGCAAGAGCGGCCACGGCGCCCACGCCGCCGTGCGGGCGCTGGTCGAAGCGCTCCACGACGACGAGTTGCTGGTGCGGGCCTGGGCGGCGGAAGCGATGAGGAGAATCCAACGAAGAGGCTGAGGGGGGCGCGTCGTCGACCGACGTCAAGCCCCGCCGGCGAAGTCTAGCCCTTCGTCCTTCGCCTCTGTCGCTTTCGGTCCTTCTTCTTCTCTCGCCGTTTCCTTTTCTCTTTGCGCGCGGCCTGTCTGGCTCGCCTCGCCGCCGCAGAGCGCGACGCGTCGGCCGAGCCCAGCCAGGCGAGAAGCGGGATTCTGCCCATCTGTTCGGGCCACGCCCTGACCACGCCGATCAGCAGCGTGAGGGCGGTGAGCGGAACGACGACCCCCAGCATGACGACGGAGAGCGTGTGCTCTCGCGCGGGATGCGTCGCGTGCACGATCAGATAGGCCGTGTAGGCCAGGTAGTAGCCGAAGAACAGGTATCCTTCCCAGCGGTCGATCCGGTACTGGGTGAAGAAGATGGGCAGACAGGCCACGGAGACCGCGATCATCACGGGGATGTCCAGGTAGAGGGCGTCCCGAGAGACCGCGATCCCCTCCGGGGCGACGATGCTCGAAAGCCCGAGCACGGCCAGGATGTTGAGGATGTTGCTGCCGACCACGTTCCCCACGGCGATTTCGCTGTGGCCCCGAAGCCCCGCCAGGATCGACGTGACGATCTCCGGCAGGCTCGTTCCCACGGCGACGATCGTCAGCCCGATCATCAACTGGCTGACGCCCAAGCGCTGGGCGATCGTGACCGAGCCGCCCACCAGCCACTTAGACCCGAGCACCAACAGCACCAATCCCAGGAGGACCAGCCCGATCTGAACGGCTATCTTCCAAATCGCGCCGTTGCGGACCGCGCCCGCCCGCGTCTCGATCGCCCCCTCGAACTCGTCCCGAAACCGCGTGCTCTCCTTGCGGGCTTGCCAGACGGTCCAACTCATGTAGGCGATCAGGCCGGCAAACAGGATCAATCCGTCGACTCGCCCCAGGACGCCGTCGAGCCCGAACACCCAAAGCAGCACGGAGGCCCCGATCATCAGCGGCACCTCGATCCGCACGAGCCGGGCGGAGACGACCACGGGCAGCACGATGGCGGTCAGTCCGAGCACGACCAGGACGTTGAAGATGCAGCTTCCCACCACGTTCCCGATCGCCAAGTCCGTCTTCCCCGTAAAAGACGACTGGAGCACCACCGCCAGCTCCGGGGCACTGGTGCCGAACGCCACCACGGTCAGTCCGATGATCAGAGGCGCCACGCGGGCCAGGGCCGCCAGACGCGACGCCCCGCGCACGAGCACCTCGCCGCCGGCCAACAGCACACACAAGCCAGCCACGATCAGCAGAGCAGGGAAGAGATACTCGGCCAAGATTCCGTCCTTTGGTGCTGGCGAGGTCGGGGTTCGGGGTTCTTGTTCAGGATTTCGGGGCGAGTCCGGATTGCGATGCGTACCTCTTGCGAAGGGGCGGTCTGCGTACGACCCCGGGCCAATGAGGGCCGGTGCTTCGCTGCGTTGAGCGGCAAACGGGCCACGGCTACAATCGGTTCCACCGATCGGAAACCATCGCAGGATGAGTTTAGCCCCGACCGCCGCGCCCGGGAATAGCGGTTCCTATCCACCGAACAAGGTAACGCGGAGGTACGCCACCGTGGGACGACTGCAAGCCGGCTTCCTGCTCCTCGCGTTGCTCCTGAGCCTGCCGGGCCTGCCCGCTCGTGCCGACACGGCCAATCCCGAGATCCTCCCCAGCGGACTGGCCGCGGAGGACGTCGAGGACCGAAGCTACCTGGACTATGCCCGGGAGTGCGTCGAGCTGCTGATCCGCCACGGCACGGACCGCTATGGGGAAGTCCACTCGCCGCTTCTGATGAACATCCTCGACGTGCGCACGCGAACGTGCCCCGAGGACCCGCTCGTGCTGGACGAGCCGTATCGGGTGACTCGTCGCGGGCGGCGCGGCCCGGCCGGCGGCAATCTCTACATGGACCAGCCCACCCTCCGCGCGATGTTCGCCCTTTCGCGGGTGACCGGCGACCCCCAATACGCCGATTTCGCCCGAAAGTGCGCTGGCCA
Source organism: uncultured Planctomycetaceae bacterium (assembly GCA_964505295.1). GTDB lineage: Bacteria > Planctomycetota > Planctomycetia > Pirellulales > Thermoguttaceae > DATKZH01. Next base: position 2,156 of record CAZDHR010000531.1, read on the forward strand.
CACCATGACCCATCTCGTCGACGACAAGGGCTTCTTCTGGTGGGGCTGGCACCGCCACTACGACGCCTACCGCGACGAAATGACCGGCCACAGCGGCAATCACCACGAGATCCACATCCAAAGCATCCTCTGGCCGCAGCTCTGGGAGGTGAACCCGGAGGCCGTCACCCGCGAGATCGAGGCCGTCTGGCAGTGGCACATCATCGACAAGGCCACGGGCGAGTGCAATCGCCACGGCGACGGCCGGCGCGGCTGCGACTTCGCCATGAGCGGCGGCGAGATGCTCTACGCCTTCGCATTCCTGCACACCAAGTCGGGCGACTCCGCGTGGCTCGATCGGGCCAGGCTCGTGGCCGACTACTACTGGAACGCCCGGCACCCGGAGACCCACCTCGTTCCCAATCGCCCCAACGCCGGCCGGGACCGGTTCGACGGCTCGCACTTCGACACCTCGATCACCGCGTTTCTCTGCCGCGGGCTGCTCCAGGCGTCTGAGCTGACCGGCGAGCCGCGGTTCCGCGATCAGGCCGTCGCCTATCTCAAGGCCTACGACAAGCTCGGGTACGACCGCGAGGCCGAGCGGTTCTGGGGCAGCCTGAAGCTCGACGGCACGCCGGTGCCCGGCCCGCGGGTCGTGGGCGGCTACCAGCAGTACGAGCCCCGCGGCCATCTCGACATGTGGGAGCCCTACGTGGCCGGCTACGAGAACCCGATCTACACGGCCCAGGTGTACGCCTACGCCTACCAGGTCACGCGGGACGAGGAGCTTCTCGAAGCCGCCCGGCACTGGGCTGACGCGATCCGCCGTGTGTTCCCGCCCCGAAGCTGCGAGCAGAACTCCTGGTACGGCCCATACGCCAAGGACTGGGCACCGCACGGCACCTACGCAGGGCTCTACGGCCGGACGATCTCGTTCTTCTTGCACATGCACGAGCTGACCGGCGAGCAGGAGTACCGCCAGTTCGCCCGGGAGGCGGCCAAGGAGGCCGTCTCGAAGCTCTACTACCAAGGCATGTTCCGAGGCCACCCGTGCAAGCCATACTATGAGGCGGTGGACGGGGTGGGATACCTGGTCTACGCATTGGTGCAGCTTGACCGGTCGCTGGAGGGCGCCGGCGACAGGGACGTGTCGCACTTGAATTGGTAACGCGATGACCACGCCAGAGCCCGGACCGGGAGTGCGTGGCCTCCCACCCCCGTCGTCTCCAGTACACGCTGCGGACCCTGTTCGCGCTGACGACGGCCGCCGCGATTGCCTGCGCCGTCTTTTTCACCCTGCCCCCGTGGGTCAGTATCGTGGCCGCCGTGTGCGTGGTCATCTCCATGCCGGCCGTGCTCACCGTCATGCTGGTCTACGGCCGGGGCTACACGCGGACGTTCTGCATCGGGGCCCTGTTTCCGGCGGGCCTCTGCTTGTCGCCTGTCGCCGCGTCCTACGGCCTCCAGATCGCCGTCAATTCACTCACCGAGGTCTTCGATTCCCTCGAACCGAACATCGCCGTGCTTGTCTTTCTCAATGTATATTTCGCGGTGGTTCTCGGCAACGGGCTGCTCGCGGTTGGCATCCGGCGGCTGATGGAGGCCGGCCAGCCGACGGCCCCGCGACCGTCGTCAACCGAGGAAGCGTCGGAAACATAAGCGCTGTGGCCGGTCTCCCGACCGAGCCACATCGGTCGACCGCAGGTCTCCGGGCATGGGGGGAGACCTTCGGTCCTGCGTCGGCGAGGTCGGGAGACCTGCGCCGAGCGCGAGCCGGGCGACGCGCAGCTTGTGCCAAAGAATAAGGAATAGCGGAATGATTACCATCGACGGCTCCCAGGGCGAGGGCGGCGGGCAGGTCTTGCGGACCGCGCTGGCCCTGTCGCTGGTGACCGGCAAGGCGTTCCACATCGAGCGGATCCGCGCCAAGCGGCCGAAGCCCGGCTTGAGGCGGCAGCACCTGACGGCCGTGCTGGCGGCCGCCGAGGTGGGCCAAGCGAAGGTCGAAGGGGCCGATTTGGAGTCGCGCGAGCTGGTGTTCGTGCCCGGGCAAGTCCGGGCCGGGGAGTATCATTTCGACGTGGGAACCGCCGGCA
>CAZDHR010000532.1:0-4208 GCA_964505295.1 uncultured Planctomycetaceae bacterium
TTAGTGTGACAAGCCAAGGTTAACGCGGAGCACTTCGCGAACCGTTTGGTGCTAGGAAGCAAGAGGCGGCCAAGTTGGGGGGAGTCTCTCAGACGATGGAGTCCGTCGAGGTCCAAAAACGCCGGCCACCGGAGCGAGTCGGGTTGATCGCCGGCTGGGGCCGCTTTCCCCTCGTGGTGGCCGAAGCGCTACGCCGCCAGGGCTCGCGCACCTATTGCCTCGGGGTGGTCGGGCACGCCGACCCTCGTCTGGCCGACGTGTGCGACGAGTTCCGCTGGAGCGGGCTGGGGAAGTTCGGCCGCGCGATCCGGTACTTCAAGCGTCACGGCGTCGTCGACGTGGTGCTGGCCGGGAAGATTCACAAGCGGTTCATGTTCCAGCCCTGGTTCATCGTCCGGCAGCTGCCCGACTTGCCGACGATTCGCGCGTTCATCCCCCATTTCCTCACCAAACGGAAGGACTGCAAGGACGACTCGCTGTTGGGCGTGGTCTGCAACCTCTTTCAGGCCGATGGGATCCGGATCGGCCCGGCCACCGACTACGCTCCCGAACTGCTGGTCAAGCCGGGACAACTCACCCGCCGTGGCCCTTCCGTGGCACAGCTCAAGGACGTCCGGTTCGGCTGGGAGATCGCCAAGGAGATGGGGCGGCTCGACGTCGGGCAGAGCGTTTCGGTCAAGAACCAGGCCGTGTTGGCCGTCGAGGCGGTGGAGGGAACGGACGCGTGCAGCCGTCGGGCGGGGAGCTTGTGCCGCGCCGGCGGGTTCACCGTGGTCAAGGTTGCCAAGCCACAGCAGGACGCGCGATTTGACGTCCCCACCGTCGGCCTGCAAACGCTCGAGACGATGGCCGCCGCCGGCGCACGCGTGCTGGCCGTCGAGGCCGACAAGACCATCGTGCTCGACCAGCCGGAGTTGGTCGATTTCGCGAACCGAAACAGACTGATCATCGTGGCCTTGAAGGCCCCCCCGGAGGACCCAACGTTGCAGCCCGGCGACGAGGCGGCGCCGGACGAACGAAGCCATTAGTCACCAATCGCGTATATCCCGGAGAGATCGTGCCAGTCGAGGGAAAGGTAGAAGAACTCGGGACGCTGCGGCCATTCCCGCGGCCGTGCGCGTCCTCCCGCCCCCTTCTCAATTCGAGACGTCCCACCAAGCGACTCTGACCGACACGGCTCTCCGGGATTTCTTCTATCGTGGCCCCGCACATCGGCCGCCGGCGCCCCGGCGGTAACGGCCGGGCTGGTCGGCATCGATGACCGCGCCGTTGCTCCGTGACTCGATGAACCGCTTGTTTCAAGCGTTGCTGATCGCGTCGACGATTGGCCTCTCCTGGCTGGGGATGATGGCCGTGCACGAGCTCGGCCACGTGCTACACCTCTGGGTTTCGGGCGGGACGGTGGAGAAGGTGGTCCTTCATCCCCTGGAGATCTCTCGCACGGACGCCGGCGAAAACCCCCATCCTCTGGTGGTCGCCTGGGGCGGGGCGGTCTGGGGCTGCCTGATCCCGCTCGGGGGCCTCTTGCTGGCCCGTTCCGTGGCGTGGGCCCATGCCTACCTGGCCCGGTTCTTCGCCGGCTTCTGCCTCGTCGCCAACGGGGCCTATCTGGTCGGCGACTGCTTCGTTCGCGGAGGCGACGCCCGGGATCTGATCCGATACGGCACGCCGCCGTGGGCGCTCGTCCTGGTCGACCTGCCGGCCGTTGCCCTGGGCCTGTATCTCTGGAACGGCCTGGGCCCGCATTTCGGACTGGGAGAAGGGCAGGGGCGCGTCGACCGTCGCGCGGCCGTGGGGACCACCGTCGCCCTGGCCTGCCTGATCGTCCTGGAGGTCGCCGTCTTCGGGCGATAGGCGTCGGCTTGGCCGGAAGCGCCGTCGATCGCCCTGGGGCCCGCCGATTTCCGCGTGGCCGTGTGTGGCACGGCCGATTTCTGCACGCCCTTTGCACCGGGCAGCGCCGCGGTCATAATTGACCGTGCGTGTTTCGTGTCCATACGCAATGAGGGGATCGCTGATGTTGACGGCCAAGCAAGTGCTCGACGAGTACTTCCTCGACGCCCGCTCGATGCTGCTGGAAATCGCCGCGACGTTGGACCGCCACGACGCAGCCTGCCGTCGCGAAGACGCCGACGCCCATGCCGCGGACCCGCGGTTGGAGAAGGTGTACCAGTCGCTGGGCCTTCTGGCGGACCCGAGCGCGGGCCCGAACCGGGCAGAGCAACTGTTGAACCTGTTTTCCGACCCGGTCGACTGAGCCTGTCGCCCAACGGAGCGATCGGCCAGATCCAACCGTCCGGATCCCTATGACATCGGCCTGTGGAGGCTCTCATGCAGATTATCCAACCCCACTATCACGGGATCGCCCGGACCGTCCAGGACTACGAGCGAATGGCCATGTCGGGCGTGGTGGCCGTGGGCGAGCCCGCCTTTTGGGCCGGCTTCGACCGCCTCTATCCCGATACGTTCATCGACTACTTCCGCCAGATCTCCGAATTCGAGCCGACTCGCGCTGCCCAGTACGGGATCCGCCACTTCTGTTGGGTGGCCGTCAATCCCAAGGAAGCCGAGAACCCGGAACTGAGCCGCGCCGTGCTCGAGCGCATGCCCGAGTTCTTTGAGAAACCCACCGTTCTGGGGGTGGGTGAGACCGGTCTGCACAAGTCGACCAAGAGCGAGTGCGAGATCATGGAAGCCCAGGTCGAGCTGGCCATCCGACACGACCAGCTACTCCTCGTGCATACCCCCCATTTAGAGGACAAGTTGCGTGGCACGACGCGGATCCTGGACATCCTCAAGGGAATGCCGGTCGACCCGGACAAGGTATGGATCGACCACGTCGAGGAGCACACCATCCGCCAAGCCAAAGACGCCGGCTACTGGGTCGGCTTCACGCTCTATCCGATCACCAAGTGCTCCCCCAGGCGGGCCGTGGACCTGCTCGAGACGTACGGTCTGGAAAGGACTCTGGTCAACTCGTCGGCCGACTGGGGGCCCAGTGACCCGTTCACGTTGCAACAGTGCATCCTCGATTTCCGACGCCGCGGGCATTCGCTCCAGGAGGCCATCGAGGTCTTCCACAACAACCCCGCCCGCTATCTCGGCCAGAACCCGAAGTTCGACGTCAAGCCGATCCGGGTCGAGACGATCGAGGAAGACCAGGCCGGCGCCGCGGGCTGCTGACGGGGCCGGCCCATCGTCGCGAGCGGTTTCTGCGGGCTACGTACACGGCGAGCGCATGGCATCAATACCTCCACGCAAACCCCTCAACACGCGGTGTCCTTCGGCGTCTGAAGCCGAACGTTCCTTAAGCCGAACGCCCCTTCCGATGGGGCGCCCCGATTCTCCGAGATTGGGCCGGAAGCAAGTCTCATTCTCCTCGCCGGCGACGAGTTCTCGGCACGTTGATTGATGAGATGGGTTTTTGGGAGCGGCAATTCCGCAGGCGCCGCTCTCGTAGCTTGCCGCCGGTCTCGTCCCGAGTTTGGAACGGTTTCTGATTTAGTCGCCCGACCTGGGGCCTCTGGAGCGATAGCCCCGGCCCCGTGGACTCGGCCACCCGCACGGGCACGGCTAGCGGCCATCCCCTTTCCACAACCCCTGCAGCAACTCCACCGCGGTATCCACCAGCATCTGGATCCCCTCGAGCGACACAAAGTTCACGCCCACCAGGGCCTCGTAACCCTCCTGCTGGAAGGCTTGCGCTGTGGGCTCGTAGCCGACCCAATCGTTGGTCAGCTCGCACATAATGGTGTGGGGAAAGGGCGAGCGCTTCTTCGCGGATATCCCCCACTCCACAAAGAGCTCCCCGGGGTTGGTCGCGATGCCCAGCGGTCCGACTCGCGCGGCGTTCACCGGGACTTTGTGATTCTGAGGCGCGGCGCCGCCTGGAGAATGCCGCCAACCCAACCGGGCAACGGCCCCTTCCCGTTGGTCCGCAGGATCGCGGCGTGGCACCTGCACATCTCGCCGTATGTAGTCCACGATGATCGGCCCCTTTATGGGAGTTGCTCGTTTGGCTGCGTCCACCGCTGCCCTTGCAAAGACAGCCGATTTCGCCCGCCAGTCGTCACTCTGCCCACCAGCGGGGCCGATGTTGCCGGAGCAGCCCTGCGTGAAAACGGTCACCACCTCTTCCCCATACGCCTTGGCGATGTGCTCTGCAATCACGCCGGGAAAGTCGGCTGACCAAGTCTTGAGACGCTTAC
>CAZDHR010000533.1:0-4194 GCA_964505295.1 uncultured Planctomycetaceae bacterium
CTTCGCGTCCACGTCGCACAGCGACACGACCTCGACCGTCGCGACCTGAATCAGACGCCAAAGGTCGCACTTGCCGTACCACCCGCAGCCGATCAGACCCACGCGCTTCGACCCCTGGTCGGCGACCTCCGCGGCGTAGCTGCCCACGCCCGACAACGCCACCCCGGCGGCACCGGTGTGAAGGAACTTGCGGCGGTCCATGACGTTTCTCCTTGGTAGAGTTGTCGAAGCGCTAGTCTTTCAGACCCTTCAAGTCGGCCACGAGCTTCTCGTCGCTCTTCAGCACTTCCTCCCAGGTGACGATCCGCCCTTCGTAGGCGGCGGTGCGGCCGAGGATGGTGAGCAGGTTGCTGCGTACGCTTTCGGGTGCGGTGGAGTTTTCGCAGTCGCCGTTCTGGATGGCGGCGTGGAACGCGGCGATGTTGTTGACCGCGCCCTGCTTAAAGATGGTCGGCGTGCTGCCGCCGCGGTAGAAGTTCGAGCCGCGGATGAGGACTTCGCCGCCGTACTGCGTCTCCAGCACGCCCTCGGAGCCGAACATCCGGTTGCGGATGCCTTCCGGCTGCGTGCCGTGGCCGTTGAACTGCCGGGAGCTGAAGGTGATGCCGACGTTGTCGGGGTACTGGAAGACGAGGCTGAACGTATCCCAGCAGGTGCCGAAGTCGCGGACCTTCTGCCCGCCCGTGCCGTAAGCGCAGACCGGCGGCCCGTTCATGATCCAGTTGACGACGTCCAGCGTGTGGATGTTTTGCTCGGTGATGATGTCGCCGGAGAGGACGCGGTCGAGGCCCCACGCGCGGAGTCGGGCTTCCGGGTCGTCGAGACCCACGTGCTGAGTCTGCGCCTTCCAGGGGAGGCCGGCGTGGTAGCTGGCTTCGCCGAAGGCAAACCGGCCGATGGCCCCGTCGTGCACCCGCTTGATCGCCTCGACGTAGAACTCGTCGGCCCGGGTCTGGAAGTCGACCAGGAAGCAGAGCTTCTTGTTGGTCGCCTTCTTGCCGCTTTCGCCGATGCTCTTGCAGCCGGGCACGTCGACGGCGATCGGCTTGGCCACGTAGACGTGTCGGCCGGCCTCGACGGCGGCGGCGGCGTGTTCCGGATGGAAGTAGGGGGGCGACTCGATGGCCACGGCGTCGAACTCCCCTTCGAGCATCCGGCGGTAGCCCGACAGGCCCGGGTAGCGCCGCTCCGGCGGGACACCAAACCGATCGCCCAGCTTGCCGATCCGGTCCTGGAAGTAGTCGGCACAGGCGACGAGGTTGTACCCGCCGTGCTGCTTGAACAGGTCGGTGATCCAGTTCCCCCGGCCCCCGCAGCCGATGATGGCCAGATCCACTTTCTCGTTGGCGCTGTAGGCGCGGACGAGCTTCGCATCGACCACCGAGAAAGTTACGGCGGCCGCCCCGGCACCGGCCATGAAGCGGCGTCGGGATACTCCGCTCTTCGAGTCGGATCGGTTTGACTTGGTCTGGTCTTGTGACATTGCTCTTGCTCCCTTGATGAAGACACGGGGCGCAGCGGACCCTGCGTTTGCCTGATTATGGCCCGTTCCAGGGAAACTCCCACACTAACCCGAAGCGCCAGCGAGGGAGAAGAACGGGAAAACGCCGGTCCTCGCTTGCGCTTCGGGTTAGTGTGGACCACGCACATTCCTTGCAGTTTTTCTGGAACGGGCCATATGTACCGATGGACGTCACAACGTCCATCCCGCCCGATACGGCGGGCTGACGTGCTGGTTTGCCTCGTCGCAATTCGTAAACCGCATGTTCTCGGCGTCCCACTCCAGCGTCGTGTCCGGGAACCGGATGGCGATCGCCCCCAACAGGGCGATCTCGGTGAGCGGGCCGCCGTAGTCGAAATTCGAGCCGGCCGGGCGTCCTTCGCGTATCGCCTGGAGCCAGTCCTGGTGGTGCCCTTCGACGCGGGGGATCGTCGGCTCGGGCTTCTTATACGCCTGCATCTTCGCCTCGGGGACGATCCGCACGCCGCCGGCGCCGTGCGAGCCGTGGGTGATCGTGCCGGAAGCGCCGATCACGACCGCGCCGGTCGCCGGCACCTTGCGATCCTCCTCCAGGTCCTTCGGGTGCGGGATCTTCCGGTTGCCGTCGTACCAGACGAGCTTGACCGGCCCCCGATCGCCCTTGGCGGGGAACTCGTAGGTGATCTTGGTTCCCGGCGGATAGACGTCGGCGTGCTTCTTGGGGTCGTATCCCTCGACTTCCGCCCGAATCGTGCGCGGGGCGCCGAGGTCGAGGGCCCAGAACGCCGGATCGACCACGTGGCAGACCCAGTCGCCGATCGCGCCGGTGCCGAACGGCATCCAGCCCCGCCAGTTCCAGGGGACGTACATCGGATGATAAGGGCGGAACTGCGCGGGCCCCAGCCAGAGGTCGTAGTCCAGCTCGGCCGGGACTTCGTGTTTTTCCTTGAGAAGCGGAAGCTTGTCCATCTGGCAGTAGACTTCCGGAAACGCCCCACACGCGGCGTGCACCTCGGTCACCTTGCCGATCGCGCCGTCCCAGATCCATTCGCAGAACGTGCGGATCGATCCCGAAGAATGGCCCTGGTTGCCGAGTTGGGTGACGACCTTGTGCTCCCGGGCCGCCTTCATCAGTTCGCGGATCTCGTGGATCGAGTGGGCGAGCGGCTTCTCGCAGTAGACGTGCTTGCCCTGCTTGATGGCGGCCATGCAGGCGACCGCGTGGGTGTGATCGGGCGTGCCGACGGTGACCGCGTCGATCCGGCCGTCCATCTCGCCAAGCATCTTGCGGAAATCGCGGTAGCGCTTGGCCCCGGGAAACGTCTCGTACGCCTTGCCCGTCTTGCGCAGGTCCACATCGCAAAGCGCCACGATGTTCTCGCTCGCCACGCCTTGGACATCGGCCCAGCCGCGACCTCCCACGCCGACGGCGGCGATGTTGAGCCTGTCGTTGGCGGCGGGCTTCTCGGGGCCGCCCAGCACGTGTCGCGGCACCACGCTGAAGGCCGCCGCACCGGCACCGGCGCGTCGGGCAAATTGTCGTCGAGTGAGCTTTCGGTTTCGGGGACTCATGGGTTTATCTCCGCTCACGTGTGCAGGGGGCCAATCGCGGGCATGCCGGCGTGCGCATCCACAGGCGATTCGCTGCTCATTCTTTCTCGCCGCCAAGGCCGTGTCAACTGTCGACGAAGCAGGTTACAGCCGCCCCAGCCGCCGGAGATGGGCCTCCCAGAGGTCCATCCGCACCCAAACCTGCGCCAGCACGTTGGGACGGACGCCGTAGTAGCCGGTCATCAAATGCGTGGAATCGATTCTTTCGGTCAACGCCGCGTCGAACCGGGGCGAGGAGATGACGATCGGGGCGCCCCGGGCATCGGGCACGCCGGTCCAATAGCCGACGCGCTCGAAGCCGCGCAGGTACCACGGCAGCGGCCAGTAGTAGGTGTCTTGCCAGACGACGTCGATCCGCACGCCCCGCCCGTCCGGGCTCGCCTCGGCGAGCTGCTCCACGTCGCCGGCAAGCCGCGCCACGTCGGGGAGCGTGTGAGCATAGACGTACGGGTTCCGCGGATCGGCGGCCAGCACGTAGCTGGCGCGGTACGACTGCCACGCGAGCTGGCCGGCGGCCGCCAGCAGGACGATCGCGAGGAGTCCTTTGAGCGGCAGCGTCGGGACCGCGCGCACCAGCGCAACGGCCCCCACGCCCGCCAGGAGGATCATCCCGTGTAGGAATCCCAGTAGGCACCAGGGCGTCTTGTAGGGCAGGGCGCTGTAGATGGCAGTCAACGCCAGGGTGTAGAAGCCGAGCCACCGCACAAAGAAAAAGGGGACGCAGCTCTTTTCCGTGCCGGAAAAGAGCTGCGTCCCCTTTTTCTCGGGGGCCCCTTTTTCATGGGGCAGCAGGGCCGCCGCGAAGCCCAAGACCGCTAACCCGAGGATGAGGCCCTCTGACCATATCGGCCCGTCGCCGATCCGCCACCAGGCCAGGACGTGCAGGTAGTAGTACCACGGGTGAACGTGGGGCGTTTGTCCTCCCGCCCGGCTCAGCCAAGGCAAGTAGGTCAGCAGGCCGTCCGCCGGCCCGCGCGGATTTGTGAAGAACGACGACAGAAGCGTCACGGCCACGAGGACCGCCACCGCGAGGCCCGCGGCCAGGTGCCAGGGGCGAAAAAGGGGACAGGTCCAATTTGCCGGAACGGCCCGAAGGGTGCTTC
>CAZDHR010000534.1:0-4191 GCA_964505295.1 uncultured Planctomycetaceae bacterium
GGCCACGGCCCTGATCGGCAGCGCCGCGCGCGGCTGAATAGCCAGCCTGTTCATCGGCAAGCTCCAGCCGGCCAATCCCCAGAGGAAGATCCCCTGGAATCCGGCCGCGCAGACGGTTCGGGACCTCCGCGATTTGATCTCCAACCGGCCGTTGCTGCTGGCGGGCCTGGCGAGTGCCTACTTCTGGGCGCTCGGCGCACTGGCTCAAGTCAACATCGACAAGTTCGCTCAGTTCGAGCTGCTCGTCGACCAGCAGTGGGTCGGTCCCCTGCTGGGGCTTCTGACGCTGGGAATCGGCATCGGCTCGGTGCTGGCCGGCGTCATGTCGCGCGGCCGAATCGAGCTGGGGTTGGTGCCGCTGGGGGCATTGGGGATGGCCGTGTTCTCGATGCTCTTGTTTTTCGTGCCGACGGGAACCGGCTCTCCGTGGTCGACCTCCTACTATCTGGCGTGCGCGGGCCTGACCGCGCTCGGCGTGGCCGCCGGGCTGTACGACATTCCCCTGCTGGCGTTCCTCCAACATCGCAGTCCCAGGGAGTCTCGCGGCAAAATCCTTGCGGCGTACAACTTCCTCGCCTTCTCGGCCATGTTCCTGGCGTCCGGCTTGTTCGGGCTGATGGCAGGCTGGCTCGGGCTCTCGGCTCGCCAGATTTGGCTCATCGCCGGAATCGTCACCGTGCCGATTTGTCTGGTGGTCTTCTGGATGGTGATCGACCGCGTGGTGTTCGTGGTCGTCGGCACCTTGTTTCGCGTCTTCTACCGCGTGCGGATCGGCGGGCTGGAGAACGTCCCGAAGGAGGGGGGGGCGCTGTTGATCCCCAACCACATCTCCTGGATCGACGGCCTGCTGCTGATCTACTTTTGCCCCCGGCCCGTGCGCATGGTCACGCACGAGGACTACATCCTCCCGGGTCGATTGGGCCGCCGGCTCGCCAGAGATTTTGGCGTCATCCCCATTATGCCCGGCCGCCGCTCGGTCGTCCGGTCGATCCGCGCAGCACGCGAGGCCTTGCGGCAAGGCGATCTGGTCTGCATTTTCGCCGAGGGAGGGCTGAGCCGGACCGGACAAATCAACCCGTTCAACCCGGGATTCTTGTCGATACTGAAAGGGACGGGCGCTGCGGTGATCCCGGTCCACCTGGGCGGGCTGTGGGGGAGCATCTTCAGTTTCGAGCGGGGCAAGTACTTCTGGAAGTGGCCGCGTCGACTGCCCTACCCGGTGTCCGTGCGGTTTGGTCGGCCGATCCATGAGGCCGCCGACCCCCAGCAGGTCCGCCGGGCCGTCCAAGACTTGGAGCTGGAGGCGATGGACGAAAGCAAGCAACAGAGCAGAGAATTGATCCCGCCTCGCCGTTTCCTCCGGATGTGCCGCAGAAACATGCGGCGGCCCAAGGCGGCCGACTCGACCGGCGCCGAGCTGACCGGCGCCGGGCTGCTCACGCGGACCCTGGTGCTCCGCCGGATCCTCCGGCGCGACGTGCTGGCCGCCGACGAGAAGCACGTCGGCGTCTTGCTGCCCCCCTCGGTGGCCGGCGTGGTGGCCAACGCGGCCCTATCGGTCGACGGGCGCGTGGCCGTCAACCTCAACTACACCGTCTCTTCCGACGTGATGAACGCCTGCATCGCCCGAGCCGAGATCCGCCACGTGCTCACCAGCCGGTCGGTGATCGAGAAGCTCAAGCTCGACGTCGACGCCGCGCTGGTTTGCCTCGAGGATTTCCGCGACAAGGCGACCCTGCCGGACAAGCTGGTCGCGGCCGCCCAAACCTGGCTCGTGCCGGTCCGCTGGCTGGAGCGCCGCCTCGGGCTCACCCGGCTCGACCCCGACGACCTGCTGACCGTGATCTTCACCTCCGGCTCGACCGGCCAACCCAAGGGCGTGATGCTCACGCAACACAACGTGGGGGCAAACGTCCAGGCGTTCGACCAGGTCGTGCGCATCAAGCGGGACGACGTGATGGTGGGCATCCTGCCCTTCTTCCACTCCTTCGGATACACGGTCACCCTCTGGTCGGTGTTGACGTTGGACGCCCAGGGCATTTACCACTTCAGCCCGTTGGAGGCCCGGCAGGTCGGCAAGCTCTGCCGCAAGCGCGGCGGCACGATCCTGATCGCCACGCCCACGTTCCTCCGCTCCTATGTGAGGCGCTGCGCGCCGGAGGACTTCGCGTCGTTGGAGGTGGCGGTCACCGGCGCGGAGAAGCTGCCTCCCGACGTGGCCGACGCGTTCGAGAAGCGGTTCGGCGTGCGCCCGCTCGAAGGCTACGGCACCACGGAGCTCTCGCCCGTCGTCTCCCTCAACGTCCCTCCCAGCCGGCTCGCCGGCCGGTTCCAGCTCGGGCCCAAGGAGGGGACGGTCGGCCAACCGGTGCCGGGCGTCTCGGCCAAGGTCGTCGACCTGGATACCGGCGAGGACTTGGGCGTCGACAGGCCGGGCATGCTGTTGATCCGCGGCCACAACGTAATGAAAGGGTACCTCGGCCAGCCGGAGCTGACCGCCGAGGTCATCCGCGACGGCTGGTACACCACCGGCGACGTCGCCCAGATCGACGCCGAAGGCTATATCCGCATCACCGGCCGGCAGAGCCGCTTCTCCAAGATCGGCGGCGAGATGGTCCCCCACCTGCGAATCGAAGAAGTCCTCGGCGAGATCCTGGCCCTCGGTGAGGACGAGCTTCGGGTGATGGTCACGGCGATCCCCGATGTCCGCAAGGGCGAGCGGCTGATCATCCTGCACACGGGCTTGGAGAAGCCGCCGGAGGAAATCTGCCGCGAGCTGGCCGGCGCCGGGCTGCCCCCCCTCTGGATCCCCTCGCCCGACGGCTTCTTCCAGGTCAGCGAAATCCCCGTCCTCGGCACCGGAAAGCTCGACCTCAAGCGTGCCCGAGACCTGGCCCAACAGAAGGCCGGCGACGAGGGCTGATCGCCGTCCGCGCCCCATGGCCCGCCGCGCGATCCCCCGTCGCGCCCGCCCGTCGCTGGGACCCGTCGCCCCGGGTCCGCCGCAACTGGCACTGCCACCCTCCGTGTGGTACAAAATCGAAGACTCACGCTCGTTCCCAGGCTCCGTCTGGGAACGCCCTAACGCGAGGCTCCGCCTCGCTTGCGCGCGATGGAGCGGGCGGCTACGAACCGGGCAACTCGCCATTTGCCGTTTGAACTCCCACGAGGCACAAACCGACTACCAAGGTCCTCAACATGAAACGCAGCCTGCCGATGATCGTGACCGGTGTGATCGTACTATCCCTCGCGGCCGCCGGTCCGGGCCTTGCACGGGCCGACCTCGCCCACGGCCTCGTGGCCCATTGGAAACTCGACGAAACAACCGGCGACGCGATCACCGACTCGGCCGGCAACCACACGGGCGCCAACCACGGCGCCGAGCCGGGCCAACCCGGCGTGCTCGGGACGGCCGCCGCGTTCGACCCGGCGGAAGACGATTTCGTCGACCTCGGCGAGAGCCTCCAGCTCGATGCCGGCAATCAGGTCACCGTCTCGGCCTTCGTCTACCCGGAATCGTTCCACGCGCCCGACTCGCGGAATCGGGCCAACTCCCGCAACGGCATCCTCGGCGACTCGGACACCCGGCTCATCTTCGCCCTGACCGACGGCGGGCGCCTCACGTTCGTCTGGGACCCCGGCGACCGCAAGTATCAGACGATCGACGCCGACCCGGCCGACGCCGTGCCGCCGGGCACGTGGAGCCACGTGGCGGTCACCCGAAGCGGCTCGACCATGATGCTCTACGTCGACGGCGTCGCGAAAAAGGTCGGCAGCGCGTTCTCGTCCGCCCCGTTTGCCAAACTCGGACGCTTGCACCTCGGCCGCGTGAACAACTCCTCGGCCCGCGACTTCCACGGCCGGCTCGACGACGTGCGGGTCTACGACCGGGCGCTTTCGGCCACGGAGATCCGCGAGCTGGCCCAGCGGGGCGAGCGACCCAAGCGGCCGTTCGGCGAAGGGCAGCTCGATCGGCTGCCGTACAACCACCCCGGCCTGGCCGTCGACCTGGGCGTCGGGCTCTGGGCCTGGCCGCTGCCGATGGACTACGACGGCGACGGCGACCTCGACCTGCTGGTCTCCTGCCACGACGTCCCCTATCGCGGCACCTACTTCTTCGAGAACTCCGGCCGGGAAAAAGGTGACAGGCACCTTTTGCCGGAACGGCCCGAAGGGTGCTTCGCACAAAAG
>CAZDHR010000535.1:0-4182 GCA_964505295.1 uncultured Planctomycetaceae bacterium
GCCATCCCTCCAAAACCCAAGCCCTGAATCACCAAAACGTTCTCAATTCGCCCACGATTTTGGCGAAGACCCCTACATCGAGCACCGGTACTACGGCTTCGAGGAGATGCCGGAGAAGGTCGACTAACCCATGCAACGGACGAGGGCGCCGCGCGTGGCGTTTTGCTCTCCAAGATGCGACGTCCCCAGGAGGCCGAATGGATGGACACGCTCGCGTACAAGCCCCGTCTCGACGACGTGCTCGCGCGACTCCGCTTGCTGCACCAGCGCCAGGCGCAGGATCGCATCTTCGCCAAGCTCGAAGTCCCCTGTGCGGCCTTGGATCAGTTTCGGCGAGAGTATGCGGAAGGGTATTGCGACTATCCCGACCCCGCGGCGCGTATCGAGTTCTGGGATCGGCTGCTGGCCGAACGGGCGGCCGTCGAAGACGACTCGGTCCCGCTTGCCTATCTGAGCGAATTGGATCAGGGCCTGTACGGCGGGCTCCTGGGGGGCGACGTGCAGTTCATGGCCCATCCGGAGAACGGGTGGATCTCGTCCATGGTGGCCCCGCTGTTGGACGACTGGTCGCAGTTCGACCGACTGCGGTTCGATCGCTCGCATCCGTGGTTCGACCGATACCTGAAGCAACTGGCTACGTTTGTCGAAGGGGCGGCCGGCAAGTTCGCCATCAGCCACTTCATCCTGATCGACGGCTTGAACTTCGTCTTCGAGCTGGTCGGGGCGACCAAGACGTACCTGAGCCTCGACGAGTGCCCGGAACTGGTCGGCCGGGCGATCGACTTCGCCTTCGAGCTGAACGTGGCGATCCAGGAGACGTTCTTCGAGCGGGTGCCCCGAGTGTGCGGCGGCACGGCCAGCAACATGGTGCAGTGGGTGCCCGGGCGGATCGTGTCGGAGAGCGTCGACCCGTTCCACATGACGAGCGTCGACTACTTCGAGCGATGGGGCCGGGAGCCGGTGGAACGGATCCTGGGCCATTTCGACGGGGGCGTGCTCCACGTGCACGGCAACGGGCGGCACCTGCTCGAGGCGGTCTCTACGGTCAAGGGGCTGAAGGCGATCTTCCTGGGCGACGACAAGGGGTTTCCCGAGGCCTTTGAGGTCCTCGACGAGCTGGCGGCGCGGACCGGCGACGTGCCGCTGGTGGTCCAAGTCGATTTCCGGCGCTTCGCCGAGCAGTTGGAGGCGCATCGCTTGCCCGGGGGGGTGTTGTACAAGGTGTCGGCGGTTCCCGACATCGACACCGCGAACCGCTGCATGGAGCGGGTACGTAGCTACCGCGTGTGAAGACTTGCCCGAATAGGCACGTTCTCTGACGAGGGCACGGCTCCCTCCAGAACCCCCAATCTTCTCCGGCTTCTTTCGTTACGCAGACGCCGTCCTTTGCTGGCCTACCCTTCCTCCTTGGGGTACCCGCGCTGCTGCCGTTCCTGGGCTTTCCATTTCCTTGCCGCCGATCAAAGGCCCTTTATGTCTTGTCTAATGACTCACCGGCCACAATAGGTACATCGTCCCCCCCCGGAAACGGCTCCGCAATCGGAAAAATCGATACAAACCGGTCATGTTGACAGGGGTTGGGGGCCGAAACAGGTGGAAAGGAGTTCGCCCGGGTGTGACGGGCAGTGCGCGCTGGAATGTCCGAAGAGGGAGCCCCCTGATGAGCTTGGTTGCCCGTCTGCGATTGACCGTCGGATGTCTCGTGATCGCGGCCCTGTTCTTGGCCGACTCGGCCGAGGGCGCACCGCCCAAGGCGGAGGAAGCGCTGCGGCTGATGCCCGTCCAGAAGGGGGTCGAGTTCGACCGTCCCGACGCCGACGAGGCCCCGAACTGCAAGATCGCCGCCCAGAAGGTGGATGGCAACGCGGGCTGGGTCGTCGAGAGCCCCGGCGGAGTCGTCCTCCGGCAATTTGTGGACACCAACGGGGACAACGTGGTGGATCGGTGGTGCTATTTCCGGGATGGATTGGAGGTCTACCGGGACATCGACAGCGACTTCAACGGCAAGGTCGACCAGTATCGTTGGTTCCACACGGCCGGCAGCCGTTGGGCGGTGGACAAGAACGAGGACGGTAAGATCGACGCCTGGAAGGCGATCTCCGCCGAAGAGGTCACGGCCGAAGTGGTTGCTGCGCTCTCCGCGGGCGACGCGGACCGATTCGGACGAGTCGCGCTTGCCGCCAGCGAGCTGAAATCGCTGGGTCTCGGTTCCACGAAGGCCGGGCAGTTGGGCAAAAGGCTCGAAGGACTCGCAACGCAGTTCAAGGAGCTGGCCGGTCGACAGAAGACGGTCACGTCGGCGACCGAATGGGTCCAGTTCAGCGGGAATCGGCCGGGGATCGTGCCTGCCGGCACCGACGGCTCGACCAGGGACCTCCGCGTTTACGAGAACGTGGTGGCGATTGTCCAAACGGGCGACGAGCATAGCCAGGTGCAGATCGGCACGTTGGTCGAGGTGGGCGAGGGTTGGCGTGTGATCGACGTCCCGAATCCGATCTCCCAGAGCGATGGCCAACTGGCGTCTTCCGGGTTCTTCTTCCAGTCGGCGGCGGACGGGCCGTCGCAGATGGTTTCCACCGGCCCCAGCCAAGAGACGCAGGACCTCTTGGCCCAACTGGAGAAGCTCGACGCGGCCGGCGACCGGGCGACCTCGGCCAAGGAGCGGGCCGGCTTCCATGCACGCCGTGCGGAGCTGGTGGAGCAGATTGCCGGGAAGGCGGGCAGCCCGAGCGATCGGGCGATGTGGATTCGGCAGCTTGCCGACATGGTGAGCGCGGCGGTCCAGTCGGGCGAGTATCCGGAGGGAGTGAAGCGGCTGGAGTCGCTGTTCGAGAGACTCAAGAAAGGAGGAAAGGACGAGGACCTGATGGCCTACGTCCGTTTCCGCCAGTTGATGGCCGACTACGGCCTCAGCATCCAGGACGCTTCGACGGAGGAATTCGTCAAGATCCAGACCGGATGGCTGAAGAACCTCGAAAGCTACGCCGGGCAGTACCCGAAAAGCCCCGACGCCGCCGAGGCGCTTCTGCAACTGGCCATTGCCAAGGAATACGCCGGGGAGGAGGCAGAGGCGAAGAAATGGTACGGCCGGGTGGTGAGCCAGTTCCCCGGGTCGGCCCAGGCCAAGAAGGCGGCGGGCGCGCGCACACGGCTCGAGTCGGTTGGCAAGGCGATTTCGCTCCAGGGGAAGAGCCCGACCGGGGGCGTCGTCGATCTGGCCACGTTCCGCGGCAAGGTGGTGCTGGTGCAATTCTGGGCGAGTTGGTGTGAGCCCTGCAAGGCCGACATGGCGGCACTCAAGGAGCTGCTCACCAAGTACGGTTCGGCCGGGTTCAACATCATTGGCGTCAACCTCGACAGCCGCCGGGAAGACATGGCCGCCTACCTGGCCGAGAGTCGGGTCCGCTGGCCGCAGATTTTCGAGGAAGGTGGGCTGGATAGCCGGCCAGCCAACGAACTGGGGATCCTGACGCTGCCGACGATGATCCTGGTCGACCAACAGGGGAAGGTGGTCCATCGGAACGTCCACGTAGCCGAGCTCGACCGGGAACTGAAGCGACTGATCCGGTGAGGCGCGCCAGGGCTCGTCGCTCGGGTAGGGAATACTCCTGGCAGCAAGCGGACGGCTCGGTCGGGCATCCGCCGTGACGGCCGTATTGCGCAAGTCCTTTCTGCCAAATGACTTGCGGCAGCTTGGCCCGCAAGGCTTCTCGCGGCACGACCGGGAAGACTCGCAAAATCGAAAAAAAGCTTCCTTTCGGCACAATCGGGAACCGAAATCTATAGTCAGGAAGCAACGGACACAGAGGTTGCGCAAGGGGGGCACAACCCAGCCGTCTCGACGCGCCCGTTCTCGGACAGCAGAGTGTTCCCTCCTCGCAAGTTCCGGTTGGTCCTATTGCTGGGTTTGTAAGTCCAGGTGAGACAAGAGGTTGCCTGAGGTCCGACCACGGCCGCCTGCGGGTGCTTCGTGGCCGGGAGTCGAGAGATCCGCGGGGCCCACGCGTGTGTCCCAGGCGCGCTGGTTTCCGATGGTGACCCACCACGGGATTGATCCTAACAGGAGGGAAGGCATGCGACGTTTGTTAGTTGGTCTGGTGGTCGCCGCAGCCACCGTATTGGTCCCCGTCTTCGCGTTGGCCGGAAACCAAGAGGTTGCCGAGAAAATTGCCGTCAGCTTGC
>CAZDHR010000536.1:0-4182 GCA_964505295.1 uncultured Planctomycetaceae bacterium
CACCACGCGTCCGATCACCTCGGGGGCCCTGTCGCCGGCGCCCACGTCGTCGAACGAGATCCACAGCCCGTCGACTCCCAACGCGATCAACTCCTTGAACGTCTCGATCACGTCGTCGACCTGCTCGCGCTTCACCCCGCACGAGACCGTCCCGTAGACGAACAGGCCGCGGCGGTGCGACTCGCAAATCATCCGGCGGATCGGCGGCTCGTCGAGCGGCTTGCCGGCGGGAAATCCCATCGAGGCCTTGCGTGCCGGGAAGACGATCGTCGGCTCCACGTCCGGATCGTCGCGCACGTCGGTGAAGTTGATCCGCGAGCGGAGGTAGGCGTCGAGCGCCCCGGGCACGAGATGCTGCTGGAGCACCGAATGGGGGCGCCCGCGCCAGGCGATGCTCGGCCAGTCGCGGACCGACACGACGGGAAACACGACGCGATCGCCTTCCTGCCGGAGCAGGTCGAAAAACGCGTTCTGTCCATAAATCACGCCCCGCGGGTTGCTCCCACCGATGAGGATCACCTGGCGCGGCCCGTCGTCGAGGCAGCGGATCACGAACCCGTCGTCGCCGGGCGACTGGCCGCTCAGCTCGATCTCGTGTTGGCGGCAGAGCGCATCGAGCCGCGTGCTCGTGTCGATCTGCCCCAAGAGGAACCGCTGGCTGACCGTAGCCGGCACGTCGGTCTCCGCGTGGATCGGCAGCGTTCGCTTGAAGCGCCGCTCGATCTGGATTTGCAGAGACTCGGCCGCGTATCGCTCGGGCTCGGTCGCCTTCGCGCCGATGACGATTGCCGCGGCGCCGGCGGACTCAAGCGTCGCGGTGACGCCCGAGTCATGGTACTGCTTGGGGCACGGAACGATGGGGCAGGGCGCTGGCCCTTCGCCCGCAACGGCGAGAATCGGGACAGCGATCAACAGGCACGTCCAAGTCAGTCGTTGGATGTTCACGCGTGGGTCTCCCAAGTGCCAAGCTTTCGAGCGGAGTCAGCCCTCCTCTTGGATGCACTGTCCCCAAGTCTCTCATGAGAAGAGCGTGATGTCCAGCGAGCCGGTGTTCGAACGCTGCAAGCCCGCAGCGTTGCGACTCGGCCGGGGACTGCCCTGCGTCAGACCTGCCGAGTTGTTTGACTCGGCGTGTCCGCTTCGATATCCTGATGCGATGTCAAGCGATTTTGCGACGATGCGCTTGCTGAGGAAGACCACCATGCGTGACTTGAACCGTACGACACAACGACGCGGCTCCACCACCCGCCGCCGCTTTCTGAAAGCCGCGGGCGCCTGCTGCGCTCCCGCCCTGGTGCCTGCGAGCGTATTGGGCGCCAGCGCACCCAGCAACCGGATCACGGTGGGCCTCATCGGCTGCGGGCACCAGAGCCAGCGGATCGTGCCGTCGTTTCTGGTCCACGACGACGTGCAGATGCTGGCCGTCTGCGACGTGAACCGGCAGGGCATCGGATACTACTATCCCGACCAGGTCCTCGGCCGCGAAACCGCGCGCCAGTGGGTCAACGAGCACTACGCCGAAAAGACCGAGAGCGGCCGGTTCCAGGGCTGCGAGGCCTACCGTGATTTTCGCGAGCTTCTGGCCCGGCCGGATATCGACGCGGTGGCCATCGTCGTCCCCGATCATTGGCACGCCCTGATCGCCATCGCGGCTATGCGAGCCGGAAAGGACGTCTATTGCGAGAAGCCGCTCGCGCTGACCATCCACCAGGGCCGGCAGATGGCCAAGGCGGTGCGCAAGTCCGAGAGGGTGTTCCAGACGGGCGCTCAGTTCCGCTCGTGTCCGGGCGTGCGGCGGGCGTGCGAGCTGGTGCGCAACGGGCGATTGGGCGAGATCCGCCTGGTCCGCACGTGGGTCGCCCCCAACAGCTTCGAGGGGCCGGGGCCCGGCTGGAAGCCCATGCCCATCCCCGACGGCTTCGACTACGACTTCTGGCTCGGTCCGGCGCCCGAGGCGCCCTATCACGTCGAGCGGTGCTTCCACCGCTGGCGGTACATCCTCGACTATTCCAACGGGCAAACGGTCAACTTTGGCGCCCACACCAACGACGTCGCCCAGTGGGGCTTGAATGCCGATCGCACCACGCCGGTCGAGTTCGAAGACCACGGCGCCGAGTTTCCGCCTGAAGGGAGCCTGTTCACCGCCGCGACAAGAACGGCCTTCCGCGCCCGATACGCTGGCGGCGTCGAGTTGATCTGCGAGACGCGCAAGTCGTCGGCGACCAAGTTCGAGGGCACCGAAGGCCGGCTGGAGGTCAACCTCGGCGGTTCCATGAAGACGTTCCCCGAGAACCTCAAGGACTCGGTGATCGGACCGGACGAGATTCACCTGCCGCGGAGCAACCCGGCTCGCGAGGAGAACGTGCGCAAACACATCGACGCGGATCACGTGCGCAACTTCCTCGACGCCGTCAAGAGCCGGCAGGACCCGATCGAGCCGGTGGAAGTCGGCCTTAGCACCGCCAGCCTGTGCCTCCTGGGCAACATCGCCCAGCTTCTGAAGCGCAAGTTCACCTGGGACCCGGTGGCCGGGCGAAGCCCGGACGACGAAGAGGTCAACCGGATGCTCTCGCGCCCGATGCGGGAGCCGTGGGTCGTCTGACCCGGTCCCGCAGCGACAGAGGGCCAACCGGTCCGCCCGGGTGCGGGGGGTATCGCGTTTCGAGCCTGCCCCGGCCCGGCGTGCTCCGCTCGAAATCCCGTTCACAGGGTCCAGGGCGGCCGCATCGCTCGCAAGAGCATCCGGTTGGCCTGGGCGTCGTCGACGAAGCGCTCGGCCACGGGGTCCCACTTCAGCGAGCGGCCCAGGCGGAGGCCGATGTTCGCGGCGTGGCAGATGGTGGTGGCGCGGTGGGCGCTCTCGGGGTGACAGACGGTCCGCTTGCGCGACTTGATCGAGTCGAGCCAGTTGCGTACGTGGTCGCCCGTTTCGGCCCACCCCTTGGCGGAGATACTCCGTTCGAGAAGGATCGACTTGGGCTCGGCGGTCACCGCGTTGGTCTGATCGTCGACCTGGATCCAGCCCTCGGTGCCGACGAACCGGATGTACCGGTCAGCGAACTTGCCGCTGGACCTGAGGACGATCTTCACGCCGTCGGCGTAGGTGCACGTGCAATCGGCCGTGACGGGCGTTTCGCTGAAGGCGTCGGGCTTCCAGGTGGCCGTGCCTTCGTAGGCGATCGGGCCCGTGTCGTCGCGCTGGAGCCCCCACTGGGCGATGTCGGTGTAGTGGCAACCCATGCCGATGATCGGTCCCGCCCCCGTATCCCAGAAGTAGTTCCACCCGTTCACCCGGGCCTGCGTGTACGGATGCCAGGGGGTGGGGCCGAGCCACATTTCGTAGTTGAAGCCGTCGGGCACGGGGCGCGGCTTGTCGGGGGCGATGGTGGGGCCTTCCCAACACTGGCAAATGACCGTGTGGACCTTGCCGATCATCCCCTTGCGGGCCGACTCGATTTGGAAGCGGTACGAGCCCACCGAGCGGCGTTGGTGGCCCGCCTGGTAGACGGTGCCGTAGCGGGCCATCGTGTCGGCCATGGCGCGGCTTTCGCCGATGGTGAGCGAGACGGGCTTCTCACAGTAGATGTCCTTGCCCGCCTTGGCGGCCCAGATCGACAGCGGCGTGTGCCAGCGGTCGCCCGTGGCGATGAGCACGGCGTCGAGCTCCGGGCGGTCCATCAGCTCGCGAAAGTCGGCGTAGGTCGCGCAGTCCTGGTTCCCATTGTGTTCGTCGACGACCTTCTTGGCGTTGGCGAGCCGGTCGGCCCGGCAGTCCGACACGGCGATGCACTGCACGTCGTCGAACATGATAAAGTGGGGCAGAATCCTGCTGCACCGCCCGCCGTATCCGGTCACCCCCAACGTGATCCGCTCGCTCGGCGCCGGTGTGCCCCTGCCAAGGGCGTGTCCCGGCACCACGATCGGCGCGGCCAACGCCGCTCCCGCGGCGGCACTACGCTTCAAGAAGCTCCGACGGCTAAGACTCGACCTCGTTTCCATGACGTTGCTCCGCTTCAGCTTGGATTTCCCCTGAGGAATCAGTCCCGAGCCGGTCTACGCCGGCTGGCGACGCCATTCTAGCACGGCGCCCTCCCCCATGGCCAGCGCGTGGGCAATTCTCATCGACCAACTAGTGCTCTGTCAAGTTTTAATTTTGGGGTAGAGGGATTTCAGTTTCTTGCG
>CAZDHR010000537.1:0-4129 GCA_964505295.1 uncultured Planctomycetaceae bacterium
GAAGACCTCGTCGCGATCGTAGCCGTGCACGCGCATGGTGCTCGGGGCATGGTGCGTGTGCGTGCAGTGGATCATCACGTGGGACGCCGGGATGCCGCAAGTCCGCTCGATCTGGTGGGCCACGGGGTCCAACTGGTCTCGCGTCATCATCAGGACGTCGCAGGCGACGATCGCCAGCTTCGCGAAGCGCGGCTTTTCGAGCACGACGGCCACCGCGCGAAGCTTCCCCTCCTGCCCCTTGACGAAGCGAGGATGGATGCCTCCGGCGATGACCATCGAGTCGTCGGCCTCCAGCTCGGCGGCGGCGGTGCCGACGCGCAGCTCGTCGGCCGGAAGCGACGTGCTCGCCAGGGTCGAGAGAAGCAGGAGCGAAGCGAGCATCGCCGTCATCAACTTCGGCTTGATCATCGGATGACTCCCTTTGTCAGTTGTCCAAGTGCCGGTCAAGGCTTTTTACCCCTTCTACTTTGCGTCTTGGCGGCTTCGCGAGAGGTCCACTCCTCGACTCGAGCCCACGCGCGACTCCGGCTAATCCCGAAACCCACGGTCCTTGATCCCTTTGCGAATTTCCACCCATTGGCCCATGTCGTCGAAAACGCGGATTGACGAGATGCCCGTCTCCGCAGCGCTCGCCCGGAGCGTTTCGGTTGTGACCTTGCGGGGCTCGGGCATGTGGAGGAATCTTCCGCCGATCAGGGCGGCCCCGCCCTCCCGCAAGACGCGGTAGATCTCGCGCATGGATTCTTCCCGCTCACCCCACAATAGGATCGGGCCCACGCCCGCGACAACGTCGAACGAGGCCTCGTCGAAAGGCAAGGCGTGGACGTCGCCCGCTTTGCACGTGACCCGGCTGGCAAGCCTCGCCGCGCGGACCCGCTGCTCGGCCCGGGCCGCGACCTCCTCAGACGGGTACAAGGCGATGATCTCCAGCTCGGTCAACTCGACCAACCCTTGCCGGAGGGTCTGTTCCAGGCTGCCGTCGGCCCGGCAGATCAGGAGGCACTTGCCTTCCGAGATCGCGTAGTCGGCGACGATGCGCTCGGCGAGCATTCCCGGGCCGTTTGCGACCTCATGGGCAGCCCTCGGCGCTTGATCCCCCCCCACGATCTTCACCCACTGGCCGCGGGCGTCGATCACCCGGGCGTGGGGAATTTCGGTCTGGCGGACGATCTTCCTCAATTGTTCGGTGGACATCTTGTGGGCACGGGGCGTGTAGAGATAGCGTCCGCCGAGGAAGGCGACGCCCGTGGGCTTCAGCACGCGATCGACCTCTCGAAGGCATCTGCCGAGGTCCGGGATGAAGACGAGCGTGCCGCGGCTGACGATCGCGTCGGCATAGTCGTCCGGAAAGGGTAACGCCTGCGCGTCCCCGAGCACGAACGAGACGCGGTCGTGAAGGCCGGCCTTGCGCATCCGCTCGTTGAACCGCGGCTCGACCTCCGGGTCGACGTCCAGGCCGATGATCGTGAGCTTGGACCGTTTGGCAAGCTCGAGGTCGAGATGGCCCGATCCACACCCGACGTCAATGCAGATTCCCTCCTGGATTCCGCCGCACTCTCGGAGCATGCGGGCGGCGGTCATGGAGTACGTGTGCCCGGTCCTGTGCTCGACGACCCAGTCGTACGCTTCCGCTCGATTGGGCCCGGAGGTGATGGTGAAGCCCGCCTCAGACTCCGACCACAGTCGGTGACCCGTGGGACCGCCGACGAACTGGAGGACACGCTCGGCCTCAGGATGGTCGGTGAGCACGGCGGCCCAGACCGGCTCGCCGGACGGGTGCTTCCGGGCCACTTTTCTTGCTCCGGGGAGCGTGGAGACCGCCGTCTTCGCGTCCTGATCCGCGGCCAGGGAGATGATCACGTCGGCACGCACCCGACGGCTTTCCGCCGATGCGTCCACTTTCGGCGCGGGGGCAAAGGCGAGGCTGACGTGAGATCCGGTGCGACGCTCGTACTCCGCGGCAATGGCTTCCAGGGGCTCGCGGAGCCGCTCATCGGCGACTGCGCTGAGAGCCTGCGGGGCCGAATCGGAATGCCCTTCGCTCTGCGGCCGGTCTGCCGCCCCGCACGAAAGCGCAGCCGCGGCCAGCGTCAGCACGATCGCCAAGTAGCGCGGCATGGTTCCGAGCTTGGTGAGCGTCGTGCCGCTGATTCTGCCCGGCCGTGGCCCGCAGCAGGATCTCCGGAATCGCGGAATCTCACCCCGCGAGCAATCCGGGACCGCCCGATGCCCCCGTCCGGAGGGGACGCCCCGCCACGCTTCTGCCTGGGATCGGATCATTTTGCCGTTCCGCCTACGATAACGCATTTCGGAATCTAATCCACACCAGTGCGATGGCTCCCCCATGCCGCCCATCCGACGTCGCGGTCCCTCCGTTTGCGTGACAATCAGAAGACTGTCTCGTTCGAGAGGGGCTCGCAAGGCCGCCGCCGGGTCAACCGTCATGATAGTCGGAACCGTCGCATGTGCAAGGCGTGGCGGGAAGATTCCGCTCGGTGCGGATTGAACGGCGGCGGGCGTTGTCTATCGGCAACACGTTTCCTTTGGAAAACGGATCAGGGTGATTTTATCCCCGGCGAGGTGCAATTTCGGCCTCCACCGGCCGAGCGTCGCGGTGCGGAGACGGCGTTTATGCGCCCGGACCCAAGGAACGGTATTCTCCGATTTGCCCCCAGGCCGGACCTGACGTAGACTTTGGCTAGGTATGTAGGTGGGCCCCTGTCTGATCGCCCACCCTGTGCAAAAAAGCGCCCGGCGCGACACTTGCTTCCGCCGGGTGGAGCTCGCATCCGCCGGTCTCGCCAAGGGCAATCCTTCGAGACCGGCCGAGCGGGCCCCCACGGCCATTCGGCCTGAAGATGCGGTCCGTCTCAAGCACCCTTGATGTAAGCAACCTTGTCTGCCGAACCGTCCATTCAGCCGGTCGAGACCGACGGGCTGCGCGAATCTCTGGCGGAGATTTGCGCAAGCCAAGAGGAATTCTGCAAGTTCTTCTCCGGGGTCTTCGCCGATCTCGACGCGATCTCCAGCGAGCTGGTACGCAAGCACCAGGCATGGAGTCTTGAGCGCGCGGAGGCTGAATCCGAGCTCCAACGGCGATCTGCACGCTTGGAGGCCGAGCGGGCCGCGATCGCCGCCGAGCGGGAACAAGCCTGGAAGGAAGTCGACGAGAGGCGGACCCAAATCGAGCACGAACGCGGCCAGGTCGCCGCGGCCGGTCCGGAGGCCAACGGACAACTCCTCGAGATGCTGGAAGAGGCCGGGCGCGAGCGATCCGCGCTGCAAGCCGTCCTGGAAGAGTCCCAGAAGCAAAGCGCGCGCCTGGCCCAAGTCGCCGACGAGCTTGCCCACACGAGGGCCGAGCTGGCCGAGGCCCGGCAGGAAATCGGGCAGTTTCGCGAGGGCCCGGACCACGCCGACGGCGATCGGGCTCGAGCGCGACCGGACCCGAAGCTCCAGAAGCGGCTCCACGCGATGGAACAGGAGCTTGCCGAGCGGGACCAGGAACGCGTGGTCCTGGAGAGCGAGCTGGACATGGTCCGCAATCGGGCGGCCGAGATGGCCGAAACGCTCGCCCAACAGCAGCAGCAAATGGCCGACGAGCGACAGCAGTGGGCCCAAGAGCTGAAGCGGATGCGACGGCTGCTGGAGACCCTTTCGTCGCGCGGGTTCGAGCGTGCCGGGGCCGCGGAGACACCGTGCTCGCGCGTCGGACCGGGCCGAGCGGCCGGGAAGTCGGCGGACGAAGCCGCTGCCGCCAGACAGAACGGCGATCCCGTGCTGGGCTCGGTGATGGCCCAATTCGAGATGCTTCAAGAGGACATTGTCCGAAGAAGAAAAGAAAGCGCGTAGGGCAATTGACCAGATCGGAGAGAACGATGCGGGCGAACCGAAGGACTATCATCATGGGGGCGATCGGGGCGGCCTCGGGGGTGATTCTGGGCCTCGGTTGGCTCTGGGCCTATCCGCCGCTGGCCGCGGGGGGGGGCGTCGGACTCGGCTACGTGCTGCTGCAATGGGCCTCCTGTAGTTTGTGCCCTCACAAGCGGTCGCCCGAAGCCCCGCCATCCGACTCAACGCCTCCGACCAACGCAACTACGGTTAAACCCCCGATGGAGCCGGCCGCCCC
>CAZDHR010000538.1:0-4125 GCA_964505295.1 uncultured Planctomycetaceae bacterium
CCCCGAACCCTGACCACCGCACTGTCGCCTCGGTCTGAGGCGCTGCCTCGCTAGATAATATAGAGAGATGCACCGGCCGTGAAAGGGGGCTGCCACGGTTTCTCGCTCGCGCGGCGTCCCTCCGGAAGCCGTCGCATGGCCGGCGCGATCGCGGGACCGTGCGCTCGCTGCCCGCTACCGCCGCCTTCGCACGATCCCGGTCAGACCGGCCAGCCATAGCGGGACCACGACCCAGCTCATCGCCGAGATGACCAAGGCATACATGCGATAGGTCACGTGGAGTCGTGGGCAGCCCAACAGCTCGGGCAGCTCCGGAATCGGGTTGGTCGACGCGACGTAGTACGGATTTCCCCGGATGAAGTGGAACATGGGGAAATGATTGCGGAGCGCCACGTGGAGGGTCGTCTCCCACGGGATCTCGGTGACCGTCAGGGGACACGGCTCGCCCGGGCTGGAGGGTTGGTACGTGACGAGCGAATCGGGGCTGGTGAAGAGGAACGCGGTGAGCAGGAACGTGAGCAGGATGAACCAAAACAGACGCGACGGCCGGGCGCCGTATCCCATGGGGATCCCCAGGATCAGCCACCGGAACCACCGCTCCGGAAGGTTGCGGCCCAAAAGCAGGTCGCGCTTCGACATCTCGATGTACACGCGCGCGGCCTGGCCGTCCAGGCCCTTGTTCAACAGCAGTCGCTCCAGGCTCAAATAGGTGCTTTTGCGGAAGGGCTGGGTCCGTTTGAGGAACTCGGTGTACTCGAAGGGACGGCCGGGCAGCTCCAGGTCGGCCAGGAGGATGCCGTCGGCGTGGATTCGGTCCGGAATGGCCTCCTTGAACCGGAGCTTGGAGACCCGGGCCCGGTCGAGCCTCAGCTTGGCCCGCGCTTCGCTCGATTCCCACTCCCCCGTAAACAGCCGAAGAAAGAACACCAGGAGCTCGGCGCAGAAGACGAACGGGCGAGCCACCCAGCCGGCCAGCCCTCGCAATTGGCTGGGAGCCCCGAACAGCCGTCCGTCGACGACCACGTCTTGTGCCTCGGTGCCGGTGAGGATCATTCGCCCGTCGACCTGGAAATGGCCGCCGACTCGCCCGGTGCCGTCGACCGGGTGCTCCAGGTAGCGATCCTCGTCGGAGGCGCAGACCAACGGGCCGTTGATCACGGTTCGTTCCATGTTCAGGTCGCCGTGGATTCTGGCCCGATCGAACTGGACGGCGTACTGGACGTTCGCCGCAAACGTGCGAACGTCGCCGTGGACTTCGGTGAAGTGGCTCGCCCGGGGGCCGCAGTAGAGACCTCCGGTGATCTGAGCGCTCTGAAGGTTCAGGGCCGGCCCGGCAACCTGCTCCGGGGGTGCCAACCCGATATGGGTCCCCATGAAGATCACCTGCCCGTCGACTCTCGCGCCCACCAGCGAGACCGGGCCGTGAATCTCGGCGCGATAGCTGTGCTCGCCGCTCTTGCTTTCCACGGCACTACAAAACAGGTCGCCGACGACGTCGGCGTCGCGGAGATTGAGCTCGCCGGGCATGGAGGCGACGTCGGGGAACTGCCCTTCGCGCCCGATCCGCACGCCGTCGAAGAAGACGTCTCCGCCGACCGACGTGCCCCAGAGCAGGACGGACCCGAGCACCTCGGTGCGATAGCTGTAACCGACGGTCTCGATGCCGAGGGGGTTACAGTAGACGTCGCCGGAGATCTCCGCGTCGCTCAGATCCAAACGCCCGGCAATCGCCGGCATGTCGAGTCCCTGGGCTTCGCGTCCGATTTTGGCCCCTTGGAAGGCGACGCTGCCGCCGACCCTGGTCCGCAAGAGGGAAACGGGGCCGAAGACTTCAGCGCGGGCGTTCTCCACCGCCCGGCAATAGACCGAGCCGCCGATGATCGCGTCCTGGAGGATCAGCTTGCCGGGAGCCATCGGATCGTACTTGGAGCGGGCCTCCGGGCCGATCTTGATGGCGTCGAGAACCACGAGTCCGCCGACCTTGGCCTCGAAGAGCGAAACGACGCCGAGGACCTCGGTGCGATAGCGGCCGTTCGGCTGGCAGAAGAGGTTGCCGTCGATCCGGACGTTTCGCAGATTCAGCTTGCCCGGAATGGGAGCCGCGTGCTCGGAGCCGGCTTCGCGTCCGATCTTGATCCCGCTGAGGCAGACGTCGCCGCCGAGCGTCGCCCCGTAGAACGACGTCGCGCCGAGGATCTCGGTGCGGTGCTGGTCGGTCGGGTTGCAGGAGACGTGGCCCTCGACGACGGCACTCGCCAGCGAGAGCACCTCGCAGTGGTTCTCCGCTTGCGACGGTCCGCCGATCTTGGCCCCGTCGAGGCGGACTTCGCCCTCGATCGCGGCGCCCGCCAACGTCACGCGGCCGAGGATTTCGGTGCGCCGGTCCGGCATCGACTTGCACGAGAAATGCCCGGCGATTCTGGCAAGCTCCAGGTCCAAATCGCCGTCGATCTTCGCCCCGTCGAACTCCACCGACGCGCCGACCGACGCATGGGCGAAACAGAGCCCGACCTCCGACTCCAACGACGCGGCGCCGAGCCGACCGGAAACCTCCAGGTGTGCGAAGTTCTCCACGGCGACTTCCCGAACCCCGCTGCAAATCTTCGCCCCGACCAGCAGAAGCTGCCCGTCGATCCGGGCGCCAAAAAGGCTCAGCTCGCGCTGAAACTGGCAGCCGGCCAGATCGACGCTGCGGGCGAACCGCGACTCGCTCAAATCGACGTGTCCGGTGAACACGCTGTTGCGGATGACCAGCTTGTGCCCGTAGTCCAAATTCGCCAGATTGAGGTCCCCGTGGATGACCGCTCCTTCGACCTCCACGGGCTGGCCGTTGCGGAGTGCTTCGAGCAATTCGCGAGCCGGGTGCGTGCGCTGTTGCTCGGGATCGGCAGGACGGTGCACCCATTGGAGAGGCTGCGGATCGGCCATGGCGACGACCTCCAAAGGTCTCCGAGAAGCCCACGAGAGACGATGGCGGAGTAACCGCTTGCGCCTTGGGGGCGACGGCCCCCCACGCGCTGAGTGTAATCCGCGCTCGGACGACAATCAACACTCCGGAAATGCCGATTCCGATCTCGCCCGGTCAATGGGGGGCCAATAGTCCTTCCAAATGCGGGAGACCCCCGGAAACCCCCTCTCAGAGGTTACTCAGCCCGTCTCCGGCAGATACGTCGGCATGCTCACTCCCCGGAACGGCTGGAACCGGCCCCGGACTTGGCTGAAGTGCAGCTCGCAGTTTCGAGCGCCCCAGGCGTACAGGTGGCCGACCAGCTCGTCGCACTCGACCGGCACGACCAGCACGACCCCGCTTCCGCGGAAGCGGTCCAGCGCCCGGGCGATCAGGGCCTCTGCCTGGGCCTGCGTTCGGGCCACCAAAGGCCCCAGCATCGACAGCGCCGGATGCTTCACCGAGAAGAGGAAGCCGTCGACCCCGCCGCCCGGCTCCTCCAACACCAGCGAGTCCCAAATCCCTTCGCCGTTTTGGATCAGGTACCCGTAGTCCTTCTCCCGCGTGATCCCGGCGACCTCCCTTTCCAGCGAGGCCATCGCCGCCACGTCGTCCGCGGTGGCCGGGCGCACGTGCTCCTCGCCGGGCGCGGTCGTCTCCAACCCGGACCGTGGAACGTTGAACAGCATGTCCTGGTACGCGGCGCGGGGCACGAACCCCATCCGCGTGTAGAGCGAATACGAATCGAGGTTCAAGGCGCTTTGCACCAGGCGGAGCGCGGCGTGGCCGTGGGTCTCCGTGTAGTCGATCACGTGGGCAACCAGGGCCCGGGCGACGCCCCGTTCGAAGTAGTTTGGATGCACGTTGAGGATGCCCAGCGTGACGTGCTCCGGCCGGGGGTGGAAGAAGCACGACCCCATCAGGCGCCCGGTCCGCTCGTTTTCGGCCACCACGCCGCAGCCCGGGTCCAAGGCCTCGTACACGTCGAAGAAGACCTCCGTCGAGCCAGGGCCCGCCGTAAATCGATTCGGCATGCCGTGTACCCCGT
The DNA here is from genome assembly GCA_964505295.1 of uncultured Planctomycetaceae bacterium. Taxonomy (GTDB): domain Bacteria; phylum Planctomycetota; class Planctomycetia; order Pirellulales; family Thermoguttaceae; genus DATKZH01. The sequence goes on from CAZDHR010000538.1 coordinate 3,996, forward strand.
AGTAGTAGTTGATCGAGACGTAGATCAGCTCGGCCACCTCGGACCGGTCCTCGGGCTTCATTGGTCGCAAACGCATCGATTCCATGGACGACTCCTTCGGCTCAGGTGGTCGAAGAAATCCGGCGTGGTG
>CAZDHR010000539.1:0-4095 GCA_964505295.1 uncultured Planctomycetaceae bacterium
TCGCGACAACGGGGAGGGAGTGGGACGCCACTCCCTTACCCACTCCTGCTACTGAAGTCGGGTGGGTGCTTTTCGAGCGAGATGTGACTTCAACGAGTTCAACGAAACGGTTCGGGGAGTCGGATGATGCTTCGTCGCGTGATGTGTTGGTCGGCCGCGCTCGCCGCGGTGCTCTCTTTTGCGGCTGCGGCTTCGGAGCCTGCGGAGTCCGGCTGGATCGTGCTCTCCGACGGGCTGGGGGCCTGGCAGGAGCCGTCGCCGGATTGGCTGATTGCGGGCGGCGCCCGGCTCGACCCGGAGAACAAGCGATGCCTGGTCGGCGTGCCCGGCGAAGGCGTGCTTGTTCACCAGAAGGGGAAGACGAAGGATCTGGTCAGCCGAGCGGAGTGGGGCGACGTGGAAGTCGAGTTCGAGTTCATGATCCCCGGCGGCTCCAACTCTGGGGTGAAGCTGGAGGGACTCTACGAGATCCAGATCGTCGACTCGTGGAAGGTCGAGAAGGCGACCGCCCACCACTGCGGCGGCATCTATCCCCGCGCCGAGCTGAAGCCCCGCTATCACCACATCGACGACGGGATCGCCCCCCGCAGCAACGCCGCCAAGCCGCCTGGCCAGTGGCAGTCGCTGCGGATTGTGTTTCGGGCGCCCCGCTTCGACGACGCGGGGAAGAAGGCGGCCAACGCCCGGTTCGAGAAGGTCGTGCTCAACGGCACCACGATCCACGAAGACGTGGAGCTCGAGTATCCCACGGGTCACGCATGGCGTCACCAGGAGAAGCCCGTGGGGCCTTTGCTCCTCCAGGCCGACCACGGTCCGGTCGCGTTTCGCCACGTCCGCGTGCGCCCGCTGCCGGCCAAACCGGAATGAGCGAGCCGGTGTGAAGGGTGCGAGGTCCGGTGGATCGGCCTACCGATCCCCACGCGGACGGTCGAACCTCCATCGGGCCCCAAGCCCAGGGGTTGCAACCCCTGGGCTTCAAGCGAGTTCCCTTGGACTCTGAACGTGTGCGGCTTGTAGCACGACAGTCTATCGCGCCTCGAACTCCTTCGCACGGACGGCTAGTGCTTCCCGTAGTTCATCTCCACGCCGCTCCGCTGGGCCATGATGTAGGCCTCCAGGGCCCGCATGGTGGGGCTGTCGGCATCGATGTGGTCGCCGCGGACCGGGTTCTCGACGCACCAGTCGATCATGTCGCGGAGCAGGGCGACGCGGCCGAGTTGCGTCTGGAACTTGGGGTAGGTCTCTGGATGCGTGTTGGCCGCGTGGGGATGGCACATGTCGCAGGAGACGGCGACCGTGCTCCCCAACTCGTCGGCACTGTGGAAGATCCGCGAGCCCTCGGCCACGAACTTTTCGGTCTCCCGGGCCCAGGTGAGCAGGTCGAGCTTCGTGTAGTTGCCGTAGGCGTGTCCTTTGCCTTGGTCACCCTGGAGGAGATGGGAGTTGTCGGCCGGCGGCTTGAAGGCGTGCTTCTCTTTTTCTTCGGCGACCCAGTTGCTCTCCGGGTGGACGCGGATCCATTGGTCCATCAAGGCGTCGGCCAGGGGCTGGCCGGCGAGATCGTCGGAGACGGCGACGGTGCTCTCGCCGTCGCACGAGGCCAGCTTGATGGTTTCCCCCTCGGAAACGGGCTTCAAGGGGCTGTCGGCCGCGGCAGCTTCCGTCGGCTCATCGGTGGAGGCCTGGGCCGCCTCGTCGGCAGCAGCCGCGTCCGGCAGGGCGGCTGCCTCGTCCGGGCTGGCCGGGGGCTGCGTTTGCCCGGCGACGGGCGGGAGCGGCCGAGGGGGGCCTGCATCCTGGCTGCACGCGGCCAGGAGCGCGCCCAGCAGAAGACAAGCGGCGCCGAGGGCGGCGCGGCGACGGATGATCGCTTGGTTCATGGTTCGTCTCCCTGCTTGCTGTCAGTAGGCGGGCCGGTTGGGCTTGGGCGGAATGGCCTCTTTGCCCCAACTGGACAAGTAGGCGCTGCTCACGACGAGCGGAGTCCGGTTCCAAAGATTGTAGACCTTGTCGACGAGGCCGTCCGGGTGGACGTGCACCTCGCCGTCGCCGCACCCGTCGTTCGGGTTGAACGGGTCGGGGCGGCTCATCTCGATGGTCAGCTCCGGCATCCCTTCCGGCGCGTACGGCCACGGCCAGGCCGTGGAGAGCACCCCGTGGAAATGGATGTTGCCGATCCGGTTGGTCAGCAACTGGTGCGTGTGGCCGTGGATCACCACCACCTGCTTGAACCGCTGGAGGATCGCCTGGACCTCCTCGGCGTCGTCGGTCCAGAAGTTCCATTTCTTGTACAGCTTGTAGAGCGGCGAGTGGGAGAAGATGACGATCCGGGCGTCGTCCGGGTACTTCGCCAGATCGTCCTGGAGCCACTTTCGTTGCGGTTCGCCCACCGTGAACGAGCTTTGCAGTCCGTTGTCCAGGCCGGCGACGGTCATCATCCGCTCCATGGGCGACATGCCGCGCTCGGTCCAGAAGTCGGCCTCGACGACGCTGTTGAGCACGACGAAGTGGACGCCCTTGTGGTCGAAGGAGTAGGTCGGCTTGCCGAACAGCTCCTGCCACTTCTCGCCCAGGTCGAGGTACCAGTCGTGCTCTCCGACCATGATCCGCAGGGGGGCCTTGAGGTTCTTGAGGATTTGGGCGCCCAGCTCGAGTTCCTTGACCTGGCCGAGCTGTGCCAGGTCGCCGCCGTAGAAGACGAAGTCGGGCTGCGGGTCGAGGTGGTTCACGTCGTCGACGGCGCGGAGCAGCCCGCGCACGAACCGATCGTTGACGTGTTTCTCGTAGAGGTGCGAGTCGGAGATGTAGGCGAAGCGGAAGGCCGGCTTCGCGTCCGGAGCCTCGGGCGCTTCGGCCACGCTCACCGGCGTGAACGAGTGGGGCGCGGCGAGCCCGGCGGCCGCCCCCAACGCCGCCGCCGACACCTTCAGAAAGGAGCGGCGGTCCAGATTGCGCAGGCCACGGAACAGCTTCGCGCGCTCTTCCATGTACCTGGTTTCGATGCTCTTGTACGTAGCCATCGTGGATCGCTCCTTATTTCTGGTCGGTGCTCCTCGCGCCCATCACGCGCTGCTCGAAGGGGATCGTCAGCCGGGAGGCCATCGCCTCGTCTCGAATCGGTCGTTCCTTGGCGGCCAATGCCTTCTGCTGCTCGAGCTGCCGCTGATTCTCGTCGGCGAAGCGTACGTCGGTCAGCGCGAAGAGAAAGGCGACGAGTTGGTCGATTTCTTCTTCGCTAAGGGCCAGCGGCTCGATGCCCCCGTCGAGGAACGGGTTGGCCTCCCCACCCTTGTTGTAGTGATCCATCACGTCCCACAGCGTGGCCAGCGAGCCGTCATGCATGTAGGGCGGCGTGATGGCGATGTTCAGGATCAGCGGCGTGCGGAACGAGCCGGTGTCGACCCGGTTCCGGGTCACCATGAACCGGCCCAGCTCGCTCATGTCGGTGCCCACGGCCAACTCGTCCAGCTTCTGCTCCGAAGGGTCCTCCTTGAGCAGCTTGATCGCCTTGCGCGCCAGGCCCTCGAAGTCCTGGTGCCGGGCCGACACGCCGACGTTGTGAAACCGGTTGTCCGAGCCCAACGGGTTGGACGGGTTCATCGGATGGCACGTCGTGCACCGGCCCTTTCCGTTGAACAGGTCCCAGCCGGCCCGGGCGTCGGCCGAGATGGCCTCCTCATCGCCGGCCAGGAACCGCCGGAACGGCGAGTCGATGAACACCAGCGTCCGCTCGAAGGCCCCGATCGCCCGGCCCAGGTCTTCGTAGTTCATCTCCCGACCGTAGGCTTCCTTGAACATCTTCTGGTACTCGGGGTCGTCGCCGATGGCCTCCATCGCGGCGGCGGGGTCGGGGATACCCATCTCGACCGGGTTGAGAATCGGCTGCCTCGCCTGATGATCGAGGGTGGGCGACCGGCCGTCCCAGAACAGCGTTTGCAGGAGGGCCGCGTTGAGGGTCGTCGGTGCGTTCCGTTTGCCGAGCTGGCCGCCGATCCCCTCGGAGACCGCCCGCTGGTCGGTGAACCCGCGGGTCACGTCATGGCAGGTCGCGCAGGAGACGGAGTTGTCGTCCGACAGGCGTGTGTCGAAATAGAG